>JBCDEC010000001.1:0-63772 GCA_039179965.1 Pseudomonadota bacterium
CTGATCGGCTACAACCTGATGTACCCGCTGGGCAACTGGTCGATCGGTTCGGATGAGACCGGCGGCTATCTGGGCGCCTTTGGCGTGGCTGTCATGGAAGGCGTGGGCGTGACCCGCGATGGCGCGGACGATTATGGCTATGCCTCGACCGGATCGGACTACTTCTTCCAGCTGATGTTCTGTGCCGCAACCGCTTCGATCGTGTCCGGTACCGTTGCAGAGCGGATCAAACTGTGGCCGTTCCTGATCTTCGTTGTGATCCTGACCGGTCTTATCTACCCGATCCAGGCCTCCTGGAAATGGGGCGGCGGCTTCCTGGACAGCCAGTACGGCTTCCTCGACTTTGCCGGTTCGACGGTTGTGCACTCGGTCGGTGGCTGGGCGGCTCTGGCCGGCGCGCTGATCCTGGGTCCGCGTCTTGGCAAGTATTCCGAAGGCCGTGTCGTTCCGATGCTGGGCGCCAACCTGCCGCTGGCCACGCTGGGCACGTTCATCCTGTGGATGGGCTGGTTTGGCTTCAACGGCGGCTCGCAGTTGGCCATGGGCACCGTGGGTGACGTCGCCGACGTCAGCCGGATCTTCGCCAACACCAATACGGCGGCTGCCGGTGGTGCGATTGCAGCCCTGGTTCTGACCCAGGTGATGTACGGCAAGGTCGACCTGACCATGGTTCTCAACGGTGCGCTTGCCGGCCTCGTGTCGATTACCGCCGAACCGCTGACGCCCACCCTGGGCATGGCCACCATCATCGGTGCCATCGGCGGCGTGATCGTGGTCTTCACCGTGCCAATGCTCGACAAGATGAAGATCGACGACGTTGTCGGCGCGATCCCGGTCCACCTCTTTGCAGGTATCTGGGGCACCCTGGCCGTGTTGCTGACCAATTCGGATGCGACCTTCACCGGTCAGCTGATCCCGATCATCATCGTCGGCGTCTTCGTCTTCGTGGTCTCGGCCATCGTCTGGTTCATTTTGAATGCCATCTTCGGCATCCGGGTGAGCGAAGAGGAAGAGATCAACGGTCTCGATATGGCCGAGCTGGGCATGGAAGCCTATCCCGAGTTCTCCAAAGGCTGACACTCCTTCCAATCAGCCAACTGACTGGCCCGGGCGTTCGCGCCCGGGTTTTTTTTGTGCCTTTCGGTCAGGGCAGCGCCGGATGATCGGCGGACGGCCGGGGTATTTGGAAAAAGAAAGAAGCAGCAGAGGTGGGCAAGAAAGGCCGGACGACGTGGCGGTCAGCGGCCAGGCCAGACCAGGCCAGACCAGGTCGGTTGGATCGTGCCACGATAGATGTCCGTGAGGGCCGGTGGCGACGCGGGGTCGGAGCGCTCAGCCGGTATCCTCTTGCTGACAGCTGTGATCCGTGCCGTCGTAGGTGAACGTGCCCTCTGGCCCTTTCGTCCAGAACACGGTTTGGCCATCCTGATACCGGGCGCCGGATGCGGAACGTGCGATCGGCAGGATTTCGGTGCGGTCGCGCCAACGCAGCACGACCACCGGGTCACCGGCCTGCACGTAGGTGGCGCTGATCAGCGCGTCAATGCCGGTACAGCTGTATGCGAAGGGTCCGGTTGAGAGGCCGGGTTGCGCGCGGGCCTCACTGTAGGACCGGCGCAGATCATCGATGCGCAGCGCATAGGCATCGCGAGCGCACTTCTGCGGGTCCTGTGTTGTCCAGCACGCGTTGCGCCCCTTGATCCAGTCGCGCTGCGTGGCGCGCAGGCTGTCCGCCCGGTCAGCCGTCATGTTGGGACCCGCGCGGGCGAGGTCGTAGAGGCGTGCCAGTTCCCGGTCCATTGCAGAGAGGTCGGCGGAGGCGCAGATGGCTTTTTCGGCCGCATGTGTCGCTGCGGCACAGTCAAAGGAGGGTTGCGCCTGCGACGTGGACGCCATCGCAGCGAAAACGCATCCCGCCAGGGCTGCCGCAGCAATGGGTGGATTTGTCCGGGCCACCTAGTCGACCGTATCGGCAATCGCCTGGGCCAGAACGGGCACGGTCGATGCATTGAGGCCGGCGATATTCAGGCGGCTGTCGCCCACCATATAGATCGCGTGGTCTTCGCGCAGTCTGGTGACGATCTCCGCCGGTAATCCCAGGCGCGAGAACATGCCCCGATGCTGGGCCACAAAGGAGAACCGGTCCGAGCCCGTGCGCTGCTGCAACTCGCTGGACAATTGCTGACGCAGCGCCAGCATGCCCAGGCGCATCTCCTCCAGCTCCATCGCCCAGTCGCGCCGCAGGGCGTCGTCGTTCAGAATCATGCTGACCAGACGCGCGCCATGATCTGGCGGGAAGGAAAAGTTCTGGCGGTTCAGATGGGCCAGGGTGGCCTGAGTCAATCCCTGTTCGGTGCCACCTGCGGTGACCGCCATAATCAGGCCGGCCCGCTCCCGGTAGATCCCGAAGTTTTTCGAACAGCTGGCTGCGATCAGGCAGTTCGGGACAGAGCTCGCAATCAGGCGGGTGGCCGCGGCATCCTCTTCCAGACCGTCTCCGAAGCCCTGATAGGCCAAATCGATCATTGGCACCGCCCCGGTTTTCTGCACGGCCGCGAGAGTGGCCTGCCAATCGACGGGGTTCGGGTTGGCGCCGGTGGGATTGTGGCAGCAGCCATGCAGCAGGACCACATCGCCCGGGCGCGCCGTGGCGATGTCCGTCAACATGCCATCGACATCGAGCCCGCGGGTTTCCTCGTCGAAATAGCGGTAGAGCACGGTTTCCATGCCCAGATGTTTGAGCATCGACAGATGGTTCGGCCAGGTTGGGTCGGACACGAATATCCGCGCCGCCGGGTTCGACATCTTGACCAGTTCAAAAGCCTTGTGAACGGCGCCTGTCCCGCCCGGTGTCGCGGCTGCGGCGATCCGGTCGCGCGCCACGGCGCCGCCAAAGATCAGGTCGATCATCGCATCTGCATAGGCCGGATCGCCGACCAGCCCGGTGTAGCTTTTGGTGGTTTGCGCCTGCCAGAGCTGTTCCTCGGCGGTTTTGACAGACCGCATGATCGGCGTCACGCCATCGGCGTTTTTGTAGACCCCGACACCAAGATCGATTTTTCCCGGGCGCGGATCTTCGCGGAAGGCCGCCATCAGCGAGAGGATCTTGTCCGCCGGTAGGGGTTGGAGGGTTTCAAACATTACGCGTCTCCCTGAGCGATGGGCAACGTCGGGGACAGGCCCCATTCCGACCAGGACCCATCGTAAATGGCATAATCCGTCTTGCCCAGACGTTCGAGTGCCAGGCCGATCACACAGGCGGTGACGCCTGATCCGCAGGATGCGATCACCGGCTTGCCAAGATCGGCGCCAGCGGCGGCAAAGACAGTCTTCAGCGCGTCCGTCGGCTTCAGTGTGCCATCTTCGTTGAGCAGTCGGGTGAAAGGCAGATTGACCGAGCCCGGGATGTGTCCGGCGCGCAGCCCCTCCCGGGGTTCCGGCGCCTCGCCCCGGAAACGCGCGGCGGCGCGTGCATCGAGGATCGTATGGTCGCCCAGTTTGGAGGCGGCAGAGACCTGTGTGACATCGCGCACCAGATGGTTTTGCACGCGCACGGTCATATGGCGGTCCCGGATCACGGGCGGCATGTCTTCGACTTCGCGCCCTTCGGCCTGCCACTTTGCAAATCCGCCGTCGAGCACTGCGACATTCATCTGCCCCATGACACGGAACATCCACCACACCCGCGGGGCCGAAAACAGACCGGCACCGTCATAGACCACCACCTGGTGGCCATCCCCGACACCCATCGCCCGCAGACGCGACATAAACTTTTCGACGGGCGGCAGCATATGCGGCAAATCCGAGCGGTGGTCAGCCACATCGTCTATGTCAAAAAACCGGGCTCCGGGAATGTGGGCGGTCTCGTATTCGGCGCGGGCATCGCGGCCCATCGCCGGAAGATAATAGGACCCGTCCAGTATGCGCAGATCCGGATCCTTGAGATGCGCGGCCAGCCAATCCGTGGACACAAGTGTTTTGGGATCGTCCTGCATGACCTTCGCTCCGTTTCAACCCTGCTCAACGTGCTACATCCGCGCAGAGCCCTATGCAAGACGGCACGCCCGGCACGGCCATGGCTCCTGGGTGCGGCGGGGTCTGGCGGGCGCGCGCGCGCCTCAGGCGTGGTCTTTCAAAAGCCGCTGCTTTTGACGGTTCCAGTCACGCTTGGCCTCGGTTTCGCGTTTGTCGTGGTTCTTTTTCCCCTTGGCGATGCCCAGCTTGATCTTGGCAATGCCCCGGTGGTTGAAATACATCACAAGCGGCACGAGCGTCATGCCCTTGCGCTGTGTGGCGTTCCAGAGATTGGCCAATTCCTTGCGCGATACC
Organism: Pseudomonadota bacterium; assembly: GCA_039179965.1. Classification (GTDB taxonomy): domain Bacteria; phylum Pseudomonadota; class Alphaproteobacteria; order Rhodobacterales; family Rhodobacteraceae; genus Marinibacterium. The sequence continues at coordinate 4,330 of JBCDEC010000001.1, forward strand.
AGAAGCTTGCGCCGGCGACGCTCTTCGTGCGGAAACATCTTCGCCTGCTCGTAGGGAGCGATATAGCCATTGACCAGCCAAAGCTCACCATTTTCCACGGCGGCATAGCTTTCCGCGATGTTCCCGCCGTTCTTGCGGAGCGACTTCACTTCGGAGCCATGCAGCTGCAGGCCACACTCGATGTCGTCCTCGATTGCATAATCGAAACGCGCCCGCCGGTTTTCGGCAATCACCTTGTAGTTGGGGTTGGTCTTTTCCTGGGCCATGGCATGTGGATCTAGGGTGCGACAGGTGTCAACACAAGCATCTGTTTGGGCAGGGCGCCGTTTTCGGTGACGAAAACGGTCCGGAAAATTTGAATTTTCCGTGCGCCCGGTGACGATCTGTTCGCCTAGTCCGACAGCTTGGCGTGGACCTCGTCGAGGTCAATCTCGCCGATCGGCATCTTGTTGTCCGGGTTGTCGCGGTCGTATTTGAACAGTTCGAAATCACGGTGGTAGATCTCGTAGACCAGGTGCTTTGACAGGTCATCGAAGTAGTCGGCCACCGGATGCGCCCGCGTCGGTCCGTGCCCTTCGCTTTCATTGAACCGCGGAATACCGTCGAGTTCGACCGCATGCGGATGCTCCGTCACATCGAGGACACGGCGCATTCCGTCGTTGAAGCTCTCTGTCCAGAAGATGTCGTCATACCGGCCGCCATTCGCGATGAACGTCGAGATATGACCGGACATGGCAGACCAGTGGATGTCGGGTTCCATAGGGCGGCGCCACCGGATGGTATCGCGCGCAAACAACAGAAACCGCCGGAACGAGCGGATCTGGTCGAATTCGTCCTTGCCATCGTCGCCGCCAACCTCGATGCCATACTTCTGGATCAGCAGCGGCACCATGTTCCCGCGATAGCGCTTGCCGTTGCGCTGAATCCCGCAGATCTTGTCAAAGAACGAGGACAGGATCCGGGTGTACGGGTTGCGTACGAAGGTGAAGGCGTAGGCCTGATGGTCTTTGACCACCCGTGAGATCGGATCCTGGCTCGCTTCCTGCGCCCATTTGTGCAGACCCTGCTGCGCATCATGGATATCGCCGTCAAAGAACGTCCCGTGATCGGAGTAATACATGATCTGACCGATGGTCGAGCAGGCGCATTTTGGCACCACGCGATAGACCATGCTTTCGCTTTCCGTCATCCAGGTTCCGGGAAACCCCATCGGCTCAAACCCTCAATTCAGGTGGTATGCGCAAAGAAGCGCCGCTTTTGATCACAAAGAACCAGACAAAGTTTGTATATTCAATCGACCGTTATCACTATCAGACTACCCAAAGAGCAGACAACGGTTTCAAAAAAAAGACGCCCGCATGGCAAAAATTGCGTATATTCTATTATGCCACAAGGACCCGGATGCCATCATCCGGCAGGCCAACCGTCTGACGGCGACGGGCGACTATATGTCCATTCACTTCGACGCAAGCGCCCCGCAGGCCGGCTTTGACAAGATCCGCGAGGCCCTGGATTCAAATCCCTCCGTCACCTTCGCACACAGGCGGATCAAGTGCGGCTGGGGGGAATGGTCCCTGGTCCAGGCCACGCTCTATGCTGTCGAAGCCGCCATTGAAGCTTTCCCGCGCGCCACCCATTTCTACATGGTTTCCGGCGATTGCATGGCCATCAAGACCTCGGACTACGTGCATGATTTCCTCGACGCTCAGGAATGCGACTACATCGAAAGCTTCGACTTTTTCGAAAGCGACTGGATCAAGACCGGCATCAAGGAAGACCGGCTGATCTACCGCCACTACTTCAACGAACGCACGAACAAATGGTGGTTCTATGCGTCGTGCCATCTCCAAAAGCGTCTCGGGCTGACCCGCAAGATCCCCGCGGACCTTGAGATCCAGATCGGCAGTCAATGGTGGTGCCTGCGCCGGCGCACCATTGAGGCCATCCTTGCCTTCTCTCGCGCGCGCGCCGATGTCATGCGGTTCTTCAGAACCACCTGGATCCCGGACGAGACGTTCTTTCAGACGCTTGTGCGCCATCTCGTGCCCGAGGCAGAGATCCGCAACCGCACACTGACCTTTCTGATGTTCACCGACTACGGAATGCCGGTGGTGTTTTACAACGACCACTACGAGCTCCTGATGTCTCAGGACTACCTGTTCGCGCGCAAGATCAGCCCGGAGGCCAAGGAACTGAGCGCCCGGCTGGGGAGGCTCTACGCCGCCCATGACATCGACTTTCAGATCTCCGACGAGGGCCGCAATCTGTTTCAGTTCCTGACAGGCCGCGGTCGGATCGGGCGGCGGTTCGGGCCTCGGTTCTGGGAGGCGGAAAGCACGGTGGGCCGCGAGCGCGAATTGATGATCGTGGTCTGCAAGAAGTGGCACGTCGCCAAGCGCTTTCTGGAACGGGCCCGCCAGGTGACCAATCTGCCAGCCGTCGATTACCTCTTCAGCGAAGAGCGCACCCCATTGCCGGATCTGGGCGGCATTCAGACCTCTCTTGAAAAACGGACACGGCATCGGCGCGCCCTGATGCGGATGCTCTTTGACTACTACGAAACCGATCGGCTGATCATCTGTCTGGACCCTTCCAATCTGGACCTGATGCAGGATTTCTACGCCGACCGCTCGACCACAAAACTGCTGGAGATCTCCTGCACCTTTACCGACACATACCTTGTCGGGCATGCCAAACGGGTCGGACTTGCCGGCGAACTGACCAGCCGGGCGACGCTGGATCGGCTGTTGCCCACGATCCGCAACGATCTCAATCTCGAATCTGACCGGATTCGCGATGCCGGCTATTCAAACTGCTACATCATGGCCGAAAGCAGCAACGCGGACGACAACGCCAAACAGATCGCCAGTTTTCTGTCTATCGGCCCGGAACAGGCGCTGGAGCTGTCCCGCACGCGCCACCTCTTTGCCGACTAGGGTGGCTGGACCTCAGGTCTGTTTCCAGGTCTTCAACCAGCGCCGGAACCGGCCTTCACCGTCTTCCACAGCGTCGCTTGCCGCCTCCAAGCGCTCGGTGACATTGTCGATCACCGGATCGATCCGGGCCTCGCGAAACCGCCGGACCCGCCGGTGCAGGATGTAGACCACAATCGCAAAGCCGATCAGGAAGATGATGTTGAAGTAGCTGATGCTGCGGTGGTCGGCGCTGTCGACCTGTTTGACCGACACGGCATTGGGGTAAATTGACAGCGGTTCAAACCGCCAGCCGTAGTAGCGGACCGAAACCCACTTTGGGGCCTCCGGCGTCGAGACCAGATCATGTGCCCGGGTCTGAAGGTTCGAGGAATTCAGCTTGAAGTAGGGCGGCCAGATCCAGCCAGTGTCTTCATTGCGATACACTCGGGTGCGCCCGTTGGGCCGGATGCCCGAGATGAAATAGACATCGCGCGAGGCCGTGGCCTCCGCATTGCCGGACCCGGTATTGGCCCAGAAGATCGAATTGTCGCCAAAGTCGATACGGCGCACATCCGTGTTGACCAGGCGCACCACATCGTGGCGCGGCAAGGTGTAATAGAGCACCGAGGCCACAAGACCCCAGAACAGGATGAAGAACGTCCACTTCACATAGGTCATGCGCGCCTCTTAGCTGTAGTTTGCCAGATAGACCATGAGGCCGATCAGTAAAAGTGGCACAATGTAAATTGCCAGAAGTACGCGACGGCGGAAACTGCTGGAATAGGCGTCCAGGCCATCGTCGACAAAGTCCTCCCGGTCGCCGGAGTGCCCGGCTTCGTCCCAATCTTCCTTCAGCCGCGCCTTGGCCCGGGCCCGACCACGAAGCGAGGCCACGATATAAACGATGCTGAGCAGGATCAGCAGCGGGATCAGCATTTTCAAAAAGGCGATCATGGGCGCCCCCGGTCGCGGGTCATTGTCCCGTCAGAGTACGCGGTCCGCACGCCAAGGGCTAGGCTTGTCCGGTCACCTCGCGCCAGGCGTCCGGGTCAGCGTCCTTGAGACGCGCAAGTGCAGCCTCTGCATCCGCGCGGATCTGCGCCCGGCTTTCTTCCTTCAGTGCCTGAATCCTGGTGTTCAACGCATCAATCTCCGGCAGCGGGACATCGGTGGCCTCCGAAAGCGTCTGGAGCGCTTCGAGAACCTTGCCAAGCTGTTTGCCGTAAGAAGCGACCTGATTTTGGACCTTCTCCTCGATTTCGGGAATGCCCTTGTAGTCCGGAGAGAAAATGCGCGGAACGATTTCCTGCGTGACGTCCCCGGAAAAGGGGGCGCGGATCATTGGGGCCCAGATGTCAAACGGGTGAAACATGGCGAAACTCCTTGAACACGATCTGTGTCCAGGGTCAGGGCCTCCCGCGGCGCTGTCAAACGCAGCGCAGTCATTGTGTGTGATCGGTGCGGCGATCCTAGCCGACGATGTTGGTTTCCGGGCCGTAGGGATAGTTCGTGATGTTTTCCGCGCCAGTTTCCGAAATCACCAGAATGTCATGTTCGCGGTAGCCGCCGGCGCCCGGTTGACCCTGCGGGATCGTGAGCATCGGCTCTACCGAAATCACCATTCCGGGCTCCAGTACCGTGTCGATGTCCTCGCGCAGCTCGAGTCCGGCTTCACGTCCATAGTAATGGGACAGGACGCCAAAGGAGTGCCCGTAGCCGAAGGTCCGGTATTGCAGCAGGTCGCGGTCGGACAGAAAGGCATTGATGTCAGCCGTCACCTCCGCACAGGTCACACCCGGTTTGAGCAGGGACATCCCGAATTCATGCGCAGCGACATTGGCCTCCCAGATCTTGAGGCTGGCAGGGTCGGCGTGGCCGACAAAGAGCGTGCGCTCCAGAGCCGTGTAATAGCCGGAAATCATCGGGAAGGTGTTGAGCGACAGGATGTCGCCGTGTTCCAGGACGCGGGCGGTCACCGGGTTGTGGGCCCCGTCCGTATTGAGGCCGGACTGAAACCAGACCCAGGTGTCGCGGTATTCGGCATCCGGAAACCGTTTGGCGATCTCTAGCTCCATGGCATCGCGCCCGGCCATGGCCACGTCGATTTCCCGCGTGCCCGGTCGAATCGCGTCGCGAATGGCGTAGCCACCAAGATCCGCCACCTGCGCGCCCTGCCGGATGAGCGCGATCTCGGCCTCGGTTTTGTGCATCCGCTCGACCATGGTTTCCAGAGAAATGTCGACCGTGGTGAGAGGCTGCAGGAAGTCTTCCAGCCGGTCTCGCTGAATGAGCGTGAGATGGTCGCTTTCGCATCCGACCACGCGGCGGGGGCCTATGACGGACGCGACGGCGCGCCAAAAATTGTTCCGTGTCCAGTCCGTGTAGGTCAGATTGTCGCCGTGGCAGCGCCGCCAGGGCTGACCCGCATCGATCCCTGCCGAGATCGTCACCGATGTATCCGCCGTGACGACAAGCCCATAGGGTCGCCCGAAACTGCAGTAAAGAAAGCCGGAATAATAGGCCACGTTCTGCATCGATGTGAACAGCGCCACATCGATGCCCAGCGCCTGCATGCGGGCGCGCAGTTTGCTGAGCCGAAGTTCATATTCCTGCGGATCGAACGGAAGCTTGGCCTTGTGTCCATTGTGAAAGCGGTAAGTTTCAGGACGAAGAGGAGTCGGTGCCATGCGCGGTCTGCCTTGCCAGATCAAATCCCGGCGTTCAGGACAATCACGAGCGAAAACCCGGGCGGGTGAGACGACGCCATCGCCTCTGCTCTGAACCGCAACGGTGCCGCGTTCATCTCAGAGGTTCAAGATCCGAGCGGCGCGGTGAAGAAAATTCGTCGAATTTTCTAGACCGGTGCGGTTCGGAGTTGAGGATTCGCGCCGTGTGACGCGAGAAAATTCGTCGAATTTTCTCAACCGCCGATGAGCCTGAGCGTCAGATCGGATTGGGGGTCGGCCAGCGCGTCGATAACGTCAAAATGGTGGCGGGGCGCATCGATGATCTGCTCGATCCCCCAGGCCTCTGACATCCACCGCGCCTGATCCAGGAATACAGGTCTTTCCTGGCCGCCGACCAGCACCGTCACGGGAACAGGATGTCTGTTTTGCATGAAGATCGGGCTTTCGGCCTCAGCCTCGCGCGCATCCAGACGCAGATCCGCGTTCATGTCGGTCTGCAGGATCGGTCTGAGATCGCCCAGAGGCGAAATCGGCACAACGCAGGTGAGGCGATTCCGGACTTCCTTCGGCAAGATATCAGGATCCAGCATACGCGACACCAGGTGCCCGCCGGCGGAATGCCCGGCCAGGCTCACAGGTCCGGCGCCACGGGTCGAGATCGCCTCAATCGCCGCGGCGACCTGGCGTGTGATGTCAGAAATCCGAACCGCCGGGCAAAGATCATATCCTGGCATCGCCACCGCCCAGCCATGCGCCAAGGGGCCGGCAGCCAGCCAGGACCAGTCCGACGGAGAGTTCGACCGCCAATAGCCGCCATGCACAAAGATCACCGTGCCGCGCAGCGCCGTTTCGGGCCGAAACAGGTCATAGATCTGGCGCGGGCTGTCGCCGTAGGGCACCGCCAGTTCGGCCCGATCCCCAAGGGCATCGCGAAACGCCGCCCCCTGCCGTGACCAGCGGTCGCGATAGCTCTCGGCGTTCGGAATATACCGGGAAACTGCGTAGGCATCGCTAAGATCCATCAAAGGCTCCTTCGCCGGTACTGGACAATCTGGCCTCCAGGGGCCACCTAACGCAAGACAGACCCGGGGGAGACCATCATGCGCGACACCGTCACAGATTTGCAATCGCTTCTCAACGATCCGAGCCTTCTGGCCACTCATGCCTTTGTTGACGGGGCCTGGGTGACAGGCGACAACGGAACCTTCGAGGTCATAAATCCCGCGCGCGGTGACGTTGTCGCGGAGGTGGCCGATCTCAGCCGCGCTCAGGTCGCCGCCACGATCGACCAGGCGGTCGCCGCACAAAAAGACTGGGCGGCCATGACGGGCAAGGAACGCGCTGTCATTTTGCGCAAGTGGTTCGATCTGATGATGGAACATCAGGACGACCTCGGCACCATTCTCACGGCCGAGCAGGGCAAGCCCCTGGCCGAGGCCCGGGGCGAAATCGCCTATGGCGCAAGTTTCATTGAATTCTTCGCAGAAGAAGCCAAACGGATCTACGGAGACACAATCCCGGGTCACCAGCGCGACAAGCGTATCATGGTGATGAAACAGCCCATCGGCGTGGCGGCCTCCATCACGCCGTGGAACTTCCCAAACGCCATGATCACCCGAAAGGCCGGCCCGGCGCTCGCCGCCGGATGCGCCTTTGTGGCACGTCCCGCCAAGGAAACGCCGCTGTCCGCTTTGGTTCTGGGTGTACTTGCCGAGCGGGCCGGGCTCCCGAAAGGTGTGTTCAACGTGGTGACGTCGTCTTCGGCCTCGGCCATTGGTCAGGAGTTCTGCGAAAACCCCGGGATCCGCAAACTCACCTTCACCGGCTCGACCGAAGTCGGACGGATCCTGCTCAAGCAGGCCGCCGATCAGGTGCTCAAATGCTCAATGGAACTGGGCGGCAATGCGCCCTTCATCGTGTTTGACGACGCCGATCTGGATGCTGCGGTCGACGGCGCCATTCTCTGCAAGTTCCGCAACAACGGGCAGACCTGTGTCTGCGCCAACCGGATCTACGTGCAGGCCGGGGTCTATGACGCCTTTGCCGTCAAGCTGAAAGCCAAGGTCGAGGCGATGACGGTTGGCGACGGGCTTGAACCCGGCACGGATCTTGGCCCGCTGATCAACCCGGACGCCGCAGAAAAGGTCCGCGAACACATCGCGGATGCGACGGCCAAAGGGGCACAGATCATTCTGGGCGGCGCGGATCACGGGCAGGAGGGCAACTTCTTCCCACCCACCATCGTCACCGGCGCAACGCAGGACATGGCATTCGCGACCGACGAAACCTTTGGACCATTGGCGCCGCTGTTCAAATTCGACACCGAAGACGACGTGATTGCCATGGCCAATGACACGATCTTCGGGCTCGCCTCGTACTTTTACGCAAAGGATCTCAGCCGGGTCTACAAGGTGGCCGAAGCGCTGGAATATGGGATTGTCGGGATCAATACCGGGATCATTTCGACCGAAGTTGCCCCTTTTGGCGGGGTCAAGCAATCCGGTCTCGGACGCGAAGGCAGCCATTATGGCATCGACGACTATCTCGAGCTGAAGTACGTGTGCATGTCCGTCTGAGCGGCATGCGTTAACGGATCCCTAGGGGATTTGACCCTAGGGTCCGGCCATGGAGTGGATTCGCGCAGGACTCTTGGTTGTGTTGGCTCTGGGTCTCTGTGTTGGGACCGGTGCGCCCCTGCGTGCGGCAGAGGTTCAATGCGGCCCGCCGCTCGACTGGCAAAACCTGTCCAATCTCACGCGCCGTCTGGTGCGCGAGGCCGGCGCAAGCGAGTCCGACGCACCCAGAACAATCTCTGCCGAACTGCGCGACATGAACTGGCAGCGGATTCGGGCCTGGCAGGGGCAGACTGCCCGCCCCGATGTGACGCAACTCATGAAGCAATCCGTTGAAGAGCTACGAAATTACGCGTCGACCGGCCAGTTTTCCCTGCCCTGGTTGCTGATCGAAAAACTGGATCAGATCGATCATCTGGCGGCCGAGCTTTGCGTGGAAATCCCCAATGCCGAACAAGCGGCAGACGGCGCGGGGGCACCGAAACTCAACTCTCGGGCGGGCTTCGGGCTATCGCCGAATGGCGGGACGCTCGCGGACTACGCGCGTCTTTCGCTGTTGCCGCTTGTCGTGGCGCTGCTCGCGGTGGCGGTGAAAGCCGGACACATCGGGCTGAAGTGGACGCAAACCTGGCGCAACGTCCGTCGCGCTTGCGACGTGAGCGCGACCTTGCACATCGGTCCCTACACCTTGCCCGGGACCATCACCCTGTTGGGATTGCGTGGATGCCGCTTTGTCGGCGCCGATGAAACGCGCCAGTCCATGCTGGCGGTGGTGGCTGGTTCGGCGGATGCCCGGCTGAGCATCGATGAGTTTCAGATCAACACCGAAGTCGTCGCACTGCACGCCAATTGGTCCGCGCTGAGCTTTGATGCACCGCTGTCAAAGGAAACCCACGCCGCGATCCTTGAGCGCTCCCGCAATAAAGCGCGGACCGTTGCGCTGCCACCATTGGAAATGGCCATCCACCGGGCGCCTGCGTCAGACGGTCCTGACGCCGGCTCACAGGTTGAAAGAACCAGCCTCCAATAACGGCGCGAACGCCCGCGCCCAAAGACCAGGGTGGACGGCATCTTTCATCCGCGCACGGCCCTCAAGCCAGGCCAAAGTCAGGGTTCGGACTTGGCCGGCGGCGCATCCGGAGCAGCAGCCGCCGCCTGTTCCGCCAGTTTTGCCGTCAGTTTCGCCGTCAAGGTCGCAGCCCCCTGCCGCAGCCCAGGAATCGAAGGGTCAAACCCGTCATCCAGCGGGTCCAACACCGCCTTGGCGCGGGTCAGATTGAGTTCAGCATCCCCGGGACGGCCCTGGCGAAACGACACTTGTGCCGCCTGCAGCAACCTGCGGGCGCGCTCAAGATGCATCTGTTGCGTGACATGGCCCGTGCGGGCGCCCAGGACCTGCCCCATGACCTCGATTTGCCGGGGCGAGAAAAAATAGCGCTCTGGATGGCGCGCCGGACGCTGCAACGTGGTGTCATACTGCTGGGCGGGATCAAGGCGGGTATGGATCTCTTTGATGGCCTCCGCCTGCCGGCGCAACATCGCCTTTTGAATCGGACGGGATGGAAACGCCGGTTCCGAGTCAACATCGGGCACCTCGTTGCACCACGCATCCGCCAAAGCCTGCGCCGCCTTTGGATCCTGCGCATTGAGCCCGCGCAGCACCATCAGTTCCCCGGCCGTCATCGAGCGATTGACGACAGGATCGCCGCCGCGCTCCAGAACACCCGCCGGAAGCCCCAGAAACCGCTCGGCAATCTCCAGCAAAGCCGTCTTGTTGCGGTCATAGTTGAAGACATGCCACCTCAGCGGCACCGGCCCAAAATCCCGGTCCAGCGCGTCGCACACCAATTGCGGTTGAACGTATTGCTCAAACGTCGGGTCGACATCTTCGGTGATGCCGCCACGTTTGACCATCTGCTGGTAGGTGCTTTCCGCATGCAGGATTGGATCACGCAGGAACATCAGGACCTCGACCTGCCCGATGTCGTGATGCGCGCAGAAGGCGGCCAGGTGCCGGGTCCATCGCCGCTCCATCGCGAAGGCCCGAAAGAGAGGCTCGGCGCTGAAAAAAACCTTCTGTCCGGTCACCGTGAAGGCTTCGGGCGGATCGATGGGCAGGCGCTGGCCATTACCGGATGAGATCTGCCACCCGCTGGCGGCGGCGGAGGGTACGCCAGGATAGTCGATGCCCTGCGCCGCCATCGCCTTCAGGCTATTGGCAAAACTCGCCTGCAGGTAGCTGGAGCCGGTCTTTGAGTGGCCGATATGAAGATAAAGCGTCCGCATGACATCCTCTGTCTCCGCGCGGGCGTGCCATGACAGTCGACCAGAGCGCAAGAGGCAGATCTCACCGAAAATAACGCCGCCGCAACAAATCAGTCACACTGCTGTTACACAAACCCGGCACCCAACGCAGCAGATAACTGAGGGGATCCCCATGACAGGTAAGCTAGCAACTCTGACCTCCGCGTTGGCTCTGGTGGCCGGCGCCGGGCTGGCGCAGGACATGAACTTCAACCGTGTCGCGTCGTTTGCCGTGATCAATAACATGGCCGACGGGGACGACACCGACCGCGAATCCTCGCCCGAGATCATCTCGGCGACTGCGGATGGTATGACCCTGGTCTATACCGACAGCCCGCTTGGCGTGATCGGCATGATCGACATCACCGATCCCTCCAGCCCGCAGCCCAAGGGCAGCGTGACGCTGGACGGCGAGCCAACCAGTGTGGCGGTCATCGGCACCACGGCCTATGTCGGCATCAACACATCTGCCAGCTATGTCGAGCCGTCGGGCCATGTTGTCGCAATCGACACCGCCACCGGGGAAGAGACGGCGCGGTGTGATCTGGGCGGTCAGCCGGATTCGCTGGCGGCGGCCAAGGACGGGTCGTTCATCGCCGTGGCGATCGAAAACGAACGCGATGAGGATCTGGGCGAAGGCGGCCTGCCGCAACTGCCCGCCGGGGGTCTGGTGATGGTCGATGTGTCCGGCGACACGCTGGCCTGCGATACGCTGAAAACCGTTGATCTGACCGGTCTGGCCGATGTCGCGCCGGAAGATCCCGAGCCTGAATATGTCTCGATCAATGGTCTCGGTGAAACCGTCGTGACGCTGCAAGAGAACAACTACCTCGTTGTGGTCGCCAAAGACGGCACGGTTATCGGGCATTTCTCGGCTGGTGCCGTGGATCTCGACGGTGTCGATGTCGCCGAAGACGATGCGCTCGACTTCTCCGGCGCGCTTTCGGCGGTGCCGCGTGAACCCGACGCGGTGACCTGGATCGACGACAACCACTTCGCAACCGCCAATGAAGGCGACTGGAAAGGCGGCAGCCGCGGCTGGACGATTTTCTCCAAGGCCGGAGACGTGATCTATGAAAGCGGCCCGAGCTTTGAGCATGCCGTGATCGAAATTGGCCACTACCCGGAAGGCCGCTCGGAAAACAAGGGTGTGGAGCCCGAGTCCGTGACCTTTGATACCTTCGGCGGCACGCCGATGGTCTTTGTCGGCGCCGAGCGGGCTTCGGTTGTCGGCGTCTATGACGTGACCGACCCGGCAAACCCGGTGCTGACCCAGCTTCTGCCCTCGGGCATCGGGCCGGAAGGCTATGTGACGATCCCGCAGCGCAATCTGCTGGTCTCGGCCAACGAGGCGGACCTTGGCGAAGACGGCGCCGCGCGCGCTCATGTCATGATCTATGAACTTCAGGACGCCCCTGCGGCCTATCCCCACATCACATCGGCCGGTGCAGATGAGCTGATCGGATGGGGCGCATTGTCGGGCATGGTCATGGGCGAGGACGGGTTGATTTACGGCGTGACCGACAGTTTCTACCTCGGCCAGCCGGCGATCCTGACCATTGATGCCAGCGAAACGCCGGCGCGGATCATCGGCAAGACCGTGGTCACGAAAGACGGTGCCCCGGCACCGGCGCTTGATCTCGAAGGCATCGCGCTTGACGGTCAGGGCGGCTTCTGGCTCGCCAATGAGGGCCGCGCCGACGGCAGCCGGGTGAACAAGATCATGCGCGTCGGCGCCGACGGCGTGATCGCCGAAGAGATCCTGGTGCCGGAAAGCCTGACCTCGAACGCCACCAACTCGGGTCTTGAAGGCGTCACGGTGGATTCAGACGGCCATGTCTGGGTCGCAGTGCAGCGCGAGTGGAAAGACGATGCCGCGCAAAACGTCAAGCTTCTGGCCTACAGCCCGGGCACCGGCAGCTGGACAGGCGTCTACTACCCGACCGAAAAGCCGGATTACGGCTGGGTCGGCCTGTCGGAGATCGTCTATCACGATGGCGCCTTCTACCTGATCGAGCGGGACAACCAGCTGGGTGACCTCGCCAAGACCAAGTGGATCACCAAGGTCGCACTGGAGGGTATGGAACCCGGCGAACTGGGTGGAGACCTCCCGGTTGTCGAAAAAGAACTGGTGCGGGACCTTATGTCGGACCTGACCTCGACCGGCGGCTATGTCCTGGACAAGGTCGAGGGGCTGGCGATCGGCGCGGATGGCACGCTCTACATCTCGACGGACAATGACGGGGTCGACGATCATTCCGGCGAGACCATGTTCTGGACCGTTCCAATGCAATGATCTGACGGATCAAAACGGTAAAAGGCGCGCCATCGCTGGCGCGCCTTTTTTTGCCGGACCGGTTGGAGAACGCGATCCGGCAATTGGCGCGGTCCCGCCTCTGTCAGGCACTACGCTTGCGATGGGACGCAGCGCGCTGACGATAAGGCGCGACCGGCTTGGCTACCCCGCCCCGGTGGCTCTCTCCTTGCACTGGAGACCCGGGACAGGACAACCGTTCGGGATCAGTTGACGGCTTTGGCGTCGACGACGTCGGCTTGGACACTGCCCGTCACGTTGGACGAAATGTCGATCCGGCGCGGTTTCAGCGCTTCCGGGATTTCACGCTGAAGGTCGATGTGGAGCATACCGTCGCTATGACCAGCGCCAGAAACGCGCACGTGATCGGCCAACTGGAAGCGGCGTTCGAACGCGCGCGTGGCAATGCCACGGTGGAGGTAGGTCCGCTCTTTCTCCGCTGCATCCGCCTTGCGTCCGGCGACGACAACGGCGCCGTCCTTGACTTCGACCGACAGGTCGTCGGGCGAGAAACCGGCCACGGCGACCGAGATGCGGTAGGCATCGTCAGCGGTCTTTTCGATGTTGTAGGGCGGGTAGGTTTGGGCGCTCACGTCGCTTGCCATCACGCGGTCCATCATGTCCGCGATGCGGTCAAAACCAACGGTGGCACGGTAGAGCGGGGCCAAATCAAAGCTGTTACGCATGGTCGTTATCCTCATATTTGAGCAATTCACGTTTTGGGTGCCCTCCGATCAGGACGGGCGGGTTGGACAAGGCCCGGGTGTTGGCGCCTTGTTGACATTCAGGTGGGAAGGGACTCTGCCGAGTTCAAGACCTTGTCACGCGAGATCTGAAATCGGCCTTTGACCCGGTGAGATCACGCGTTCCGGCGGCGGGTCGGGTCAACGGAACGGAGAGTCAGCGCCCCTGACGGCCAGCGCCTGTGACGGACAGCGCCAACAACAGACAGCGCCTGCAACGGACAGCGCCTGCAACGGACAGCGCCTGCAACGGACAGCGCCGGATGTTCGCGTGGATCAGGGGCGAACGAACTTGGCGCCTGTCCGGTTGCGGCCATCGCCCACCCGGATCCGGTTGTTCGACGGCGCCGGCGCCAGACCATGCCCCTTGCCAGCCGCCAGTTCGGCCTTGAGCACGCCAAGCGGTGCGTCCAGCGAGGTGCCCAGCGCCACCTTCTGCCCATCCAGCTCGGCCTTGGCCGACACGACAGAGACAATGCGCGGCGTGTCCCCCGCGAAGGAGAATATCGGCGCACCCGAAGATCCGAAGTCCACCGAACAGGACATGATCAGCACGCCTTCCTGGCGCGCCATGACATCGCAAACCTCTTCCAGGGACGGGGCCTCCGAGCGGTTGTGTGCATAAGACACAATGCCGACCTCATCGCCTTTGTGCGGGCGCGCTGCGGTGCGGAACGGGGTGACCTTGGTGTTGCGGATCGGCTGGTCAAGCTCAAGCAGAGCGAGATCGTTGCGCACGCGATCCGCGGTGAGAGTTTCCTCGAAGTCGTATTCAGGATGCACGACCGCCCGCCGCACCTTGCGGTAAGCCGAGGCCCGTCCATTGCGCCAACCGGCCAGAAACTCAACCTTCGAATGATCGATGCGGCCCCGCGAGGTTTTGTCAAACAGACAATGGGCGGCGGTCAGCACCAGATTTGGCGCGATCAACGCGCCGGTGCAAAAGCCCTTGCCGTTCAGGTCGAGCCGCCCGACGGCCTCCCATCCACGTGCGGCCTCCATTGTGTCGAGCCGTTGCAGGTCACGATCACCCGCAGCGGCCCAAGGCGCTGTGCATACCAATGTTGCGGTCAAGATCCATCTCATGATGCGCATGCTGGTCTCCTGACCTACGACGATCAATAGGCTAGGCCGGGGATGCGGCAAAAATTAGACAAGACATAGCCCAGTTCCGGGCGCCAATGGGGCCACAATCGCCGTCTGTCCGCCACATTCGGGACGACCGCAGCCATCTCCGGTCAGGGCCGGGCCAACGCCGCCGGCTTGGGCCCGCCCGTTGCCCAGTCCAGAAGCTCGACCGTGTGCACGATCGGGATCTGCGTGGCGGAGCCGATCTGCATCATGCACCCAATATTGCCGGCTGCGATGATGTCGGGGTTGCGCGCCTCCAGGGTGCGGACCTTGCGGGTCTTCAACTGCCCTGAAATCTCCGGCTGCATCAGGTTGTAAGTCCCTGCCGAGCCGCAGCACAGATGGCTGTCGGCAGGTTCGACCACCTCAAATCCGGCCCGTTTCAGAAGCGTTTTGGGCGCCGCCTTGATCTTTTGTCCATGTTGCAGCGAACAGGCCGCGTGATAGGCCACACGCTGGCCTTTCGGTGATCCTTCGGGCAGATCGAGCTGGACCAGGAGTTCGCTGACATCCATCGCCAGCGCCGCCACCTGCGCGGCCTGATCTGCCAGAGGATCGGTGCGAAACATGTGACCATAGTCCTTCACCGTGGTGCCGCAGCCCGATGTATTGATCACAATGGCGTCGAGCCCCTGCCCCTCGATCTCTGTCATCCAGGCGCGGATGTTGGCGGCGGCAGCGGAATGGGACGGGCCGGTCTTGCCCATATGGTGTGTCAGCGCGCCACAGCAGCCGGCGCCCTCAGCGATCACCACCTCGCAGCCCAGCCGGGTCAGCAGGCGGATCGTTGCATCATTGATATCGGTGTTGAGCGCCTTCTGCGCGCACCCGGTCATCAGCACGACCCGCTTGAGCGTCTCGCCCCGGGCCGGGAAGACCTGCGGATCGTCGTTGCGGCTGACCGGCGGGATCTGTTTTGGCGCCATCTCCAGCATGGCCCGCAGGCGCGCATCGGGGATCAGACGTTTGAAGGGCCGGCCGATCTTGGCTGCGAGCAAGGCAAGCCGAAAGCGCATGGGATAGGGCAGGATCTGTGCCAAAACCCACCGCAACGCCCGATCCGACCAGGGCCGGTCATAGCGTTCCTCGATATAGGCGCGTGCGTGATCGACGAGATGCATGTAATGCACACCCGAGGGACAGGTGGTCATGCAGGCCAGGCACGACAGGCACCGGTCAATATGCTTGACGGTCGCGGCATCCGGCACGCGGTCGTTTTCAAGCATGTCCTTGATCAGGTAGATACGGCCGCGCGGACTGTCGAGTTCATCGCCGAGCACCTGATAGGTCGGGCAGGTTGCGGTGCAAAAGCCGCAATGCACACAGGCGCGCAGGATCTCGTTGGCCCGGGCTGTCCCGGCATCCTGCAACTGGGTATCCGTGAAATTCGTTTGCATTGCCTATCCCATCAGTCCCGTGTTGAGAAGTCCACGCGGATCGAACCGCTGGCGCAGGCCGCGCGACAGGGCCGCGACAGCCGGCGCTTCGGGCGGAAAGACCGGGACCGTGGCCCGCGCCCTGCCCCGGATCAGCGTGGCGTGGCCGCCAAGCTGCGCCACCGCCTCCCGCACGTCTGTTGCCCCGGCGGTTTCGGTTTCGGGCACCAGAATCCAGATCAAGCCGCCGCCCCAGTCGTATATGGCCTTGTGCGCCAGACCGGCCGCTTCCAGCACCCGGGTCAGACCCGGGGCGTGCGAGGGCTGGACCGACACGCGCCACACGGCACCATCCCGCCCGGCAAAGGGCGCCACGTCGCGTATCTCGGCCCAAAGCGCAGCGCTTGCCTCGGCCGCGACCGGCTGGAAACCCGGCAGCAAAGCGGCAAGCCGGTCTTGCCGATAGGCGACCGAGCCGGCCAGACCTTCGATGCGCACCTGTGTGCGGGCCGGTCCGGAGAGGTCAGCGCCCAGATGCGCGGCCCCGGTCACGTCATATGGCGAGCCCAGGGCCGTGGACAGGGCCGCGACGGCCGCTGCCACGTCGAGGTCCTCCGCCACCAGGGTGGCTTCGGTCTCCGGGATCGCGAGAACCTTGAACGACAGCTCCGTCAACACGCCCAGCGTGCCCCAGGCACCGGCCATCAGCTTGACCAGATCGTAGCCGGTGACATTCTTCATCACCCGCCCGCCGTTCTGGACGATCTGCCCGGTGCCATCAACCAGCCGCACGCCGAGTAGAAAGTCCCGGCACGCACCGGCCTGCACGCGACGCGGCCCGGACACATTCGCAGCCACCACGCCACCGATGGTCGGCGTCCCCTCGGTGCCCAGCAGGGCACGGTGATCCATTGGCTCAAAGGCCAGGCGCTGCCCGTCCCCGGCCAGGACCGCCTCAACTTCGGACAAGGGCGTCCCCGCGCCGACCACAAGGGTAAGCGCGCCGGGTTCATACAGGCTGACCCCGCTGAGACCGGTGGTGGCAAGGACCTCGCCCGCGACCGGCGGGCCGATGTCGCGGGTGCCGCCCCCGGCGATCCGCAAGGCACCGGTGGCGCCTGCGATCGCTTCGGCAAGCTCCGCCTCGTTTTGAGGGTTCATAGGCATGTCCTTGTGGTCTTTTGTGTGGGCGTAGGGCGGGGTAAACCCCGCCTTACGCGGCAGGTCTGCGACGGGTCTCGGACACGGTCAGGGGAAACACCTTCGCCGGATTGAGCAGCCAGGACGGATCAAACACATCTTTCACGGCCATTTGCGCCTCAAGATCCGCGGGCGTGTACTGATGAGACATCAATTCGCGTTTTTCCACACCGACGCCGTGTTCCCCGGTCAGGCAGCCGCCCACCTCGACGCAAAGCTTCAGGATCTCCGCGCCCAGGGCCTCGCACTGCTCCAGGTCACCGGGTTTGTTGGCATCGTAAAGGATCAGCGGATGCATGTTGCCGTCGCCGGCATGAAACACATTGGCCACGCCCAACCCATATTCCTGCGACAACTCGCCAATCCGGCGCAGAACCTCCGGCAGGCTGGACACCGGGATCGTGCCATCCAGACACATGTAGTCGTTGATCTGACCCATCGCCCCGAAGGCCGACTTGCGCCCCAGCCAGATCCGCGCCGCCTCGTCAGCATCGCCGGCTTCGCGCAGCGCCACCGGATTGTGACTCCGGGCAATCGCCGCTATCCGCTCCAGCTGCGCGGCGATCTCGTCCTCGGAGCCTTCCACTTCCACGATCAGGAGCGCCTCACACATCGGATATCCGGCCTTGGCAAAGGCCTCGCAGGCCTCGATGCAGGGCCGGTCCATGAACTCGATGGCCACCGGCAGCAGCCCTGCGCGAATGATATCCGACACGCAGGCGCCCGCGGTCTGGCTCGCATCAAAGCCGATCAGCACCGGGCGCGCACCTTCCGGCTTGCGCAGGATCCGCAGGACCGCTTCGGTGACAACGCCCAATTGCCCCTCCGACCCGCACACCAGTCCCAGCAGATCCAGTCCGCCGCCATCAAGATGCGCTCCGCCAAGCTCCACCACCGTGCCATCCATCAGCACCATGGTCACGCCCATCAGGTTGTTCGTCGTCACACCGTATTTCAGACAATGCGCCCCGCCGGAATTCATCGCGATGTTTCCGGCAATGGCACAGGCAAGCTGGGACGACGGGTCGGGCGCATAGAAAAAGTCCTCGTCCTCGACAGCACCGGTCACGCTGAGGTTGGTCTTGCCGGTCTGCACGCGGATGTAGCGATCCGGGTAATTGGTCTCCAGCACCTCGGTCATGCGTGCTACGCCCAGCACCACGCAATCCGCGGTCGGCAGGGACCCCCCGGCCAGTGACGTCCCGGCCCCGCGCGGCACAACGGGCACATCTTCCTCATGGCAGATCTTGAGAACCGCCGAGACCTCTTCGGTCGAGCCCGGCAGCACCACGGCCAGCGGCGGGCAGCGATAGGCGCTGAGCGCATCGCATTCATAGGCCCTGGTTTCCGCCGGATCGGAGATCACCGCATCGTCGGCAAGCACCGCCCGCAACCGGCGGACGACATGCGCCTTGGCCGAAAGAACAGCAGCGTTGGGCTTTGGCATTTCCATGGACGATCTCCCGGCGGCACAAATTTGGTAAGATAATATTACCAATTTCACCAACTGACAAGCGTCTCGCATCTGCATAGGGTCGCGCCATGATCCTGACCGACTACCTGGCGCTCTTCGCCCCTATTGATGCCGTCGCTTTCGGCCTGATGATCGTGTCGTGGATCGCGATCAGCTGGCTGATCGAAAACCCGCCAAAATCCAAACCGTCGGTTTCGGTGCTGATGAACCGCTACCGCTACGACTGGATGCGCGAGATGGTGACCCGCCAGCCGCGCATGTTTGACAGCCAGGTTCTGGGGCTGATGCGCGCCGGAACCGCCTTTTTCGCGTCGGGCACGATGATCGCCATTGGGGGCGGAATGGCGCTGATCGGCAATCCCGATCCATTGGTCAACGTCGCCGGGGACCTGTCGCTCGTCAATGCCCCCCGCATTGTATGGGAGATCAAGCTGGCCGTTGTGATTGTCTTTCTCAGCCATGCCTTTTTGAAATTTGTCTGGGCGCACCGGCTTTTTGGCTATTGCGCGATTCTGATGGCCGCGGTGCCAAACGATCCCTCCGACAGCATCGCCTATCCCCGCGCCACGCAGGCTGCCGAGATTTCGATCACCGGGTCGCGCGCCTTCAACAAGGCCATGCGCGCGACCTATTTCAGCCTGACCTCCGCCGCCTGGCTCCTGGGCCCCTGGCCGCTGATTCTGGCCACGCTGCTCACGACGGCGATGCTGTGGCGGCGGGAATTCGCATCCCATTCCCGAAAGGCGCTTTTGACGGCCGCACACCAGGATGTGACCCCATCAGAACCCAAAACCGGGTAGGAGCAGGGCATGAGACATCTTCTTGCCCGGACCGCCGGACCCCTGCTGCTCTTGCTGGTTGTTATCGCCGCCCCCGCTGCCGCCGATGACCCGGTGATCGAGGCCGTGACCGCTCAGGATACCGGATCCGGCTGGACCTTCGACGTCACCCTGTCGCATCCCGACACCGGGTGGGACCATTACGCCGATGGCTGGCGGGTGCTCTCCATGGAGGGTGAGGAATTGGGCCTGCGCGTGCTCTATCATCCGCATGTGAACGAGCAGCCGTTCACACGCAGCCTCTCGGGCGTCGAAATCCCGGAAGGGCAAACCCAGGTCCGGGTCCAGGCCCGCTGCATCGTCCATGGCTGGTCGGACGAGACCTACGTGGTCGAACTGAACTGACCGGAGTCTCGGACTGCCGTCTTCGCCACCGTCCCGCACAGGGCGTAACGTCCTGTGTGCCGCGCACCGCTCAAACCCTCGGATCGCCCGCGGCACGATTTCCTTTGACGCAGACGATCGATCGGCGCGGCCGAGCGCGCGGCCGGAGGCCAAGCGCGAGACAAGATCGTGGCGGGCATCGCCCGCCTCCGCCAGAAAACGCTATGCACGGTGATAGGGGGCGCCGGCCAGAATCGAGGTCGCCCGATAGAGCTGTTCTGCCAGCATCACGCGGGCCAGCATATGCGGCCAGACCATGCGCCCGAACGACAGGCTCAGGTCAGCCTCCGCCACAAGATCCGGAGCGAGGCCATCAGCGCCGCCAATGACAAAGGCCACTTCAGGCTGCCCGGAATCCCGCCACCGGGCCAGCCGATCCGCCAGATCAGGGGAACTCAGGGTCTTGCCCCGTTCATCAAGGCAGCACAGAACCGCCCCTTTGGGAACCGACTTGCGCAACAGGATCTCCTCGGCCTGGGATCCGCCACCTTTGCGGTCGTCGACCTCACTGATCTCGACCGGGCCGAGTCCCAGGGCCCGGCCACTGCGTCCCGCACGCATGACATAATCGTCAACGAGTGTTTTTTCGGGTCCCGCCCGCATGCGGCCCACCGCGCAGATCCGCAGCCGCATGGTCGTCCCCTTCGCTTGATCCAGACGTCGCACCGGGGCGCCCGGCCGGCGTCAGCCGCCGGGCACGTCCGCGAGGTCGTCTGGCCCTAGTTGTTCAAAGGCGCAGAGCCCGCAGGCTGCCACATCTTTTCCAACTGGTAAAAGTCGCGCACTTCCGGCCGGAAGACATGGACCACAACATCACCGGTATCGATCAGAACCCAATCCCCGATGTCCTTGCCCTCGACACGGGCAGAGAGACCAAAGGCACCCTTGAGGTTCTCGACGAGTTTCTCCGACAGCGCCGCCACTTGCCGGGTCGAGCGCCCGGAGGCGATGACCATGTAATCGCCGATAGACGATTTACCGCGCAGATCGATCTGCACGATGTCCTCGGCTTTGTCGTCGGAAAGAGAGGAAAGGATTCGCTCCAGCAGATCCTCGCTGGTGTAATCCAGGTGGGCGGCCATCAGACCCGCCCGGTCATCAGCGGCAAGAGCCGCGTCAGTATGGAGTGTCAGGACATTGTCCTCCTATCAAATGCGCCGTCTGTCCCCGGCGCTTGGGTAACTTATCTTAACAATGTCCCTGTATCGTTTCAATGACAGGGCAAATCTTACGCTGCGACCGCGGTGTTTTGACGCCAGATTAAGCGGAAAGTGAGCCCGGAACGGGACGAAAGTCAGCCGCGCCGGCCTCCCTGCGGACCGGACGTGGCCTGGTTGCCGTCCCCCCTGCCAACCGCCTGCATCAACGAATGTCTGCCCCAGAACGCTTGATTGCCCTGCCGCGACAGCGTAGATGGCCCTCTATGACACGCATTTTCGATCTCGACGATCACGCCCGCTTGCCATGGCGGTTTTTCGGGGCCGCGCGCTCGGTGCGCGCTCGCCTATCGACGCGCACCTGACGCTCGACCGCCCCAACCGTTATTGCCTGCAAGAAAAGAGTTCAGCCATGTCCGCCAAGACGCTCTATGACAAAATCTGGGATGCCCATCTTGCCCACGAGGCCGAAGACGGCACCAGCCTGCTTTATATCGACCGCCATCTTGTCCACGAAGTGACCAGCCCACAGGCCTTTGAGGGCCTGCGCATGCATGGTCGCAAGGTCCGCGCACCGGAAAAGACCATCGCCGTGCCGGATCACAACGTGCCGACGACCGAAGGCCGTCACAATGTCGCCAACATGACCGAAGACAGCCGCATCCAGGTCGAAGCGCTCGACAAGAATGCCAAGGACTTCGGCCTGCATTACTACCCTGTGACCGACATCCGTCAGGGCATCGTCCATATCGTCGGCCCCGAGCAGGGCTGGACCCTGCCGGGCATGACGGTGGTCTGCGGCGACAGCCATACCGCGACGCATGGCGCTTTCGGCTCGCTGGCCCATGGGATCGGCACCTCCGAAGTCGAACACGTTCTGGCCACCCAGACGCTGATCCAGAAGAAGTCCAAGAACATGAAGGTCGAAATCACCGGCAAGCTCGCGCCCGGCGTCACGGCCAAGGACATTGCCCTGCGTATCATTGGCGAAACGGGCACCGCTGGCGGCACCGGCTATGTCATCGAATATTGTGGCGAAGCGATCCGCAACTTGACCATGGAAGGCCGCATGACGGTCTGCAACATGGCGATCGAGGGCGGCGCCCGCGCCGGCATGATCGCCCCTGACCAGACCACCTTTGACTATGTCATGGGCCGCCCGCATGCGCCGAAGGGCGCGCAGTGGGAGGCCGCGCTCGCCTGGTGGAAGACACTCTATTCCGATGACGACGCCCATTGGGACGAGATCGTCACGATCCGCGGCGAAGACATTGCGCCCGTGGTCACCTGGGGCACCTCGCCCGAGGATGTCCTGCCGATTACCGACGTCGTGCCCGACCCGGCGGATTTCGAAGAACACCGGATCGAAGCCAAGCAGCGTGCGCTCGATTACATGGGGCTGACCCCTGGCACCAAATTGTCGGACATCTCGATCGACACCGTCTTTATCGGCTCCTGCACCAATGGACGCATCGAAGACCTGCGCGCCGCGGCTGAGATCCTGAAAGGCAAGAAGATCAAGGACGGCATGCGCGCCATGGTCGTGCCGGGCTCGGGTCTCGTGCGCGCCCAGGCTGAGGAGGAAGGCATTGCCGACGTCTTCAAGGAGGCCGGGTTCGAGTGGCGCCTGGCGGGCTGCTCGATGTGTCTGGCGATGAACCCGGACCAGCTGGCCCCGGAGGAGCGCTGTGCGTCGACGTCCAACCGCAACTTCGAAGGCCGGCAGGGGCGCGGTGGGCGCACCCATCTGGTGTCCCCCGCCATGGCGGCCGCGGCGGCGGTCACCGGCAAGCTGACGGATGTGCGCGAATTGATTTGAGCGCGACGCCCAGATTGCCCCGGCAGGTCCGGATCAAGTCAGCGCGCTGCCCCATGGCGGCGCGCTTTTTGATTTTCATGTCGCGCGCATACTTTTTGGGCAATAGCCTTCTGAGGCGTCAACCGCTTTCGCCCGGCGCCGGAGGATCGCTTGGTGTCCGCCCGGTCGCAGACATAGAATAGGGCGCGCAGGGTCATCCGCGACCGCGCCCATTCACTATCGGAGACCTGTATCGCGTGCCCCCCGACAACATTTCTTTTCGCCTGGCCACTGAGGCGGATCGCTCCGCGCTCGGAATTCTGCTGCACGAGACCAATCAGCACTATTGGGGCGCGCTCAACGGGGCCGAAACCCTGTCCCGGAACGCGGCGGACGAAATTGTAAGCGGGCGTTCGGGGTGTCAGGCGGTTTTGGCCTGTGTGGACGATGCGGCCTGCGGATTCGCCACATTCACCGTGCTCCACCCCGCGCTGAACGCCAGTGGAACGTTCATTATGAAAGACCTGTTTGTCTCGAAACAGGCGCGCGGCCTGGGGCTGGGAGGGCATTTCATGCGCCATCTCGCCCGGATGGCGGTCGATATGGGCTGCCGTCGGTTCGATTGGACCGCCGAGACAGACAACCCACGCGCCTTGGCGTTTTATGAGGAGCTCGGGGCGCAGCTCGTTGCCGAGAAAGTCTATTTCCGTTTCTGTGACGATGATTTAGATAGCTTCATCGGGTCTGACGGTCTGCTAAAGAAGCCTGCATAAAGAAGCTCCTGCCAAGCTTTTGCGCGGCAGGAGCAGTTTACTATGTAGATCTTGAAACCGATTCTGAAGAAGAACTGGACGTTCAGGTCGAACGCTTTCGCCGGCTGCGCAGAAGTCCAAACACCCCAATACCGCTTACCAAAAGGGGCAAACCTGCTGGGACAGGAATCGCCTGAAAATTAGGGTTCTCCAAGACAAGCCGATCCAATGCACCGGAACCCCCAAAATTCACGGTTATTGTGTTGACAGTGACAGACGGGTTAAGCACATAAACGTCAAACATATCATCGCCTTGAACAACTGGTATGTCCAGCGGAGGAGGGAGCGTGCCAAGGTTCGTGGTTACGCTGATTTGCTGATTGTTTTCACCATCAATAAGCGTGATTCCGGAAAATATAACATCCTGTTGAAACGCGAAGACGATTGTGCCGCCTCCGCCATGGTCGTTGGGATTAGTCTCGGTACTAGTACCTGTCGCGATCATCAGTGCATTGCCGCCGTCGTAGGTATCACCCGACGAATTCTGAGGGGACTCCAAGTCGGTATCAAGACCGCCCGAGTTTCCAGTGTCGTAAACCTGTGCAGTACCTAGGCCGCCTGTCGTCGTGATAGTGCCGGTTATTCCCGACCCGAAGTCAAATGCACCATCTCCTACGAACGAACCGTGGCTAAGCGCCAAGCCATTGTTTGTGTCAAATTCAACTGTTGCCGCATATGCACTGCCGGTCGCGAAGCAAGCGGCTAGAGCGAGTGGACCAAAAAGTTTCATCGTCATTTCCAGTTTTAAGTTCAAAGCCACAATTGTGTTCTTATATCATTTTAATCGAGCCTTGCAAATCGAATTGTGGCCTTGCCAAGACAGCGCCATTCAATTTTCCCCAAAGTGAATACGGCAACTCATAGTTTAGAACCTTCTGCGCCGGGGGTCGCAATTTCGACCTCGAGTGTGTTGCGGCAAAAGCCCCAAGAACAAAAGAAATTTTCGAAACGGATTACATCTGAAGAGCTTATCTAGCCACCTGGGTGTCAAACCATCAATTTCGGAGAACAGCATTCCGTGGAATCGATACTTTGATGAATAGACGCGAAACCTTTCGGTTTCCGGATAATAGAGCGCGTTTATGTCAACTGTCCGAGGTCTGTTGGCGCAACATCGTTTGTCACGAATGGTTATGTTTTGCACCAAATCGTTTGTTAACCTCTGCTTCACCACTAGCCGATTCGCTCCGTGCTTTCGACCCGATCGTAAGGATTTTCCCATGCGGTTAGACCACACTCCCTCGCCTCTGCCCGCCTTCGGGCGTCGTCTGCGCCAGTTGCGGCGGGCGCGCGGGATCAAGCAACTGGCGCTGGCGCAGATGGCCGGCGTCGACCAGACCACAGTGTCACGCTGGGAGGCCGGAAAGATCCGCCCCGGCCTGCAGACCCAGCGCACCGTGATACAGGCCCTTGCCGCGCAACGGTCCGAAGATCGTGCGCTCAAACGCCTGGTCGAAGATGCCCGCTCCTCCGTGCATCTGGTGGAAGAGGCGACCCACGTTTGTCTCGCCTATTCCCGCAAACGGGCCGAAGGCTGGCAGGTCAGCCCGCGCGCCATGCTGGGGATTTCGCTCTGGCCCTTTGCCACGGACGAGATCCGCGCCGCAGAGGCCACTTTGGCGGAGACCGGCTGGTTTGACGACTACGTGCCGGAACCGCGCCACTTCCTGACCTCCGCCGGTGCGGACGGGGATATTCGTATCGATGCGGGCCAGGTCACCTGGGAGCGGGTCTACCTGTCTGACGGGACCCCGGCCCGGCTGGTCAGCGGGTCGCGCTGAGCGCCGCGTTGCACGCATATTTTAGGCGTGGCCGATTGCGGATGGCTTGGGTAGGCACGCGATATGGCCCATTTCCGTCTCGCCTTTGTCTTGATTGTCCTGCTCTGGATCGCCGGGCTGGCGGCCGCCGGGCAGTTCTCCAAGGTCACCCTGCCCTTTGCGGAGTTGCGGGCGATCTACGCCGGGTCGGGCAATCATATCGGCTGGCTCTTATCGATCATCAGCCTGCTCGGCGCGCTCTTCGGTGCGGTCGCCGGTGCCCTTGTCGGTGGGCTGGGCCCGCGCCGGGTGCTGATCTTCGGGCTGGCCACCGGCGGCGCGATATCCCTGTGGCAGGCGCTCTTGCCCGCCTATCCGCTTATGCTCGCCAGCCGAGTGGTCGAAGGCGTGTCGCATCTGGCGATCGTGGTCGCGGCCCCCACACTGATCGTTCAAATCAGCCCGGACCGCGCACGCGGCGCGGCGATGGCCCTGTGGAGCACCTTCTTTGGTGCCGCCTTTATCCTGACGGCCTGGATCGGCCCGCCGCTGGTGCGCCAGTTCGGCGTCGGGGGTCTGTTTGCCGGCCATGGCGCGCTGATGCTGGGCATGGCGGTCGTGCTCGGGGTGCTGTTGCACCGCCATCTGTCCGCCGGTCCGGACGCCAAGGCGCACGACGGCCCGGAGCCATCCGTGGCCCTGCGACCGGCAAAGGTTCTGGCGCAACTGGCCCATACCATCCGCTCCCCCGCGATTTCGGCCCCCGGCGTCGGCTGGGTGTTTTACACGATGAGTTTCGTCTCTATGTTCGCCCTCTTGCCGGATCTGCTGCCGCCCGAAAGCCGGGCCCGTGCGGTGGCGACCTGGCCCGTGATAACGACGGCCGTCGCTCTCATTGGCCTGCCCTTGTTGCTGCGCGCGGTGTCGGGCAGCGTGCTTTACATGGTTGGCTTTGCCGGGGCAGCGCTGACCGTGGGCTGGGCCCTGGCCAGTGTGTTGGGCGGGACCGAGCCGTCCTGGATGACCTTTTCACTGGCCCTGTTCCTGTGGCTGGGGCTGATCCAGGGCTCCGCCTTCGCCAGCGTGCCCGAGCTCAATACCACGCCGGATGACCAGGCCCTGGCCTACGGGCTTCTGGCGCAGACCGGCAACATCGGCAATCTGACCGGCACGCCTCTCTTCCTGCTGGTGTTGGCGACGGGCGGGCCAACAGCGCTGCTGGCCGGGTTGACCGGCATCTATCTGATGGCCCTCGTCGCGCTCTGGCACTTGCGGCGAAAGCGCCTGGCGCGGCCACCGGTCGCCCAGGCCTGATCCTGACCTGACACAACCCAGGGGATTTACGGTCGCGCCGCCCGTCTGGCGTGATATAGGGGGCCTCAAAGAAAGTCGTGGAAGGACGATCCCAATGAAAGATTGGCTCAAATGGTTGTTGCTGGGCGCGCTCTCAGTGGTTTTCGGTGTAATTGTGCTGGGCAATGCGGTGGTGGCGTCGCTGGCGCTCACCACAATCACAGGTATTCTGTTTCTGGTGTCTGGCGGGTTTCAGATCGTGGCCGGATTTTCCGCCGAAAGCACGGGGCAAAAGATCTTTGCCATCGTTCTGGGCGCGCTGATGGTGATCCTTGGGATCTCGTTCATCACCAATCCGCTGGAAGGCACCATTTCGCTGGCATTGCTGGTGCTCATCCTTCTGGCCGCCGGCGGCATTGTACGGATCATTTTCGCGCGGCGCATGAAGGACACGCAGTTTTATTGGCCAATGCTGATTTCCGGCGCGCTGTCGATCTTGCTTGCGATTTACATCCTGGCCAATTTCGCCGCCGCCGCGCCGGAGCTTTTGGGTCTGCTCCTCGGAATCGAGCTGATCTTCAACGGCGCCGGGCTGGTGGTACTGGCCTTTTTCCTGCGCACCCTGGGAAACAAGATCGACACCGCCGCGAAGGGCTGAGCCCTCGCCGGAGTGCGGCGGGCGCATCGCGCCCGCTGCGTATTGTCGGTCAGCCCGTCACGCGGGCGATATCATGCACATAAAGGGCTGGTGGTCGCCGCTGCGGAACTTCAGCTCTCCCAGGACCGTCACGACCGTTGCCTTTTCACTCTTCAGCGCGGCGTTCACCTCATAGTCGATGTGGCCGATGTTGCTCGCACTGTCCAGGTGCTCCATCAGAACCCGCAGCACGGACATGGGCGAGCGGTCCATGAGATCCTCGGGGCCATCAAAACTCACAACCCGCTGCCCATCGCGATTGCCGTGCATGATGGTCGCGCCGTACTTTGCCATAACCCTGGTCCTTTTCATAAAGTCTGCCCACGGCGGCCGTGGCTGAGACAGCTATAGGCTGTGTTTCTAACGGCTTTGCAACAAACGGCGCCTCTTGCCTGTTCGGGGACGGCATGGTTTAGAGGCGCAGCTAAAACGGAGGCCCATCATGGACAAGTTCACGACCCTCACCGGAATCGCCGCGCCGCTGCCGCTGATCAACATCGACACCGATATGATCATCCCGAAGCAGTTTCTGAAGACGATCAAGCGCTCCGGTCTGGGCAAGAACCTGTTTGATGAGATGCGCTTTACCCAGGACGGGGAAGAGATCCCCGACTTTATCCTGAACCAGCCGGCCTATCGCGAGGCCGAGATCATCGTGGCCGGCGAAAACTTTGGCTGCGGGTCAAGCCGTGAACATGCGCCCTGGGCCATCAAGGATTTTGGCATCCACTGCGTGATTGCGCCGAGCTTTGCCGACATCTTCTACAACAATTGCTTCAAGAACGGCATTCTGCCTATCGCGCTGCCGCAGGAGCAGGTGGATATCCTGATGAAGGATGCCGAGAACGGCGCCAATGCACGCATGACCGTGGATCTCGAAGCCCAGACGGTCACGACGTCTGACGGGACGGTCATCAGCTTTGAGATCGACCCGTTCCGCAAGCGCTGCCTTCTCGAAGGTCTCGATGATATTGGCCTCTCGCTGGAAAAAGTGTCCTCCATCGATGCCTTTGAGGCGCAGGCGGGCTCGGTCCGGCCCTGGGTCTGAACCGGATCATTCGCTCAAAGTGTTAACATCAACGCGCGAGGCCGGAGCTGGCCTCGTGCTCCGTCTTGCGGTCACCAGGGGCTGAGCCCCAAGATGTTGTGATCCCTTGTCTTTTTGCCTTATTTCGCTGCGGATTTGATGCAAAGACGCACCAGTTTGTTCATGGATTTGCCTCAAATCCTAACTCTAATGGCCTCACATCTTGAGCGATTGCCGCAAGCCCTGCACAAATGAGGCAAGAATGAGGCAGTCGGTCATCAAGGCTGAGCAAATTGGAACAATGGAACGGCAGAGTACCGGTCCAGTCCATTGAAAAGGGATCGTACCGTGGTCGCACGTGTAACGGGCGCGTTGATGCGCGCATTTCTGGTCAGTATGCTGGTGGCGACGCCAGCGCTTTTGATGCCGCCGCAGGCTGGCAACGCGACTGAGATCGTCCTGCTGATCGCCATTCTGGCCGCAACGCTGACATTCATCGAATACACCACGACCTATCCAAGCCTTGTCGAATTCCGCGACGCACCGCCGATCAACCGGCTGCGTTTTTTCTCATTGTTCTTCACCGCGTTCTTCGTGACCGTGATCTTCAACAATGTCGTGGCGCCGACGAGCCTTTCGGCCGTTGTCGACCGGCTGGGTGACATGATCGGAAGAGCGCTCGACTTTCCGTTTTCGCCGGTTCACCTGGCCATCCTGATGTTGCCCCCCGATGCCACGGGGCTGATGGTCGATCTGACGCGCAGTGCCGCCGGGCTGGCCTATGTGACCTCGCTGGTCACGATCGGTGTGTTTTTCATCATCGTCCGCCTGACCGGCTGGCCGGCCAACACGGGCGTGTTCAACGTCTGGATCAACCTGCCGCTCTTTGACCCGACAACCGGTGGCGACGTCATCCTGCGGTTGCAGCGCGATGCCCGCGTCAACATCGTGTTCGGCGCGCTGGCGCCTTTCCTTTTGCCCGCACTGGTGACGATTGCGTCGACGATGACCGGGCCGCTGATGTCCAGCAATCCCAACGTGATCATCTGGGTGCTGAGCGCCTGGGCGTTTCTGCCGGCCTCCATGATCATTCGCGGCATTGCCATGGTGCGTATTGCTGAACTGATCGAAGACAAACGTCGGCGCACCTACGCCAGCGCCGAGGACATGCAGACCGCATGATCCGTGGGGCTGTCCTGGCCGCAGCGCTGTGGATTGCCCCTGCCGTTGCCCCTGCCGTTGCCCTTGCGGCCGAGGGGCGTTTGCGCGTGGCCGTCTTCGATGTCGAATTGCGCCGCGACGGACCCGGCCTGCTGCTGCGCGACATCCAACGAAACGACCCGCAGGTCAGCGCGGCGGTCGAAATCATTTCCGCGGTGAAGCCGGATATCCTCGCCCTCTTGAGCTTTGACTGGGACTACGACGGAGCGGCGCTGGCCGCCCTGACCGATCGTCTGGCAGCGCAGGGCCAGTCCTATCCTTATGTCTTTTCGGCCCGGCCCAACAGCGGCCTCGCCAGCCCGCTCGACCTGGACGGTGACGGGCGCAGCGGCGGGCCGGGCGATGCCCAGGGTTTCGGCGCCTTCACCGGGCAGAACGGGCTTGCGGTGCTGTCGGTCCATCCGATCCTTGACGACGAGGTTTCGGATTTCTCACCGCTGCTGTGGCGCGATCTGCCGGGGGCGCTGTTGCCAAAGCACCCGGACGGACGGCCCTTCCCCTCCGAGGCCGCGCAGGCCGCCCAGCGCCTGTCGAGCACCACCCACTGGGTGGTGCCTGTTGCCTTGCCCGGCGGCGAGACGGTCTCGATCCTGACGTTTCATGCCACACCGCCGGTTTTTGACGGCGCCGAGGACCGCAACGGGCGGCGCAACCATGATGAGGTGGTCTTTTGGCGCCACTATCTCGACGGCGCCTTCGGGCCGGTGCCGGAGCGCTTCGTGTTGGCCGGTGGCGCCAACCTGGACCCGTTCGACAGCGACGGACGGCTGGACGCGATCCGCACGCTGCTCGCTGATCCGAGGCTGGTGGACACCGCCCCGGAAAGCCCCGGTGGACGGGCCGGCGCGGCGCAGTCCCATCAAGGGCCGGCCGCGCAGGATACGGTGGACTGGGGGTTTGGCCGGTTTAGGGTGGACTACGTTCTGCCATCCGCCAACTGGCGCGTCCTGGATAGCGGTGTGGTCTGGCCGGATTCCGGTGCGCCACTGGCCGAGGCCGCACAAACGGCCAGCCGGCACGGGCTTGTGTGGGTGGATCTCGCTCTGCCCTGACGGCATCGGCCTTGGGTGCGGATGTGCCGGGGTATTTGGAAAAAGAAAGAAGCAGCAGGGCCGGTCTGTCCCCCCAAGGTTCAGAGATCCCGGATGGCACTTGCCAGTGCGGTTTCAACCGGCGTGTCGGCCAGATCCGGGCAAAGCGCGCGATAGGCGCTTCCGTCCAGCCAGTGCGGCGTCGTCCAGAGATAGCGCATCTCGAGAATATGTCTGGCCAGCGGCCAGACCGGGCGGGCCAGTGACAGGCCCCACCAGGCAAAGCGCTTGATCTTGATGCGCTTGCCCGTGATGGCGCCGAGATGGTCGGCCATCTCGCGTCCCGTCAGCGTGTATCCGGGGAAGGGCAGGTCGAGATAGGGCGGCAATGCGGCGGACCTGCCGGCAAGATCGACCATGGCCCGGGCAAGATCCGGCAGATAGGCCCAGGCATGGGGCGTGTCGAGATCGCCGGGATAGGTGAAGTGACCGCGCCGGATCCTGGCCGCGAGGATCTGATCGAACCAGTTGCCGGAGGCCTGCGTGTCAAGGAAGTCGCCGGCACGCAGCAGGATCGTGCGGGCGCCGGAGCGGCGGTAGCTCTGCTCCATCTCGATCCGCAGCCGGCCCAGCGGGTTTTGCGCGGCATGCGGGCTGGTGGCGGACCAGGGCGCGGGCGTGGCCGGTCCGTAGACATAGACGTTCCCGGGCAGGATCACCGGAATATCGGCGGCCAGGGCGGCCTCCTGCACGCGGGCGTGCAGATCCGGCATCAGCGCGGCCCAGTCGGGATAGGCCGGGTTCCAGCCGTTGACGATGATCCCGGCGCGGCGCGCCTGTCCCATCAGATCATCCGTGCGCCGGTCGAAGCGGTTGATGGTCCATCCGGCCTTGGCAAACGCCTCTGCCGCGTGGCGGCCCAGACGCCCGCTGGCGCCAAGGATCAGGGCGGTTCGTGTCATGTGGTCCTCCGTCAATGCGATGTCGTGAACACCATATGGGTCACCCGCCAGCGCCAGTGAATTGCATAAATATGACGGTCTGCTATTCGTATCTGAATGGCAGATGCGGATGTCTTGCAGGACTGGACACTGGTGCAGAGTTTTCTGGCCGTGGCTGAGACGGGCTCTCTGTCCGCCGCGGCAAAGACCCTCGGGCGGTCCCAGCCCACGCTCGGCCGGCAGATCCAGACGCTGGAGGCCGCCCTGGGGGCCAGTCTTTTTGAACGTCATGCGCGCGGTTTGCGGGTGAGCCCGACCGGGATCAGCCTGCTGCCCCATGCCCGGACCATGCGGGCGGCCCTGCACAGCCTGTCGCTGGCCGCGGCAGAGCAGGCCGGCGCACTGGCCGGCACCGTGCGTCTGACCGCGAGCCTGTTCCTGTCGCACTACGTCCTGCCGCCGGTTCTGGCGGAGATCCGGGCGCAGGCCCCGGAGATCGATCTGGAGCTACTGGCGTCCGATGACAGCGAAAGCCTGCATTTCCAGAAGGCCGACATCGCGTTGCGGATGTATCGGCCCGACCAACTGGATCTGGTGACCCGCCACCTTGCGGAGATCGAGATCGCCGCCTTTGCCGCGACCTCCTATCTGGACCGGCGCGGACGCCCGGACTCCGAGCAGGCGCTGCGGGACCACGATCTGATCGGGTTCGACCAAAACCCGCTGATCCGCGACATGATGCGCGCGCGCGGGCTGGAGATGGCGCGCAAGGACTTTGCCGTGCGCTGTGACAATCAGGCGACCTACCTGGCGTTGCTGCAGGCCGGCTGCGGGATCGGATTCACTCAGGTGCCGGTGGGACGCATGACTCCCGGGCTCGAACAGCTCGACCTGGCCCTGGGCGTTCCGCCCTTGCCGCTTTGGATTGCGGCGCATGAGAAGATGCGGATGACACCGAGGATCCGCAAAGTCTGGGATCTGCTGGTGCAAGACCTGCCCGCGCGCTGCACGCAGCGGGACTGATCGTCGCCGGCCCCGATGCGGTCGAGTTGACGCTCGCCGCCCGGGCAGGTAGCTGAGGCGCGTTGTCTTTCAGGAAGGTCCCACCATGCCCAATCCGTCTATCCTTATCTTGCCCGGCGACGGGATCGGCCCAGAGGTGATGGCCGAAGTCCGTCGTGTGATCTCCTGGTTCGGTGAAAACCGCGGGCTGAGCTTTGATGTCAGCGAGGATCTGGTAGGCGGCGCGGCCTATGACGCACATGGCACACCGTTGACCGATGCGACCATGGACAAGGCTCAATCGGTCGATGCTGTCTTGCTGGGCGCCGTTGGCGGCCCGAAGTACGACGTGCTGGATTTTTCGGTCAAGCCCGAGCGCGGCCTGCTGCGCCTGCGCAAGGAGATGGATCTTTATGCCAACCTGCGCCCCGCACAATGTTTCGATGCGCTGGCCGACTTCTCGTCACTCAAGACCGAAGTGGTCGCCGGACTGGACATCGTCATTGTCCGCGAACTGACCAGCGGGGTCTATTTCGGAGAACCGCGCGGGATCATCGAGGAAGGCAATGAGCGCGTCGGCATCAACACCCAGCGCTACACCGAAAGCGAAATCGACCGGGTGGCCCGGTCGGCCTTTGAACTGGCCCTGCGGCGGAACAAGAAGCTCTGCTCGATGGAAAAAGCCAATGTGATGGAATCCGGCGTGCTCTGGCGCGAGGTCGTCACCGAAGTCGGCCAGGATTACCCGGACGTCGAGCTGACCCATATGTACGCTGACGCCGGGGCCATGCAGCTGACCCGCTGGCCCAAGCAGTTCGATGTCATTGTCACCGACAACCTCTTTGGCGATATGCTGTCCGATCTCGCGGCGATGCTGACCGGTTCGCTGGGTATGCTGCCCTCTGCCAGCCTGGGCGCGCCGATGTCGAATGGTCGGCCCAAGGCGCTTTACGAACCCGTGCACGGCTCGGCGCCCGACATCGCCGGCCAGGGCAAGGCCAATCCGATTGCCTGTATCCTGAGCTTTGCCATGGCACTGCGCTATTCCTTCGATGCCGGCGCGGAGGCCGACCGGCTGGAAGCGGCCATCGAAACCGTGCTGGCCCAGGGTCTGCGCACCGCGGACCTGCTGGGCGAAGAGGGCGTGGCGCCGGTCACGACCACGGAAATGGGCGATGCGATCCTGGCGGTTCTGGATGCGTCTCTCTGAGGGCCGCAATCGGGAAAAAATCGAACTGGAAAAGCGCCTTCCCGGGCGCTATTTCTGGGTGCCCATGCTACCGTTCTGGGCAGATTCCGGCCGCGTGGCCGGCAACTGGGGGGAAACGAAATGCAACAAAAATTAGCCGCCGAAGCCTTCGGCACGTTTTGGTTGGTGTTCGGAGGCTGTGGGTCCGCGCTTTTTGCGGCTGGGTTTCCGGAACTGGGCATCGGCTTTGTGGGCGTGTCACTGGCCTTTGGCCTCACCGTCCTGACCATGGTGTATGCGATCGGGCGGGTCTCGGGCGGACACTTCAATCCGGCGGTGACGCTGGGCCTGGTGATCGCTGGCCGTCATGAGGCCAGCGCGCTTCTGCCCTATTGGGTGGCGCAGGTTGTCGGTGCGCTGATCGGCGCCGCCTTGCTGTATCTCATTGCCAGCGGGGCCGAAGGCTTCACCACCGCCGATGGCTTTGCCGCCAATGGCTACGGCGCGCTGTCGCCCGGCGGATACAGTATGACCGCTGGCCTGATCGCCGAGATCGTGCTGACCGCAGGATTTATCTTTGTGATCCTCGGCGCCACGGATTCCCGGGCACCAGCCGGGTTTGCAGCCATTGCCATCGGGCTGGCGCTGACCCTGATCCACCTGGTCTCGATCCCGATCACCAACACATCCGTCAATCCCGCGCGCAGCACCTCGCAGGCCATCTTTGCGGGTGGCCCGTATCTGCTCCAGCTCTGGATGTTCTGGGTGGCCCCCCTGATCGGCGGTGCCCTTGGCGCAGTCATCTACCGCTTTATTGGCGGTGCAGACGAGGAAGCCTAGGCCCCCGTCTTGACCTTCCCGGATGATGGCGTTTTGTTAGCGGCAACATCCGGGACTTCTGAATATGAGCGACAGCGCAACGTCCAATCTGCGCGGTGCAGTCTTTGCGCTGGCCGCCTTTGCCTTGTTTTCAACGCATGATGTGATCGTCAAGGTGCTGGGCATCAGCTACTCGACGTTCCAGATCATCTTCTTCGGCGTTCTCTTCAGCTTTCCGCTGGTGATGCTGATGCTGATGCGCGATCCGACTCAGGGCAATCTGCGACCCCGTCACCCGTGGTGGACAGCCTTGCGCACGGTCTCGGCCATGATGGCCGGGATCTGTGTCTTCTACGCCTTCACCACCCTGCCGCTTGCGCAGGTCTATGCCATCATCTTCACCATGCCCCTGATGATCACGGTGCTGTCGATTCCGATCCTCGGGGAATCCGTGGGGATCCACCGCTGGGGCGCCGTGTGCGTGGGTCTGGCCGGCGTGATCGTGGTGTTGCGCCCGGGTGGCGCGGAGCTGGAGCTTGGCCATCTCGCGGCCCTCACAGGCGCATTCTTTGGTGCTTTGGCCTCCATCATCGTGCGCAAGATCGGGCATGAAGAGCGCAGCGCCGTCCTGTTGCTTTACCCGATCATGGCGAACTGTCTGGTGATGGCCGCCGTGATGCCCTTTGTCTATGAACCGCTGGAGCTTGGCGATCTTGGCCTGCAATTCGGCATGGCGGTGTTTGCCTTTGCCGGCGGGATTTGCCTGATCCAGGCCTACAAGGCCGGCGACGCAGCCATCGTCGCGCCCATGCAGTATTCGCAGATGATCTGGGCCGCGGCCTATGGCGGTCTGTTTTTCGGAGAGGTCCCGGACAGCATCACATGGGTCGGCGCCGGGATCATTATCGCATCGGGTCTTTACATCGTGATCCGGGAAAACGTGGCGGGCACCTCGGCGAACCAGCCGGTGGTCAGCACCAAATCCCGCGTCGGCACTCCGACCACGCCGCGGATCCAGATGCTGCAAAACCTGCTGCGCCGCTCGGCGAAATGACGACGATGAGTCCATTGCAAATGACGCGCAGACCGGATATCGGGTCCGCCACGGTCGGAGTGTAGCTCAGCCTGGTAGAGCACTGTCTTCGGGAGGCAGGGGTCGTGAGTTCGAATCTCGCCACTCCGACCAATTTTTCGGATCATTCGAAGTTGCCGCGCGGATACGAGCGGAGACGTGCGGAGACGTGCTGTGCCAGGGTTGATGTCCGGGCACACATGTGTGCTTCACCATCGCCGGTCCTCCGCTTCGGTGTCATCGCACAGAACGGGCAACTCCCGTATCGCATCCATCGATCCGGGTCTGGCGACATCCGGGCATCGCTTATCGCAAAAAGGCATCCATCGCCGCGAACCGCCTGCCTGCCGACAGACGTCCTTTGAAGCGCCGGGTGAGGGGATTGGACATGTGCTCGCGGCGATGGATCCGGGGACGCGCAAGGGCGCGTGAACTCTGGGTCTGTGCCGCGCAGGGTGCCCTGACAGGGGCGTGCGCGGCGCGTTTCGGACGGCAAGGCGGCCCGGAAGCCGTCTGTGCCACCTCTGGCACGCAGGTCGGAGCACAGGGCAGGCCTGCCGCAGGGCGCACAGTCCAAAGGCGCATCTGTCACCGGGTATGCGGGCAAGCAGGGCTGACACGATGGCTTCATTTGTGCGGTCCTCAGGATGTGCTCTGGGATCTTGGATTAGGCCGAAGAGTTGAACAGAGTGTTTACAACCGCTGACAGTCTTTTGCGTCACTCAAAACGGACAGATCTGGCGAGGCGCGTTGTCACGCACCCGTGCCGGGCCGGTGCGGCGGTCCCGAAGGGGGTGCGCAAGTGCCGGTGCGGAACTCCCGCAGGTCAATGAAACAAAACAGCTTTTCCAAATGTGCGGAAACGGGTCAGACGGCAAACTGAGGGGCTCGACCCGCGGTGGCGCCGTCCGCTGCCGATCCGCCCTTGCAGACGTTGGCCCCGCGCAACCGGCAAAAGCGTCACCTGGCGCGGCGCGGCAAACTAGATCAAATTGATCGCTCCGCGCGGGCGCAGGCCGGAACGCTAGGCCACATGCTCGGACAGATAGGCCCGCCAGCCGCCAAAGCGGGTGATGTCCTGCGCGCCCTCGATGCCCTGCTGTTCCACCAGGACTCCGGTCACCGCGCGACCGTCAGACAGCATTATCGTTCCAAAGCTCAGCGGCGACGGCACGGTGGCCATGAACGCCCCGAACTGCGTCGAGGGCAGCGCCCAGAGTTCAAGCGCGATGGCTGCCCCGTCCGGCACGCGCAGCAATCCGGGCCGGATCGGTGGCCCTCCGGCCAGCGCGAACAACTGGTAGTCCTCGGACGTCTCGGTCACCTCAAGAAACCGCGCGCCCAGGCCGGTCAGGACCGTGTTGAGCGGCAGGCCGGACATATGCGCGCCAACCACGGCCAGCACCATCTCGTCCCTCCGCGTGCTCTGACGCGGCAGGATCGGTGTTTGCGACACCTCACCGGCAGTGGCCCCCAAGGCGCCCCCGGAGATACGGTGAAGGTCGTCGGCCAGACTGGCGATCCCGGCATCCTGTCCCGCGGTCGCCAGCAGGGTCACACTGGCTGGCCGACCGTCGGAGCGCACTCCGGTCGGCACGGCGATGGCGCACATATCGAGCAGGTTCACAAAGTTTGTATAGGTGCCAAAGTCGCTGTTGGGCCCGATTGGATCGGCCTCAAGATCCTTGAGCGAATAGAACCTCGGAATCGTCGGCACGCAGAGCAGATCGACGCCGCGCAGCGCGGTTTCGGCGATGCGGCGCAGTTCGGCCAGGCGATAGATGCCGTTGAACGTGTCCACGGCAGAGTAGTTGTCCGCCGCGCCGACAACCGTTCGTGTGACCGGATGCACGGCCCCCGGATCGTCTTTCAGGAGTGACTGAATGACCGTCATCCGTTCGGCCACCCAGGTGCCGTCGTAAAGCATCCTGGCAACGTCGTAGAAGGGTTGGAAATCGATCTCCACGCATGTGGCTCCGAGAGCCTTGAGCCGGTTGAGTGCCCCATCAAATGCCTGCGCCTGTACGTCGTCGCCCAGGAAAACGAGGCTGTCGGCATCCGGCACGCCAACCCGCAGACCAGCGGGCAGCGGGCCCGGTGCAGCGACCGGGATATCGCGGGAATAGGCGTCTGCGGCATCAAAGCCGGAGGCGGCGTCATAGGCCGCCCAGGCATCCGCAACCGTCAGCGCAAAGACCGAGATCGTATCAAGGGTGCGACATGCCGGGACCACGCCGCTGGCGGACAGGGTCCCAAGGGTTGGCTTCAGTCCCACCAGATTGTTCAGGGCCGCCGGCACCCGGCCCGATCCGGCCGTATCGGTGCCCAGGGCAAAGGTGACAATCCCCTGCGCCACCGCGACCGCCGACCCCGAAGAAGACCCGCCCGGCACAATTTTCGGATCGATGGCGTTTCTGGGCACCGGATAGGGCGACCGGACGCCCACCAGACCGGTCGCGAACTGATCGAGGTTGGTCTTACCCACGGGTAAGGCGCCTGCCGCCCGCAAACGGGCCACCACATAAGCGTCCTGAGACGGCTCGTAGGCATAGGCCGGGCAGGCGGCGGTCGTTGGCACACCGGCAACGTCGATATTGTCCTTGACCGCGAAGGGCAGGCCCCACAGCGGATAGAGGTCGGGGTCAAACGGCGGCAGGGCGCCGGCCTCGTCAACAAGATCGTTCTCGGACCGCAGATGAATGAATATCCCCGGATCCCCGACGGCTGAAACCCGGCGCCCCACCTCTTGCACAACCGCCTGTGGCGTCAGGCCAAGCTGGTAGGCCGCGTGGAGCGATGCCAGGTCGAAGCTGAGGGTTTCAACGGTCATTCGGGGCCTTCCTACTCAAGAAACTGGACGGGGCGTTCCCATTCGATGAGAATAACACACCCGTCCTCGGACCAGACCGAATGTGCGCTGCCCGGCGGATTCAGCACCAGAGCCCCCTGCGAATAGGTGCCCGTCTCATCGCTCTGGCTGCCTTCGAGCACGAGAATGGTTTCCAGCCCGGTGTGGCGATGCCGGGGCACGCTGGCCCCCGGGGCATAGCGCAGCAAGGCCACCCCCGGATCGCCCTCGCGCAGCCAGCAGATGTCCACGCCCTCGCGAAACGGCGCAAAGCTCATCTGCCGCCAGCCGCCGTCAAGGAACCCGGGCACATGGCGGCCCGATGGGTCTGCATCAGCCATCGAGCGCCGCCTCAATTTGTGCTGTCGACGCGGTCCAGCCGACAATCGCGCCCTGCGCGCGGATCATGTCCAGCGTCGCCGCCTTGAAGGCCGGGAAGTAGCTTTCGGTGGCATCTTCGGCCAGCAGGCAGTCATAGCCGCGATCATTGGCCTCGCGCATGGTGGTCTGCACGCAGACCTCGGTGGTCACGCCTGCAAAAATCAGTGTGCGAATGCCCTTGTCCCCCAGGATCTGCGTCAACGGCGTGCCGTAAAAGGCGCCCTTTCCTGGCTTGTCGATGACAATTTCTTCGTCCAGAGGGGCCAGCGCCGGAACAATGCCGGCGCCGGGCTCTCCGGCGATCAGGATGCGGCCCATGGGTCCGGGATCGCCAATGCGCAAACGCGGCGCGCCCCGGTTGCGTTTGGCGGGCGGACAGTCAGACAGATCCGGGGCATGGCATTCGCGTGTGTGTATGATCGCCAGGCCGGCCGCGCGGGCGGCGGCAAGCAGCTGGGCCGTTGTCGGCACGATGGCCTGCAGCGGTGCGACGTCATTGCCGAGCGAGGCGCCAAAGCCGCCCTCCTCGATGAAGTCGCGCTGCATGTCGATCACGATCAACGCCGTGCTGGCCGGATCAAACTGCAATGGAAAGGGTCGGGCGGGAACTTCGGGCATCAGTGATGCCCCCCCATCCTGGCGCCGATGTCGGCAATCGTTGCCTCGGCAACCGGGCGGTCATAGGCGATGGCGCCCTCCGACATGACCAGCACCCGGTCGGCGAGTTCCATGATCTCATCGAGATCTTCGGAAATCAGTAGCACCGCCGCCCCGGCGTTCCGGGCGGCCATGATCCGGGCGCGGATTTCGGCGACGGCCGTGAAATCGAGCCCGAAACAGGGGTTGGCCGCGATCAGCAGATCCACCTCTCCGGTCAGTTCTCGGGCCAGAACAGCACGCTGGACATTGCCGCCCGAGAGCGCGGCAATCGGGCTTTCCAGCGAGGCGGTCTTGACCTTGAAGGAGGCGACCAGATCGCTCGCGCGCCGCCGCATCGCACCGGCATTCAACCAGAACCGGGCGCCCGATCCATTTACATCAAAGGTGCGGAAGTTGACGTTTTCGGTCACGCTCATCTTCGGCGCGCATGCGTTGTGCAAAGGCTCTTCGGGAAGGTAGCGGACGCATTTTACTCGGGCTTCTGACCGCGTCGCGCCGAAAGGGGCGCCCTTGACATCGATGGTTCCGCGCTCCAACGGGCGCTGGCCGGTCAAAAGCTCCATCAGTTCCACCTGACCGTTGCCGGAGATCCCGGCCAGGCCGACGATCTCGCCCGTACGCACATCCAGTTGATCGAGCACGATGTCGTTGAGACCCGACCGGTCCTTGGCGCGCACGTTCCGGGCAGACAATACAACGTCGCCTGCCGTGCCACTGCGCGGCGCGGATTCCGCGAGTTTGGCGTCGCCCATCATGATCCGCGCCATATCGGACCGCGTCAGTTCGCCGACCCTTCCGGCGCCCACCAGCTTGCCGCGCCGCAGGATGGACACCGAATCCGAATAGGCCTCAACTTCGCGAAACTTGTGGGAAATCATCAGCACCGTGATTTCGCCCTGCGCACAGAGCCCGCGCACATGGCCCAGAACCTCGTCGGCCTCATCAGGGGTAAGCACCGATGTCGGCTCGTCCAGAATCAGGAACCGGCGGCCCAGATAGAGCTGTTTGAGGATCTCCAGCTTTTGCTTTTCACCCGCAGCCAGCGACCGCACGGGCCGGTCGAGAGGGACCTGAAACGGCATCCGGAACATGAACTCCGACAGGGCCGCACTCTCGGATCGCCAGTCGATGATCCCGGGCGCATCTTCCCGGCTGATCACCAGATTTTCGGCAGCCGTCAAGGACGGCACCAGCGTGAAATGCTGGTAGACCATGCCAAGCCCCAGCGCATGGGCGGCACGCGGATCGGGGACCAGCGCTTCGCGCCCGTCGACCAGCATCTCGCCCGAGGTCGCGTGGTAAAACCCCATCATGCATTTCACCAGCGTCGACTTGCCCGCACCGTTTTCTCCGAGCAGCGCGTGAA
This sequence comes from Pseudomonadota bacterium, assembly GCA_039179965.1. Classification (GTDB taxonomy): domain Bacteria; phylum Pseudomonadota; class Alphaproteobacteria; order Rhodobacterales; family Rhodobacteraceae; genus Marinibacterium. The sequence goes on from JBCDEC010000001.1 coordinate 45,344, forward strand.
ACGTTCCGGGTTCGATGCTGATCGAGACATCGTCCAGGGCCGTGAAGGCCCCGAACCGCATGGTCATGCCAAGGGTTTCAATCCCGATGGCCCCCTGCGCCGTATGGCCCGGAGAGCTCACGGCAAGCCCGCGATCAGGCCGGTGCTGTCGCAGACCGCCCCGAACACCCCGCCTTGCATCTTGACCATATGGATCGCGGCAGCGTGGTTGCCGGGATCCGTCGCACCACAGCAATCCTCAAGGATCACGCATTCAAAGCCCCGGTCATTGGCCTCCCGCATGGTTGTCGAGACACAGACATCCGTGGTGATGCCCGTCAGGACGAGGTTCTCGATCCCGCGGGTGCGCAGGATCAGTTCCAGATCGGTTGCGCAGAACGACCCCTTGCCGGGTTTGTCGATGATCACTTCGTCAGGCCCGGGGTAAAGGTCTTCGATGATGTCCCAGACGGGTTCGCCCCGCACGAGGATCTTGCCACAGGGCCCGGCATCACCGATTCCGGCTCCGATGCGCTGGGACCGCCAGCGTTTGTTGGCGGGCAGATCGGACAGATCCGGTCGGTGACCTTCGCGGGTATGAATGATGTGATAGCCCTTGCGCCGCATGGCCGCGAGCACCGCCTTGATTGGCTCGATCGGCGCGCGGGTGAGCGAAAGATCGTACCCCATCGTGTCGACATATCCGCCCTTGCCGCAAAAGTCGGTCTGCATATCGATGATGATGAGAGCCGTGTTTTCGGGGCGCAGATCTCCGTTGTAAGGCCAGGGATAGGGGTCGGAGGCAATGGACACGCTCATCTGATCCTTCATTCTGCCGCTTCCTGTTTGGTTTCGCCAAATCGTCGTGTGGGTTCGGGAAACCCGCAGCTTGTGCCGTCGGTCACTTTGACCTCGGTTTCCCATGGCACCCGGTAGGTGCCGTCCGCCAGATCGGTCATGTAGGTGTAAGGGCAATCCCCGGCGCCGCCTTTGACCGCGACGTATCCGCGATGGCCGAGCTGGTAGATGTTGTTTTCCACCCCCCAGTTGATCCGTGCTTCCCGGACCAGATCGGGCCGCACCTCGGCGGTCACAATCTCATCCGCGCGCCCGGAGGTGCCATGCGCCAGGATCGTGCCGTCGAAATTGACGATCATCCCCTCGCCCATGGAATCAAAGGTTCCGTCCGAGCCGCACATGCAGACATTGGCCGTCACCATCAGATTGCAGAAGGCGTTGGATTGATTTGTGAAACGCCAGCTGTCGCGGATCGGCGCGGTGTAGCCGGCCGTGCGCAGCATGATCTCTGCCCCGCGATAGGCCGCCTCGCGCGCCATTTCCGGGAACATGCCGTCATGACAGATGATCAGCGCGATCTTGGCGCCCTTGGGGCCTTCGATGACCGGGATCCCCAGATCTCCGGGTTCCCAGGGCTCCACCGGCACCCAGGGGTGCAGCTTGCGATAGTAGAGCTTCAGTTCACCGGTATTGTCGATGATGATCCCGGAGTTGTAGGGCATTCCGCCGGGGTTTTTTTCCATGATGGAAAAGCAGCCCCAGATGTCATTTTCGACACAAGCCGCCTTGAGCGCCGCGACCTCGGGCCCGTCGAGGCTGCACATGATGTCGGGGTTGGTGTCCATCGATAGCCCGTGCAGCGCGTATTCCGGAAAGACCACCAGATCCATCGTTGCCATGTTGCGGCGCGCCTTGCCGACCATGGCCACGACCTTTTCGGTTTGCCGCGCCAGATCCGCAGGGGTTTCGACCACAGGCAACTTTAGCTGCACCATGCCGATAACCACGCCGTTCGGAGACTTGTTGAGACCGCCAAGACCAGACATGTGTTGCTCCTATTTGGTAATCGATAACTCGCCCGGGGCTCCGACCATCGCCTGCGTCTTGGACGACATCGCGATGAGAACACCAAGCGTCAGGATGTAGGGGGCCGCGAAGAAGAGGTAGTAGCCCTCGGAGATTCCGACCGACTGCAAAGCCGGCCCCAGGGCCCCGGCACCGCCGAAAAGCAACGCCGCGCCGAAACAGGCAATCGGATTCCAGCGGGCGAAGATCACAAGCGCCACCGCCATGAGGCCCTGGCCCGAGGAAATGCCTTCGTTCCAGCTGCCGGGGTAATAGAGCGACAGGTAGGCGCCGCCGATCCCGGCGAACGCACCGCCCACAGCCGTTGCCAAGGTGCGGATCACCGCCGGGCGCAGGCCCATGGCGCGGGCGGCGTCCGTGCTGTCTCCGACGACGCGGATCACAAGGCCAATGCGGGTGGCCCGGAACATCCACCACAGCCCGATCGCCGCAACGATCCCGATGAGGAACAGCACGTTCACGCGCAAAGCCGCTTCGACCTGAGGCAGGTCGGACCACCAGCCCAGCGGGATGGCCGGCAGATCCGGCGCGACCGGCTGGATGTAGGGCTTGCCGAAGAAAAACGCGAGGCCGAGGCCCAGCAGCATCATCGCAATGCCGATGGCAATGTCGTTGACCTTTGGAATCGAGCAGATCGCCCCGTGGATCAGCCCAAAAAGCGATCCGGCGATGGCCGCGGCAAGCACGCCAACCCATGGCGAGCCGGTGTGAAAGGCCAGCGCATAGCCCGCCATGGCGCCAAACACCAAGGTGCCTTCCAGGCCGAGGTTGATCCGCCCGGACCGCTCGGTGAGCACTTCCCCCAGCGAGACGAACAGAAACGGTGTGGAGACGCGAATGGCGCCGCCAAGAATGGCGATGGGGATCGCCCATATCCCAAGATCGCTTTCCATCACCGGCTGCTCCATCGTTCGGGTACAAAGATGCGGAACCGGCCGTACAGCGCGTCGGACATCAAAATCGCAATGAAGACAAAGCCCTGAAGCACCAGAACGGTCGCATCCGGCAGATCCATCCGCCGCTGGATCAGACCCGAAGAGGCCTCGAACCCGGCCAGAAGCACCGCCACGGGAATGATCGCGAGCGGGTTGTGACGGGCCAGAAAGGCGATCAGGATCCCGGTAAAGCCGTACCCAGTCGCAAGGGACGCGTTGGCCGACCCGTGGACGGCGGACACTTCGAAGAACCCCGCAAGCCCCGCAAAGGCGCCACCCAGCGCGGTGAACCCGATAATCAACCGGCCCACTGGCAAGCTTTGCACCTCTGCCGCGCGGACATTGCCACCGGCGATTCGCGCGGCAAAACCCCAGGTCGTCCGGTCAATCAGCACCCAGGACAGCACGCAGAGGATAACCCCGACGATCAGACCCCAATGCACGTCCCAACCAGGGATGTCCCCGACGCGGAGCTGCTCGGCCAGGGGGGCCGTGGAGGGTTTGTTCAGGGAGGACGGGTCGCGAAACGGCCCCTCCACGAGATGGTTCATCAGGGCAATCGCGATATAGGACATCAACAGGCTTGCGATGGTCTCATTCACCCCGCGCACATGCCGCAGCCAGCCGACGGCCCCGATCCAGACCGCGCCGGTGAGCGCCGCCGCGAGCGCCAGCACCGGCAGACCGAGGGCCCCGGGCCACCCGACGAGAACACCGGCCAAGGCGCCGGCCGCGACGCCGCCCAAAACGATAGCGCCCTCGCCTCCGATCACGACCAGACCCAACCGGGCGGGCAGCGCGACGCAAAGCGCTGCAAACAGCAGCGGCGCGGTGCGGGACAGGGTGTTCTGCCAGGAAAACGCGGTGCCAAAGCCCGCGCGGTAAACGAGATTGTAAAATTCGACCGGCGACTTGCCCAGTGTGAGCAGGAACAGGCTGAACACGGCCAGTCCTGCGATCAGGGCCGTCACGGGGAGAATGACGGCCTCTGATCTCCGCGCCAGTCCCGCGAGCCAGCCGTCCGGAGACAACAGCACGCGGGGCGCGGTATCGGTTGGATCGGCGATCGTCATGGATCTACCTTGCTGAGACAGCGATCAAGACGTTGCGCCGATAACGCCTTCAACCAGGTAGTCCATGCTTTCGAGCGCGATGTCGGTTTCCACGAAAACCGCGCCGGCGCCAAGGATTTCGGTTCCGGTATTGGTCATCAGCGGGCCTTGGTAGGCGGCGAACCCGCCTTTCATCATCTCGGCCTTTGTGGAGTCGAACTGATTGCGCGCGGCGTCGCTGACCGAGGGACCGAGAGGCGACATCTTGATGTAACCTTCGGACAATCCGCCCCGGTCGAAGTTGTCGATGCTTCCACCATCGAGCACCGTCTGAACCATGCGGGTGTAGACCCCGGGCCAGTTCCACTCGGCACCGGTCAGGTATTTCTCGGGCGCGAGCGGCGATTGATCGGCGTGGTAGCCGCAGACAAAGCAATCTCGTCCGGCGGCTGTTTCCATAACCACTTTCGGCCCGTCGACGTGGCAGGTGATCACGTCGCAGCCCGCGTCGGCCAGGGCATTGGTGGCTTCGGCCTCTTTCACCGCCAGCGACCATTCCCCGGTGAAAATCACCTGGCAGGTAATGGACGGATCGACCTGACGCGCGCCCAGCAGGTACGAATTGATGTTCTGCAGGACCTGGGGAATCGGTTTGGCCGCGACGAAGCCCAGCTTTTTGGTCTGGGTCATATGACCGGCCACAATGCCGTTCAGGTACTGGCCCAGACCAATGTAGCCAAAATAGGATCCCACGTTCCCGGGATGCTTGTCCGCCGACCAAAGCCCGGCGGCATGCTGGAACCGGACGTCGGGGTATTTTGGGGCGAGTTCAAGGATATGCGGGTCGAAATACCCAAAGGAGGTCGGGAACAGCAGGCTCGCACCGTCAAAATTGACCATCGATTCCATGGACTTCTGCACATCCACGGTCTCTGCGACATTCTCTTCCTCAACGACCGTTACACCGGCCATTTCCTTGACGGCCGCGGCGCCTTCGGCATGGGCCTGATTGTAGCCAAAGTCATCCTTGGGCCCGACGTAGATGAACCCGACGGTCAGATCTCCGCTGGCCGCCGCAAGCGAGGGCAGCGATCCCAAAGCCGTCGCGCCGGCCAGAGCGGCACCGCCCCGCAGAACGCCACGACGGGAAAGAGGCTTGATGGTCATATCACGAAACTCCTGAGCAGTTTGCAGAAGCGCTCCCGGGCGCAACCCCGGATCGGCCCGCGCGCTTTGCCCAAACCGTGCCGATGACAAGTGCTGCTGTCTTCTGCTAAGTTTGCAGCAGTTCGATGCAAATTTTGCATCACTTTGAAAAAGGCTGCCCCTTGTGCCGGACCGTTACCTTGCCCCCTTGCAATATGTTGACGCCATCTCGCGGGCCGGATCGATCCGCAAGGCGGCGGAGACGCTGTCGATCACCTCAACAGCGCTCAACCGTCGGGTTCTGGCCCTTGAGGACGAGCTGGGCGTGACCATTTTCGAACGCTTGCCGCGCGGCGTTCGGCTGTCCACGGCCGGGGAATTGCTGATCGCGCATATCCGCACTCAGAAATCGGACTTCGAGAAACTCAAAAGCCAGATTGCCGATCTGTCCGGGCAGCGGCGCGGTCACGTGGGCATCGCCTGCAGCCAGGCGTTGTTGCCTTACTTTCTGCCGGAACAGATCGCGCGCTACCGGAGCCAGCATCCCGCCGTGACATTCGGGGTCAGCCTGCGCGACCGCGCCGCGGCGGAGACTGCGCTGATCCAGCATGAAGCCGATCTTGCCGTGGTGTTTGAACCGGTGCGCCTGCGCGAAATCCAGGTCTTGGTCTCGGTCAGACAGCCGCTCCATGCGGTGATGGCCGAAGACCATCCGCTTGCGGGGCGTGAGATGATCCGCCTGCGCGATTGCGCGGCTTTTCCCGTCGGTCTGCCAACGGCGCAATACGGCGTGCGGCATCTGATCGACATGGCTCTTTTGCGCTCTTCAGTTGACCTGAAGCCGGCCGTTGAATCCGACAGTTTCGAGTTTCTGCGCCGCTATCCCTATCACGAACGCCTGGTGTCTTTTCAGATCCCGGTCGGCTTGCCGTCTCGGGACCAGCGCGAGGGGATCGTTTCGCGCCAGGTCGACACGCGCGACGTGCCGGAGGGGCTGCTGTACCTCTGTCAGCTTCGCGGCCGCACCCTGCCGGTGGCGGCCGCCAAGTTTGCCGCGCAGGTCGAAGGGGCGCTGGAAGAGGTCTTTGCCTGAGCGGATGCGCCTCAGGCGCGTGTCCGGGCCGGAGCGGAGGAGCCGCGCAGGATCAGTTCCACCTCCACCGGATTGTGAAGCGCCACGTCTTCGCCGTTGAGATTGCCCAGAATGTAGTCGGCAGCCAGATGCCCCATCTCTTCCGCTGGGACATCGATGGTGGTCAGCGGCGGGTTGGCGTGGGTCGAGAATTCTATGTTGTCAAAGCCCACCACGGACATGTCACCCGGCACGGCATAGCCGCGCGCCTGGCTTTCCGCCAAAGCGCCCAGAGCCAGAATGTCATTGGCGCAGATGATCGCGGAGGGCGGCGGCATATTGCGGGACAGCAAGAGCGCGCAGGCCTTGCGCCCGTCGTAGATCGAGTAGGCGCTTTCCGCAATCATCGCCTGCGGCAGGGAAATCCCATGGCGCGCCAGTTCGGTGCGAATGCCTTCCAGCCGTTCGGTGGTGCGGTCGTTGTCCCGGGTCAAACCGCTGATCACGCCGACGTGGCGATGCCCCAGATGCGCGACGTGCTGGGCCAGCTTGGCGGCCGCAATGGCGTTGTCGAACCCGACCGTCGGATGGGTGCTCTTGGGATTTGAGACATAGGTGCACACGCATGGAACACCGAAGCGATCCAGCATGTCATGCAGCTTGGGCCGGTGATTGTTGCCGACCAGAACCAGCGCCTCGGCGCCGCGTTCCAGCAGTTGCCGCGCCTCGTTGACCTCGGCGTCCAGATCGTAGTCATAGGTTGCGATCAGAGTGGAGGTGCCCGCCTTTGAGAAGGTCTCATTCGCGGCGCCCACCATCCGGGCGTAAAGCGCGTAGTCCAGCGTCGGGATCAGAACGCCCACCATATTCGAGCGTTGCGAGCGCAGGGCCCGGGCCGCGTGGTTGCGCACATATCCCAGCTCCAGCATTGCCGTCTCAACGCGATCGCGTTTGTCGGAAGACACTTTTTCGGGATTGTTCAGAACGCGCGACACGGTCGCGGGCGCCACGCCAGCCACACGCGCGACATCGGTCACACGCACGCGCGCCGCCGATTCGTGCAAACGATTTCTTGATTTCTCCTGTTCCATCCCGCTCACATTTCAATGTTTTTCTCAACATATCAGCGATTTTCCCGCTTGAACAGAAAACTGTTGACGGAATCGAAATGGCATTGTGAAATCGATTTCAAAGCAATGCGCGTTTGGGCTCCCGCAAGAGGAGCTATGGGAGGAGCTTGCATTGGACGCCAATAGGCATTCCGTCGTTCTAACGGCCCTACTCGCCGTGGCCAAAGCCTCGGTGGTCCTGATTTCGGTGGTGATGATCTGCGTCACCCTGGCTCAGGTGATCTTCAGATACGTTATCGCCGCGCCTTTGCCCTGGTCCGAGGAAATGGCGCGCTACTGCTTTGTCTGGATCGTCTTTCTGGGCGGCGCGATCGGGCTGGCACGCGGCATCCACCTTGGGGTCGACCTTCTGGTCAATTTGCTGCCAGAGCCTCTGCGGCGCGGGCTGGAGGTGTTGACCACCCTGCTCATCGGGGTTTTCGCCGTTGTGGTGATCAATGCCTCACTCCCGGTGCTGAACATGAACATGTTCCAGCGCTCCCCGGCGCTGGGCGTGCAGATGACCTGGATCTATCTGGCGATCCCGATCTCGATGGGTCTGATTGCGCTGATCTGCCTGGAACGGATCTACCTCATCCTGTTCAAGACACCCGGGGCGGAAAGCTGATGCTGATCGTCCTTTTTCTCACCTTCTTCGTCCTGCTCCTGATCAATATGCCGATTGCCTTTGCGCTCGGCATCGCGGCGGCCACCACGCTTCTGGTCGACGATACGCTGCCGATCAACAGCATCGTCACGCGGGCCTTTGTCGGCGTGGATTCCTTTACGCTGCTGGCCATTCCCTTCTTCATCATTGCCGGAGAGCTGATGAACGCCTGCGGGATAACCGAGCGCATCGTCGCCTTCGCCCGCTCACTTGTGGGCCACATCCGCGGTGGCCTCGCCCATGTTTCTATCGTTTCCAGCATGTTCTTTGCGGGCATCTCCGGATCGGCAACGGCCGACGCCTCCGCCCTGGGGTCAATGATCATCCCGGCCATGAAAAAGAACGGCTTCGATGCCGATTACGCCGTTGCGGTGAATGCGTCTTCCAGCGCCATCGGCCCGATCATCCCGCCAAGCATCATGATGGTCATCTACGGCTCGATTGCGAATGTCTCTATCGCGCAGCTCTTTCTGGGCGGCTTTGTTCCCGGCCTTGTCATGGGTCTCGGGCTCATGGGCGTGGCCTATTACATTGCCAAGAAGCGCAGCTATCCTGCGCCGCCACGCAGTGAACTGCCGCCCGTCCTTGGGTCACTGAGGGAGGCGGCCTGGGCGCTTCTGATGCCCATCATCATTCTCGGCGGGATCTTCTCCGGCGTATTCACGGCAACCGAAGCCGGCGTTGTGGCGGTGGCCTATGCCGCGCTGGTCGGCACGTTCGTCTACAAGACACTCAGCTTCAAACTGGTCGCCGAACTGCTGGTCAATGCCGCGGTGACCACCGCCGCCGCGCTGTTTCTGATCGCGATGGCCACCTCCTTTGCCTGGCTGCTGGCCTGGGCGGGATTTGGCGCCGCTGTGCTGGAGGTGCTGGGCGGAATCTCCAGCAATCCGACCATCGCGCTTTTGCTGATCGTGCTGTTCATCCTGATCCTTGGGCTGTTCATCGAGGGCATTCCGATCCTGATCATTTTCACGCCCGTCCTGTTGCCGGTCATTCTGGGTCTGGACATCGATCCCGTGTTCTTTGGTGTGATCATGGTGATGTCCGTGGTGATCGGGTCGGTGACGCCGCCCGTCGGCATCCTGACCTACATCTCCTGCTCCATCGGCGGGATCACGATCTCTCAGGCGATGCGCGGGCTGCTGCCCTTCTGCGCCGTGCTGATCGTCGTCCTTCTGATCTGCACCGTATTCCCCGCCGTCATCATGACGGTGCCGACACTGCTCGGCAATTGAACCTGGACTTTAAAAGAGGATAGCCGTTTTGGACATTTCAACGGACGAGCTCAAACAACGAACGGAAAACCTCCGCAACCGGATGAAGACCGAGGGCTATGATGCGCTCATCATCTATTCCGATGAGTATCGCTCGGGCCATTCCACCTACGTCACCAACTACAAGCCGATCAATGTGATCGAGGAATCGCCCCAGCTTGTGCTGATCGTCGGCGACGCGGCGCCGGTGGTGTTTCTGGGACGCCTCAATGCCTATGCCGCAAAGGACATGTGCTGGATCGAGGATGTGCGCGGCATTCACCGCCCCTATTCGGATTTCCCGCAGGTCTTTGCGCCGATTGTCGGACGGGCCAGCAAGATCGCTTTGATCGGCAAGAACATCCTCCCCTTCGAGATCTACGAGCAATTGGTCGATGCCGTGCCGGAGGCCGTGATCGAAAACCGCGACGACATCATGCTCAATTTCCGCAAGATCAAGTCCGCGGCGGAAATCGATTTGATGGAGAAGGCGGCAGAGATCAACGATGCCGTCCTCAAAGAGGCCGCCAAGGCGGTGAAGGTGGGCATGACCGAAATCCAGGTCGCGGGGCTTGCCGAAAACATTGCACGGCAGATGAACGCGGATATCGGTTCAGCCACCGTGGTGATGTCGGGGCCCAACACGAATTACCCGGCCTGGCGCGCCACGGACCGCAAGGTGCAACCGGGCGAGTTTGTCATGCTCGATTTCAACCCGGCCGTTGGGCATTATTGCAATGACGGCGGCATCACGATCCTGATGCCCGGCGCCGACCCCGAGCAGGAACGCGCGCTGATCGTCGGCCATCAGGCGCTGAAAACCGTGATCCCCACGATCAAGCCCGGGATCACCGCGCGGTCGATTTTCGACACCTTGCTCAAGGAGCTCGAACCGCACGGGTTTGCTGACAATTTCACGCCCTATGCCAAGGGCTTGCGCGGTGTTGGCCATGCCGTCGGGATCGATGTGGTGGAGCCGCCAAACCTGAGTTCGGACAGCGATTTTGAACTCGAATCGGGCATGACGCTCGCCGTGAAGCTCGATCTTCATGATCTGCCGGGCGGTGGGTACCGCATCGAAGTGGTTGTGGCCGTCACCGACGACGGCGTGCGGCCGCTCAACAAACTTGTCCTGGCGGAACCAGACGACTTTGCAGTGCAACGCTGAGCGTCCCGCCAGGAGAACGAAGACCGGCTCTGCGCCGGAGATTTACCAAAAAAGACCATGATGGGAGGAACATCACGATGAAAAGAAGATCCATTCTGAAAGGGCTCGGCGGCGCCGCCGTTCTGTCGCTAGGCGCACTGGCCACGCCGGTTCTGGCGAAAGACACAACGATCCGCGTGGCCTCGGTCACCGGGCCCGCACATCACCACAATGTTTCGCTGCGCTGGTTTGCCGATCAGGTGGCCGCGCGGGACGTGGGGCTCAACATCGAGGTGCTCGACGGCGCGCAACTGGGCGGCGAGCGGGATTACATCGAAGGCATGATGCTGGGCAGCATCCAAATGGCCCAGGTTTCGACCGCGCCGGTGAGCGGATTCATCCCCGAATTCGATCTTTTCAGCCTGCCCTATCTGATCCGCGACACCGATCACTTCAAAGCTGTCGTGGCCGGCCCCGTGGGGACGCAATACAGCGACCTCGCCGAGCAGCGCGGCATGAAGATCATCGCGTGGTTCGACAATGGCTATCGCAATGTCTTCAACAAGGTGCGCCCGGTGGTGACGCCCGAGGATATGGATGGTCTGAAGATCCGCGTCATGGAAAGCCCGCTGATGGTGAACACCGTGAATGCCATGGGCGGGTCTGCCACGCCGATGTCTTACAGCGAGCTCTACACAGCCCTCGAACAGGGTGTGCTGGACGGCGGTGAAAACGCCTCGGGCAACGTGCTGAACGACCGCTTCTACGAGGTCAGCGACTACCTTTCGATGACCCAGCACTTCCGCCCGCCGGGCGTTGTGGCGGTGAGCATGAGCACCTGGAACGGGCTGACGGAAGAGCAGCAGCAGGTGCTGGTCGAAGAAGGCATGAAGCTGCAGGACTACGAGATCGCCCTGACCGCCAACGTCGGCATGGCGGCCATCGAAGAGCTCAAGAGCAAGGGCATGCAGGTGAACGAAGCTGATGTGGACGCCTTCCGTGCGCGGATGGATCCGGTCTATGAGGACTTCAAAGCCAAGCATGGCGCCGATCTGCTGGAGGCCGTGCAGAACACCGGCTCCTGACGACCCACGACCCATGATCCAGGCGGCTCCGATCCGCCTGGATCCCGCGCATCCTCCGCCGCTCGACCAGATCGTTTCAGTCCTGTACACCCGGGCACGAGGCACGATCTGACAGCGGTGGCGCGATGATGCATCCGGATGGTCGCTGCTTTGGCGATTGATCCAGCCCGAGGCTCCAGAACCCCACAGATGACAGGACCACCGCGCCTCATCCAGATAGATCCGTGCGATACGGTTGGCGTGGTGGCCAATGACGGCGGCCTGCCGGCCGGAACCGCCGTGAACGGGCTCACCCTGATCGAAGAGGTGCCGCAAGCGCACAAAGTTGCGCTGAAAGACATGCGGGCCAGTGATCCGGTGTATCGCTACGGGGCCATCATAGGTCGGACCCGTCGCGCGATCCCGGCAGGAAGCTGGGTCCGCAATGCCGATCTGAGCATGCCGGCGCCGCCAAACCTGTCAGACATGCGCCCGCCAGATGCGCCGCCACCGCCCCTGCCGCCGCTGCAGGGCTATCATTTCCAAGGCTATCGCAATCGTGACGGCACGGTTGGCACGCGCAACATACTGGCGATCACGAACACGGTGCAGTGCGTGTCCGGCGTGGTTGGCCATGCGGTGGATCGTATCCGGCGCGAGATCCTGCCCGCGTTCCCCAATGTTGATGATGTCGTGGCGCTCGACCACAGCTATGGCTGCGGTGTGGCCATCGAGGCATCGGGCGCCGAAGTGCCCATTCGCACGCTCAGGAACATCGCCCGCAACCCCAACCTTGCCGGCGCCACACTGGCGGTCAGCCTTGGGTGCGAGAAGTTGCAGCCATCGCGGCTTTTTCCGGAAGAGATGGGCGGCCCACCCAGCCTGGTGACGCTTCAAGACGAAAGCCATACCGGGTTCGAAGCGATGATCACCGCCATTCTGGAAACCGCCCGACACCATCTCGCCGCGCTCGATACGCGGCGCCGGGAAACTTGTCCGGCCGCGGATCTGGTGGTGGGCCTGCAATGTGGCGGCAGTGACGCCTTGTCCGGGATCACCGCCAATCCGGTGCTCGGCGTCGCGGCGGACAGGATCGTGGCTGCGGGTGGCACCGTGCTGTTTTCCGAAATCACCGAAGTCCGCGACGGCGTCGATCAATTGGTGGCCCGGGCGGCCTCGGCGGAGGTGGCCGACGCCCTGATCCACGAAATGGGCTGGTATGACGCCTATCTCGCGGCCGGCGGGGCGGACCGCAGCGCCAATACCACGCCCGGCAACAAGGCGGGCGGGCTCTCAAACATCGTCGAAAAGGCGATGGGCTCGATCATCAAATCCGGCCGGTCGCCGATCGCCGGGGTTGTGCCACCCGGGGCGCGCGCGGCGCAGAACGGCCTGCTCTTCAATGCCACGCCAGCGTCCGACTTCATCTGCGGCACGCTGCAAATGGCGGCCGGGATGAACGTGCATGTCTTTTCCACCGGGCGCGGCACGCCTTACGGGCTGGCCGAAGTGCCGGTGATCAAGGTGGCTTCCCGCACCGATCTGGCGCGGCGCTGGCACGATCTCATCGATCTGGACGCGGGTCGGGTGATTTCGGCCGAGGTCTCTGTCGAACAGATGGGGCAGACCCTGTTCGAGCAGATCCTCGCCACCGCCAGCGGCGCGCCCACAGCCGCCGAGCGGCTTGGCCTGACCAACCAACTGGCTCTGTTTAATCCCGGACCGGTGACATAGGATCAGCCGGGACACACACCCGCTATCGCTGAGAGAGGCCATGACAGACACCCGCGCCGCAGAGGATTGGACACCGTCGCAACGCTATCCGGACCCGTCCGTGATCCCGCTGGATCCCCGTTTCGACGCGCTCAAACTGCCGCTCGCGGGCGTTGAGCGTCTGGCAACCGGATGTCGATGGTCGGAAGGGCCGGTCTGGTTTGGCGACGGGCGGTATCTGCTGTGGAGTGACATTCCCAACAACAGAATCATGCGTTGGGATGAGACCACCGGACAGGCGGCGCCGTTCCGCGAACCGTCCAACTTTGCCAATGGCCAGACCCGCGATCTGCAGGGCCGGCTGATCACCTGCGAACATGGCGGGCGGCGCATCACGCGGACAGAATACGATGGCGCCCTGACCGTTCTGATCGACAGTTTCGAGGGCAGGCCGCTGAATTCGCCCAATGATGTGGTCGTCAAATCCGACGGCACGATCTGGTTCACGGACCCGCCCTTTGGCATTCTGGGCAACTACGAAGGCCACAAGTCCGAACCGGAGCAGGGTCAGAACGTCTATCGGCTGGACCCGGACACCGGACGGGCCGACATCGTGGCGGGCGACATTCTGGGGCCCAACGGGCTGGCATTCTCACCTGATGAAAGCCTGCTTTACATCGTCGAATGCCGCAGCCTGCCGAACCGCAAGATACTGGCCTATGACGTGGCGCAGGATGGCGCGTCGATCAGGAACAAACGGGTTCTGATCGATGCCGGGCCGGGCACGCCCGATGGATTTCGGGTGGACGTGCAGGGCAATCTCTGGTGCGGCTGGGGCATGGGTGATCCGGAGCTGGACGGGGTGATGGTCTTTGCGCCGGATGGCACGGCGATTGGCCGCATCGCGCTGCCCGAACGCTGCGCGAATCTGTGCTTTGGCGGGCGCGCCAACAGCCGGCTCTTTATGGCCGCGAGCCATTCGGTCTACGCGCTTTACGTCAATGTCGCAGGCATGGGCTACGGCGCGGTGCAACGCGGCTAGACCTGCGCCTCCCTGCAGTCCGGACAGCACCTGAATTCTTGCGTTTTGACAAAAATACATTCATATTCGCATAAGAGAATTTAATGGGAGGAAGGCATGGCTCTGTCACGCCGCGAATTGTTGTCCTGGGCCGCGGCCGCGCCGCTGGCGGGGCTCTTTCCGAGATCTGTCGCCTCAGAACTATCACTGGGTGCCGCCCGCCTGACCACGCTCAGCGACGGGCATCTCACCCTGCCCGGCAGCTTCCTCTTTGCGCCGATGCCACAGGGCGACCTCCTGCCGATCCTTGCGGAATTTGATATCTCCGCCGAACAGATCACCCCGGAGTGCAATCTTGCGCTCTATCGCGACGGCACACATACGGTGCTCTTTGACGTCGGCTCCGGGCCGGACTTCATGGCCTCTGCCGGCACCATTCAGGACTCTCTGAACGACATCGGCCTCGCGCCGGAAGACATCACCCATGTGGTGTTCACCCATGCGCATCCCGATCACATCTGGGGTCTTCTCGATGAGTTCGACGAGCCCCTGTTCTACGAGGCGACCTATATGATGGGCCGGGCCGAATGGGACTACTGGTGGGATCCCGAGACCGTGTCGCGCATTGGCGAGGCCCGCGCCGCCTTCGCGGTCGGTGCCAAGCGGCGCATGGAGGTGATCGAGGACACGGTGGTGCGCTTTGATCCCGGCGACGAGATTCTGCCCGGCATCGCCGCCCTGTCCACGCCCGGCCATACGCCGGGGCATATGGCATTTGAACTGCGCCAGGGGTCAAACGCAGCACTGATCATCGGGGACGCGATCGGCAATCATCACGTGGCCTTCCGCAAACCGCAGTGGGAAAGCGGCGCCGATCAGGACGCGGCCCGGGCGGTGGCCTCGCGGCAGATGCTCTTGGATCGGCTGGTCTCGGAAGATCTCACGCTGGTGGGCTTTCACCTGCCGGGCGGAGGAATGGGCCGCGTCGAGGTGGACGGTGACGGCTATCGGTTTGTGGGGGCAGACACATGAAACACTGGCTCGCTCTCCTTGCCGTGCTGGCCGCGCCCGTGTGTGCGGATGAAGATATTCCCGATCAATACCCCGGCTCGCCACTCTATTCTAAGCCGGTCGAGGTTATCCCGCATGTCTGGTCGGCCATCGGGGCGACCGCCCCGCCGACCTATGAAAACGCCGGCCACAACAACAACCTCAGCTTTATCGTTACCGGCGACGGGGTGATCGTGATCAACGGCGGCGCGGCCTATATTCTGGCCGAGGCGCTGCACGAAGAGATCAAGGCGATCACCGATCAACCGGTGCGGCTGGTCATCGACGAAAACGGCCAGGGCCATGCGATACTCGGCAATTCCTATTGGGCAGACCAGGGCGTGCCGATCCTGGCCCATGTGGATGCGGCGCATGAAATCGCCGAGCGCGGCAACCGGATCCTTGAGTCCATGCAACGCTACAACCGCGACAAGGCCGCGGGCACCTATGTGGCGGCCCCCACGCAGACCTTCGAGGATCGACATCTCATCGAGATGGGCGCGTTCCGTATCGAAGTGCTGCATCTCGGGCCGGCACACGGCCCCGGCGATACCCAGGTCTGGCTGCCCGAGCAGGGCCTCGTGATCGCCGGCGACATGGCCTTTCATGAACGCCTGCCGCCAATCTTCGAGGACACGGTGGCGTTGGATTGGATCGAAACATGGGAGACCGGGTTTGAGCCGCTCAAGGCCACCTACGTCATCCCCGGTCACGGTCACCCGACCAATATGGATCAGGTGCGGCGTTACACCCGCGATTACCTGGTCTACCTGCGCGAAAAGATCGGTGAACACCTGGAGGCGGGCGGCGATCTCGCCGAGGCCTATTACGTCGATCAAAGCCCGTTTGCACATCTCGACACGTTCGAGGAACTGGCCACGCGAAACGCAGGCCGGGTCTATGAGCAGATGGAGTTTGAGTGACCCGGACCGATCAGATCCAGCGTCGGGTGGCCTTGAGATAGGCCGCCGCCTCGGGGCCAAATGTCTCTGCCAATTGTGCCTCTTCCACGGCGGCAAAGCGGTGATCCAGCACCCACCAAAGCGCAGCTGTCACGACAAGTCCGACCAGCGAACCCTGGCCGACGGCGGTGGCCAGCGTGAGCAGGACAAGCCCAAGGTAGATTGGATTGCGCGAGAGGTGATAGGGGCCTTCGACGATCAGCGTTTTGGGCACATGATGGGGCTCAATCGGGGTCTTCTTCCGCAGAAACCATGACGCCGCCCAGAAGATGACGGCCAGCCCGGCCACGCACAGGATCCAGGACAGCGTCGTCAGAAGGCCAGATGCAAAGTGCCATCCGGGCAGACTCCATTTCACCGCGTAGATGACAACAATACTGCCCAGCCACCACAGGGGGGGAAGATCCGGAAAGCCTTTCACGCCGTGCCTCTCGTGTATCGTGTCGATGAAAGCAATACTCGGGACACCGGCTGCGCATGTCCACCGCGCAGGCTCAAAGCGCCATCACAGAGACGCGATGCGGGGGGACGGATCGCCCGGGCACACAGCTGGCCCGGACGATCTGCCTCATTCTTTAGCCGAACATGTCCGAGGTGATGCCGGTATACCAGCCTTCGGATTCCTCGTAGGTGGCTTTGCGGACATCCGAGCTTTCGCCTGTGGCCGAGATAAAGCCATCGACCTTGGCGATCTTCTCCGGCGTGGCCTCATACGTGGCGCCGACCTTCACACCGTCATCGGTTTCGATCAGCGACCAGCAGGTGTTGGAGAACTTTGCCGGGAAAACCTTGGACCCGGTCAGCGCGCCACGCACGGCATTGGCACAGACCTTCGCCTGGCTGTTGGCCGAGAAGCCCGACTTGGGCATGTCGCCCTGCTGCGAGGCATCGCCCAATACATAGACATCCGGATCGGCCTTCGAGGACATATCCGCCGCATTCACCGGCGCCCAGTTGCCGTCGGTCACACCGGCGATATCCGCGATCCGGCCCGCCTTCATCGCGGGGATGACATTGCAGACATCGACCTTGGTGTCCTCGCCATCGATCGTCAGTATCATGGCCGCGGGATCAACACTGACATTGCCACCGCCGAAGTCTTCGCCGATCCAGTCGATCATGCCCTCGTAGTGGTTGGCCCACCCTTCCTGGAAGAGCGCCATCTTGGAGAATTTCGGCTTGGGATCCGCCACCACGATCTTGGCGGTCGGATTGTTGTTCTTGAGGTAATGCGCGACCATCGAGACCCGCTCGTAGGGTCCGGGCGGGCAACGATAAGGGTTGGGCGGTGCGACCATGGCATAGGTGCCGCCTTCGGGCATCGCCATCAGCTGCGCCTTGAGAAGCTCGGTTTGCGAGCCGGCCTTGTAAGCATGCGGCATGGCATTCTGTGTGGTTACGTCCCAGCCCGGCACGGACATGTCGACAAAGTCGATTCCCGGGCTGAGGATCAGCTTGTCGTATTTGATGCTGGGACCGCCCGCCAGCGTGACGGTCTTGGTATCGCGATCGACACCAACGGCCCAATCGTGGACCACATTGACACCCGCCGCAGCGAGGCCGCCGTAGGAATGGCCGATGTCCTCGATGTCCTTGAACCCACCAAGATAAAGGTTCGAAAAGAAACAGGTGTAGTAGGTTCGCGTGGGTTCGATCAGCGTGACGTCGACGGCGCCCTTGCTGTCTTTGGCAATATAGCGCGCCGCAGTTGCGCCGCCGGCGCCACCGCCGATCACCACAACACGGGGCTTGCCGTGCCCATCCGCAAACACCACGGGCGCCGCCATAGCGGCGGATGCCGCGGCGGTGGTGCCCAGGAAAGCGCGTCTGTTCATTGTCATTGGGGTCCTCCTCCCTTGGGTGCCTCGGTTCAGTTTCCGAGGCCTTGGAAATACGCGGCCAAGGCCGCGATTTCGTCGTTGGCGAGCCGGCCTGTCACCATCTGCATCACCGGGTTCTCGCGATACTTGTCCTTGTAGGCATGCATCGCCGTTACAAATTCAGCCGGATCCCAGCCAATGATGCCGGGAATGCCGTCGTTGCCGCCGTCCGCCAGATGACAGGTGGTGCATTCGGAGGCGAGGTATTCACCATACTCTATGTCTCCCTCAATCGCCAAAACCTCGGCGGACACGACATAGCCCGGCGCCGGCACGGCGCTGGCGGGCACTGCCTCAGGGTTGGCGAAAGCTATTCAGGAACGCGACAATCGCTTCCTGATCTCCTTTCTTCTTGAGGCCTGCAAAGGCCATTTTGGTGCCCTTCAGATAGGTTTTGGGCTGCGCGAGAAAGGCGGTCAGGGACTCTTCGTCCCAGATCCGGCCTTCGTCATGAGCGGCCTTGAACGTGGGCGAATACCGGAAACCCTCGAC
>JBCDEC010000002.1:0-52525 GCA_039179965.1 Pseudomonadota bacterium
CTCAACAAATCCCGAAGCATTTTTTTCTGGATCGACCATCGAAGCCATTCAGGTAATTGTTTTAAATTGATTAAATTTAGATGGCTTAATTGATATGGCTCTCCGTCTTCCCGCCGCCCCACACATGCAGCGAAATGCCTATGATGGCATCGCCGAAACCGTAATCGGTCTTTGGTGTGTCGCCTCATGTGCGCCAGACGTCGACAATGGAGTGAAACCGGGCGTAAAACGGATGACGGTATCGGCGCGTGGTGTCCGAGGCCTTTTGTCAGGGAGGGAATCATGTCCGATGCGCCGCTAAAAGGCTGGCACCACGTCCCGCCGGTTCCCCTCAAAGTGTCACCGTTTTTCACCTGGCCCCTGCGCCCGGCCGATATGCTGCGGTGGGTCTGGAATTCGTGGTTCCTGATCTCAGAAAGGCTGATCGTCGTCGGGTTGGCCTTTGTGTCCTACTACTGGTTTCAGCCGCCGCTCGCAGACAGCAAGACCTTTGCCTTTGGTTGGATTGCAGAGATGTACCTGCGCAATCTTGTCTTGATGACGCTGGTGGCTGGCGGCCTGCATTTGTACTTCTACACCTTCACCAAACAGGGGCAGCGGCTGAAATACGATCCACGGCCCCTGATGAAGAATGGCAGGCAATTCACGCTGGGGGGGCAAATACGGGACAATATGTTCTGGACCCTGGCAAGCGGCGTCACGGTCTGGACGGCCTATGAAGTCCTGATGTTCTGGGCGCTGGCCAATGGCTATGCGCCCATGCTGACCTGGGCCGCCCACCCGGTCTGGTTTGTGGCGCTCTTTTTTCTCATTCCGGTTTGGGAGAGCTTTTACTTTTACTGGATCCACCGGCTTTTGCATGTCCCGTTTCTCTACAAACACGTGCATGCGCTGCATCATCGCAATATCAACGTCGGGCCGTGGTCCGGGCTATCCATGCATCCGGTGGAGCACATCATCTTTCTGGGATCGGTGATGATCCATTGGGTGGTCGCGGCTCACCCCATTCATATTCTCTACCATCTGCAATATTACGCCCTGACCGCTGCCACGACGCATACCGGTTTTGAAGGGCTCGTGGTGAAGGATCAAAACCGGTTGAAACTGGGTACCTTTCATCACCAGATGCATCACCGCTATTTCGAGTGCAATTACGGCTCGCTCGAATTGCCGTGGGACAAGCTGTTTGGCTCCTTTCACGATGGCACGGAGTCGGCAAACGCCCGCATCAAGGCGCGGCGTCAGCGCATGGCGGATCACTAGGACCGTGAAGATAGACTGTCGGGCGGTCAGGGCGCCACAGGCGGCTTGATCACAGTGTCAGGCAATGGCACCGTGGCGCGAATAAAAGACAAGGACGGCCCCGGTGACACCCAAATTTCAATTCCTGAAGTGGCGCATCGGGCATCCCAAACGCGATGCGCTGCGGCGGGAGATGATCGCATGGTTCGAGGCAGAGGGCCGTGCCGACGATCCTGAGTATGCGGAACTGGCCGACTTCCTGCGCCACAACCCTCCGGACTTTTTACCTTATGACTTCGCGCGGGACATTCACGCGCGAGCGATCCAAATTCATGAAGATCCCAAGGTCGGGCTGCCGTTTATCGATCACAACGGCAAACGGCTCTACTGGCGGGAAGGGCGCAAGCTCAAGCGCATTCCCAAGGATTACAACGCAATCTGCGCCGAACAGCATCCGGCATCGCCCCACCGGTATCTCTCGGACCGGTTCGATATCACCGATGGTGATGTTCTGGTGGATGTTGGTTCCGCCGAAGGCTCTCTGTCCCTGGATGTGATCGACCGGGTGGGCCATGTTTATCTCTTTGAGACGGATGCCTCATGGACCCGGGCGCTCGAAGCCACGTTTGCTCCATGGGCTGAGAAAGTGACGATTGTTCCCAAGTTCGTCGGCAACGAGACGCGCGGCGACATGATCCGGCTCGACGACTATTTCGGCACAGACCAGCGCATCGACTTTCTCAAGCTTGATGTTGAAGGATACGAGGCGGAGGTTCTGGACGGGGCACGCGGCCTGATTGATGCAGGCTGCGTCACGCGCACGGCCGTTTGCGCCTATCATCGCCGCGAGGACGAAGCCAACCTGACCCGGTTGCTGATTGAACTCGGCTTCGAAGTTGAGGTCACGCCCCGTTATATGTTGCTCTATCGTGAAGACGGGTTTGCGCCACCTTACGTGCGACGCGGCTTGCTGCGCGCAACGCGTGCTGCGTGAACCGGCATTGGCAGGCGAGGGTAGGTCGACGTCCTCAGATGTCGGATCTGCAGACCCGATTTTCGTGCAATTGCCGCACTATTGGTGCGCCATGATCTCCGCAAGGCTGTCACGCAATGCCACGAGCGAATGCGGCTTGGACAGCAGAAGGCAGTTTTTGTTTGGCGCCAGCAGATCGGAGGGCACTTTCTCCGGATACCCGGTGAGAAAGATGACCGGCAGTTCCTGAAGCGCGCGTGACTCGCTCTCGCGGATCCACGAATACACCTGATCCCCGGACAAGCCGGGCAGGTTCACATCGATGACGGCCGCCGCAAAACGGGTTTCCTGACACATCACTTCTGACAGAAAGGCACTGGCGTCCGTTGTGGCCACAACTTCGTATCCGATTGCAGTCAATTGGCGTTTGAGAAGCGATTGTACCAGGGGATCGTCCTCTAGAACGATGACGGTGCCATCCTCGACTGTGCACGTCTTCGACGGCGCGTTTTTCACAACTGCAATCATTGGTAGGTTTCATCCCCTTTTTCGACGGCTTGTCCAACGAGGGTTTCTTTTGACGCAGACTCTGGAATGCACCTGATCCTAGCTGTCCCGAGCATCGGAGTGGTGGTGGCCTGTGTCTCAATCTGGAGCGCGAAACGCACTCAAATAACTCGCTTCAAAGCCTTTTCTTGATCATCCAATCAGAATTACCACGTTGTAGGCCGTGCGTGACGCTGGCCCATGACCCGCACCAAGCGGCCGCGTCGTTTGCGATCGCCGCCACCCCGTCCAGGAATGCTGTTTTGTCCCATCTCTGCCGCCTGAATAATCGACGGCCTATGAATTCCAGTTTGCACAATTATAGGTAGCAAACAAAGTTGATTTTTCTCCCTAGTCGGGAAAAAGTGCCACCTATGAGACCTTTGTAGAATATTTAGCGGATTAATCTAGGTGCTCCTGTGATCGATGTGTCTTTCTTGCACGCCACTGTGGTCAATGCCGGTCTTCTGGTGCCGTGCTTTTGTGCGGCGTTGCTGTTGGGTGTTCTGTCGCGCCGCTGGCCAGCCGACGGGATTGGTTATCAGGCGCTGGCGGCGCTGGCGTTTTGCGCCATGGTCGCACTTCTGATCGCGTTCACGGCCTTGTCCCCCATTGGCTCGGCAATCGATGCGCGGGCCGCACCGGCGCTGTTGTCCGGATTGCTCGGCGGGTGGCCCGCCACGCTGGCCACCGCGGTGGTCGGAGGCTCCATCCGCTATGCGGTCGGAGGCCCCTTCGCCTTGGGGGGCGCGATAAGTGTCGTCGCCTATTGTCTCGTCGGACTGCTGTTTCGGCGGTTTTTCCCTTGGTCGGGACCCCGCATGCTCCAAAGGCTTTCGGGACTGGCGTTTGCTGGAACGCTGGCCATTCTGCCGACCTTTTTCATCCACGTGCCGATAGGGCTTGGCTGGCAGTCCATGACCACATTGATGCCTGTGCTCGTGCCGCTCAATCTCATCAGCATTTTGCTTCTGGGGTTCGCCTATCTGGCCGGGCGAAAAATCGAATCAACGCGGGAAGAGTCACGGTTGTTGCAAAATGCCTTGGCCTGGACCGACAACGGGGTTCTGGTCACCGAGGCGACCCCGGGCCAGGTCATCGTTTACGTCAACGACGCCATCGAGCGAAGCACAGGTTACACGCCCCAGGATCTGGTGGGGCAATCGCCGCGGATCTTTCACAAGGGTCTGGAAGATCAACCCGGTCTCGCGCGTCTGCGCCGGGCGATCGACAGGCGCGAACGGTGCAGTGTCGAACTGCTGAACCGGCGCAAGGACGGGCGCGCCTTTATCAATCACCTGACGATCTCGCCCGTCGCCAATCCGTCCGGTCAGGTTACCCACTTCATCGGCATCCAGGACGATATCACACAACTGCGCGCCCAAGAGCATCTGGTCTACATGGCCACCGAATATCTTCCGCTGTCCGTGGCCGTTATCGGCCCCGATGAGACCATCCAACTGGTGAACAGCGCGTTTCGGGCCTGGTATGGCGTCGCAGAAGAAGAGGCCGAGGGGCAAAAGCTCAGCGATCTGGTCGGGGTGTCCGAATACGAGCGCCTGCACGAAGCTGTGCAGCAGGCCATGGCAGGCGGCAGCGTGGAGCGTGAACTCAGTTTGGACAGCCCATCCAGAGGCCGATGGACCACGGTGCGTGAAACGCTTGTTCCAGCGTTCAAAGGCGCAATGGACGGGTTGGGGGGTTGCATCTGGATGGTCGAGGACATCACCGACCAACGCAATGCGGAGGAAGAACTCCGCCAGGCCAACAAAATGCGCTCCATCGGTGATCTGACGGGCGGAATTGCGCATGACTTCAACAATTTGAATGCGGTCGTCATCGGCAATCTTGAACTGCTTGAGGAAACCGCGCGCGCACCGGATCAATCGCCGCTTCTGAGCGAAGCGCTGGACGCGGCCTATCGCGGGGCCGATCTGACACGGAGCCTGCTCAGCTATGCCCGACGCGCGCCCTTGCAGCCACGGGTGTTCTCGGCGGGCAAGCAGATCGAGACCCTGCGACCGCTCTTGCAGGCCAGTGTGCCGGAGAACATTACGCTCAATATCTCGTCGTCCCCCTTCCTGCAACCGGTCTGCCTTGATGCGCATAGTTTCGACAATGCGGTTCTGAATCTGGTCTTGAATGCCCGGGACGCGCTGGTCGGACGGCGGGACGGGCGCATTGACGTGGATGTTGTGCTTCATATCGATCCGTTCGTGGAAGACCCGGCGACGCAGTGGTTTGCCGGCGACCGGCCCGCCGGCGTTTCAGGACCCCATGTAATGATTTCGGTGTCCGACAATGGCGATGGGGTGGCCTCGGAAATGCGGGCGCGCCTCTTTGAGCCATTTGCCACGACAAAAGGCCTGGAGATCGGCAATGGCCTAGGCCTTTCGATGGTTCATGGGTTCGTTCACCAGTCGGGCGGGTTCATGCGCCTCGGCGACCGGCCCGACGGTGGTACCGTTGCCTGTCTCCATTTTCCCGCGCAGCCGGAGGGCGTGCTGACAACGCCCCAGAAACGGCCGCAGGATCGCGGTCTGCGGGTGGCGGGGCGGCCTGCGGTGTTTATCGTCGAAGACGAGGACTCGGTGCGCCGTCTGATGGTTCACCGTCTCGAGCGGATCGGCTTTCTGGTCAGCGCCTTTGCAACGGCCGAAGAAGCGCTCGTCAAATTCGAAGCCGAGACACCGCCAGATGTTCTGCTATCGGATGTGGTGCTGACGGGCCAGATCCAGGGGACGGACCTGGCACGCACGGTCCGGGACCGGTGGCCGTCGGTCAAGACGATCCTGGCGTCGGGGTATCCGGCGTCACATCTCTCGGAAGAGGCGCAGATTGTCTACGAGGCGTTTTTGCAAAAGCCCTTCTCGCACAGCGATCTGGTTGCAGCGATCCGCGCTTGTCTGCCGTGCAACAACGGCTGCCAGAACGACCCGGTCCCGTTGGCTGCATCCAACGAGCCGTGAGCGGGCATGCCGCCTGTGTGGTGTCCGGGCAAGTAAGGCGCGCCTAGTCCAGAAGGTTGGGAAGCGTCATCGAGATCGCCGGGACGAATGTGATCATCATCAGCGCCACGAAAATCGCCAGGTAAAACGGCCAGATCGTGCGGACCGCCTTTTCCATCGGCAACTTGCCGACCGCACACCCAACGAAGAGGCAAGACCCCACCGGCGGCGTGCACAGCCCAAGACCCAGATTGACCATCAGGATCATCCCGAATTGCAGCGGATCGATACCCAGGGATTGCGCCACGGGCAGGAAGATCGGCGTGCAGATCAGGATCAGGGCGGCCATGTCCATGATCATGCCCAGCACCAGAAGTGCACCGTTGATCATCAAAAGGATCAGGATCGGATTGTCGGTCAGTCCGGTCAGCAGATCGACAGTCTGATTGGGCACGCGGTAGAAGGTCAGCATATAGGCAAAGGCCCCCGCGCAGGCGATCAGGATCATCACCATCGAGGTCGTGCGTACCGCCGACAGCACGGCGATTTTGAAGTTCGACCACGTGATGCTGCGATAGACCAGCAGGGTCACGACAAAGGCGTAGATCGCGCCGAAGGCGCCGGATTCGGTGACAGTGAAAACGCCGGAGAGCACGCCGCCGACGATGATCACCGCCGTGAAGAGGCCGGGGATGGCACTGGCAAAGCTGATGGCCAGCGCGGTCCAGCCCGGGAAGGTTTCGGCCTTGTAGCCTCGGCGCACGGCAACCAGATAGGCCGCCATCGCCAGGCAGATGCACATCAGGATGCCAGGCACCACGCCGGCCAGAAACAGCTTTGAAATCGAAATCCCGCCGCCCGCGGCGATGGCGAAAATGATCATGTTGTGGCTGGGCGGAATGATGATCCCGGCGATGGAGGACGTCACGGTCACGTTGACCGCGTAATCCGCGTCATAGCCCTTTTCCTTCATCACCGGCACCAGGATCGATCCCAGCGCCGAGATATCCGCCACGGCCGAGCCCGAGATCCCGCCAAAGAGCATCGAGGAGAAGACATTCACGATCCCGAGGCCACCGCGCACCGCGCCGACGGCAGCCGAGGCAAACCGGACCAGCCGCGCGGCGATACCGCCGTGGAACATCAGCTCTCCGGCAAAGATGAAGAACGGAATCGCCATCAGTGAAAAGACGTTGATGCCGGAGACGATCCGCTGAAAGCCCACCATCAGGGGCAGGCCTTCGAACCAGAACGCGGCGATGGCAGAGATCCCCAGCGCGAAGGCCACCGGCACCCCGATGACTACGCAGACCGCGAAAAGGCCAAGCAGAACCAGAAGTCCCATAACGTGTCCTTATTGAAGGCTATCGACGCGCTGGTCACGGCCTTGCGCCAGGCGCAGGATATGTCCCAGCGAGAAGAGCAGGATGAGGCCTCCGCCAATCGTCAGCGGCAACGAGCGCAGGCCCTCCGGCAATTGAATCAAAGGGATCATTGAGCCCCATTTGAACATCGTCAGCTGCGTGCCATACCAGAGCATCAGCGCGCCAAAGCCGGCGAGAAGAAAGTCGGCCGCCCCCAGAAGCGTCTTGCGGAACCGTTCCGGAACCGAACTGCGCAACAGCGTTACGGCAAGATGGGTGTTTTCATGCACACCGACAGCGGCGCCGAGAAAGGCAATCGTCATCACCAGAAGCAAGGCGGCCTGTTCGACCCACGTGGGGGTGGCGTTCAAGACGTATCGGCCAAAGACGAGCCAGCCAAAAATGACGGTCAGCACCACAAGCGCGACACCGGTGATCAGCTTGCACAGCACGGCGATCCGATCCAGCCAGAGATCAATGGCAGGGGGCCTGCCGGCAGTTGCGGTGTGATCGGTCATCTTGGGGTCCTTGGTCGTGGTCCCTCCGGCGAACAATCCGCCGGAGGGTGCGCTGTGTGCAAGGGCGATCTTAGACGATCAGTCGGTCGCCTGGATCAGTTCGACCAGCGGACGCAGATCCGGATTGGCCGAAAGGTAGGCCTCGTACACCGGGACCATCGCGGCCTGGAACGGCGCCTTGTCCGAGATCTCATTGGTGGTCACGCCAGCCTCTTCGACCATCTTGCGGCTCGAGGCTTCGCGTTCGGCCCAAAGCTCTTGCTGCAGAGCGGCGGATTCCATGGCGGCCTCTTTGACGGCGGCCTTCATGTCGTCCGACAGCGCGTCATAGGCGGCGGCGTTGATGCAGATGCACTCCGGTATGATCAGGTGCTGGCTCAGAGAGTAGTAGCCTGCGACCTCAAAGTGACCGGTGGATTCGTAGGACGGCCAGTTGTTTTCGGCACCGTCCACAACGCCGGTCTTCAGCGCCTGATAGACTTCGGCAAAGGCCATGGGGGAGGGGTTGCCGCCCAGTTCGGCGATCATGCCGGAGTAAAGGTCGTTGTTCATCACACGAACCTTCATGCCCTGGACATCCCCGGGCGCATTGATCGGCTTGTCGCCATTGTAGAACGACCGTGCTCAGGCGTCGTACCACGCCAGCGGCACCAGACCCTTTTCAGCCATCCCGGCGGCGATCATGTCACCGCCTTCGCCGTTCAGTACACGGAACATGTGCGGGACGTCCTTGAAGATGAAAGGCAGCGACACGACATTGGCTTCCGCCGCAATCGGGCCGATGGGGCCAAGGTTGAAATTGCCGATCTCCAGCGCGCCCAGACGCACCTGCTCAATGGCATCGGGCTGGCTGCCCAGCGTGCCGCCATGGAACATCTGCAGGGTGATCTCACCGCCGGTTTTTTCCTCAACAAGCTCGGCGAATTTGTCCATCGCGATGGTATTGGGATAGCCATCCACGTGAATGTTCCAGCCACGCCAATCCGCCGCAGTGGCGGCAGTTCCCGCCACGGCCACGGCCGTTGCGGCAGCGAAGAGCGATGCGGACAGTTTCTGGTACATGTAATCCTCCCATAGGTTTTGTATCCAGTTGAAAGTAAGGGTCTCGTTGACTTGCGCTTTACGAGAAGAGCAGGCCCCCGTTGATGTCGACATTGGTGCCCGTGATGAACGCGGCCTTGTCCGAGGCCAGATAGGCGACAAGGTTGGCCACGTCTTCAGACGAGCCTTCGCGTTTCAGTGGCGTAATTCCGGCCACATGCGTGCGGACTTCGGGTTTCGAAAACGTGTTGTGGAAATCGGTGTCGATCATGCCGGGGCAGACCGAGTTGACGCGGATATCCGGCCCGAGTTCCTTCGCAAGACCGCGGGTCATGGTCATCACCGCGCCTTTGGAGGCAGCGTAGGCCACTGCGCCCGGTCCGCCGCCGTCACGACCGGCCTGACTGGCCAGTCCGACGATCGCACCGCCCGTGTTCATGTGCGGCACGGCCGTGTGCACCAGATGGAAGAACGATGTCGCATTGAGATCCATGACCGTCGCCCAATGCGCGGCATCCATTTCGGCGATGGTCTTGCGCGCGACCAGTCCGCCGGTGACATGGACCAGGATGTCGATCTTGCCGCCCAGGAGGCGCAGCGTGTCATCGACAAGGTCCGCCACATCCTGCGCTTCGGTCATGTTGCCCTGTTTGGCAAAGGCTTTGCCGCCCGCGGCTGTGATTTCGGCCACCGCGCTGTCCGCGCCGTCCGAAGAACTGAAGTAGTTGATCGCCACCGCAGCGCCGTCCGCCGCCAGTTGCATTGCGCAGGCGCGACCGATGTCACGACCGCCGCCCGTGATGATCGCGACCTTTCCTTCGAGAGGATTTTCGGCGTTTTGGTCCATAAGTGGTCTCACTTCAATTCGGGCAGAAGGCCCATGGATGGCGGGGGCAGATCCGCGGGTCAGCCACGCCAGGGCAGCGCGGCACATGTGCCGCGGCGCTGCCGCGCGGTTGGGCTGACACCGATTCTCGCTCCCTGGTGTTGCGCGTATTTTTGTTGATTAGGCGACTAGCATACTAGTAGTGTCAAGCCACTTTCTCAAATCCGGCGATCCTGCCTCGAAAGGCGGCGCCGGGCTGGCTGCGCTTTCCGCGCGTGAAGGTTTACGGCGTGTGACGCTTTTCATGACCGCGCGTGCGGGGTAGACGATCAGAAGTCAAAAGGGCGACAAATGCAGGAACCCTCTGAATTTTTTGAACGGCGCACGGCTGCGGATGTCGTCTTTGACAATCTGCAAAGCGAGATCGTGTCGTTGCGGCTTTTGCCGCGCACGAAACTGTCCGAAGTCGAGGTGGCGCGGCGATTCGGCGTATCCCGTCAGCCGGTGCGCGACGCCTTCGCGCGCCTGGCGCGGGAAGATCTGCTGTTGATTCGCCCGCAGAAGGCCACCGAGGTTCGCGGCTTCTCCATGAAGCAGATCGCGCATGCGCGATTCGTACGGCTCGCGGTCGAGCTAGAAGTCGTACACCGCGCCTGCGCCGCCTGGGACAGCGACGCCGCCCGGGTTCTGGAGGAAAACACCACGCGTCAGCACCGTGCCATTGAGAGCCAGAATTTCGCCGAGTTCCACACCCTGGATTATGAGTTCCACAAATCGATTTGCGATCGTTCCGGCTACCCGCTGGCGGCGCAGACCATTGAAGATTGCAAAAAGAAGATCGACCGGATCTGCGTCTTGAGCCTTGGCCGCGAGGCCGAGGTCGAAGCGCTTTTCGAAGATCACCTCGCGCTGTCCAAAGCGCTGAGCGATGGTGCCGTCGAGCAATCCAGGACGATTCTGCGTCGTCATCTGGAACGCCTCGATCAGACGATCGCGGACATTCACGTCAAACACGCCAGCTATTTCGAATAGGCCGGAGCCGCGCCATCCCCTTGCCCGCCGCCGCCGCTAGACGTCCTGGTCGCGCCGGATTGCGATGTCGAGCAGGACCTGCCGCCGTTCTTCAGTGGCCACTTTGATCGCGCGCTCCAGCGCGCCGGGCAAATCCTCACCCCGCGACACGGTCTCGGTATAGGCCCGGCTGGCTTCGGCGGTTTTGCAAAAGTCGGGACTGGGCTCCAAAGACGTGAGCGGCACGGAATTGGTCCTGCCGGCCGCCCCGTCGGCATAGAGGCTTTGCACCGACTGACGCACCGCGCCCCATTCCGCATTGTTCAAAACCAGCGTGATCACCGGCAGCCCAAGTGCCTCACAAACCTGATGACACACGGTCGGATTGGCGAACATGTAGCTGCCGTCGCCCACGGTGGCGAACACCAGCCGCGCCGGGTCGGCAAGCTGGGCGCCCATGGCCGCCGGCAGGCCCCACCCCAATCCGCCGGAGTAGGGTTCCTGAAAGTAGCTCAGATGAGCATCCAGTTGCAGTTGGGGCAGCGGGCACCCAAGTTCGTGAAAGACGCTGGCCGGGCGGCCCCGGATAGCCTGCCCCAGACAATGGGAAACCCAGGCCTTGGTCATTGGCGCGCCGTTGCCGCGTCGGGCCAGGTCGGCGACACGTGCGCGCTCCTTTGAGGCGCGCACCGCGAGCGATTTGCGCCGCGCTTCAATGGCCTTGCCCGGCGGGCCCAGAGCGGTGACTGCCACGATGAGCTCCAGGAGCGCCGGGCCGGTATCCCCGGCCAGTGTGATGTCGGAGCGAAAGCTGCGCATCGGCGTGCTTCGCGCAAACAGCGGATCGGGGCCAAGGTGGATCACGGTGGCATCGGGGGCAGGCGCGGCCCGGTCGGGCCACCAGGGGGCGAGCGCGTCGATGACCAGCACCAGATCCGCCTCCGCCAACAGCTTGTCCGGCATCCAGTCGACATGGGCGTCACTGGTGAGCGCAACTGCGATCTGGGTGGCCCAGTAATGTGACACCGGGATCGCCCAGTCTTCCACGAACCGGGTGAGGCTGCGAAAGGCTGTCTCTGATCCGGCGCCGCGCTGTGCGAGGATCATGGGCCGCTCCGCCGCCGCCAGCGCGGCCGCCGCCGCCGCGAGCGCCGCGCGGTCAGGCGCCATGCGCACCGGATCCATGGCCGTGGGCTGGTCGAGCCCGACAGACGGGCAGGGCGCGCAGAGCACCTCGCGCGGCAGGCTCAGGTAGACCGGTCCCTTGGGGGTGGACTGGGCAATGGACCAGCCGCGATCCAGAACCTCCGATATCTGATCGGAAAATCGCAACTCGTAGTCCCATTTGCAGGCTTCGCGCACCAGCGCGGACTGGTCGTACATTTCCTGACCCCAGCCAATTGGCACCGTGCGCGCGCCAAAGCGCCCGGATTCGCTGACCGGAGTCCGCCCGGACATCACAAACATCGGGATCTGGTCGCTGGCTGCGTTGATCGTGCCGGTGGCGCCATTGGACAGGCCGACGTTGGTGTGCAGCATGACGGCCTGCATCCGCCCGGTGATCTGGGTATAGCCATGCGCCATACCCATCGCGACATGTTCATGCGGGATGGTCAGCGCTTGTGGCAGGGCCACGCCGCGCGTGCGGGCCTCGATCAGGCCTTCGATGATCGGCGGGAAATCGGTGCCCGAATTGGCGAAGACATAGTCTACGCCCAGTGCCTTCAGCTTGGCAAAAAGTGCAGCGCCGGCTGTGACTGGATGTTCCATACCGCGTTCCCCCAACCTCGCCCGCCATGCAAGGCGCGCCACGGGACAAAGTCAAACGAAAGGCAAAGCGACCCGCCACGGGATCAGATCCGAACGGGATCACCTGGGATCGCCAGTGCTCACCGGGGATCGCGGGTCCAGGGCTTTTCCATCATGGGACGCCGCTCGGTGTCGCTGACATAGGAGGCGATGAGACGATCGATGGCCTGGCGCGTGATGCGGCTGTGATCGCGCGCATAGCCGAGGCTGGCCACGAAACTCCAGTGCGCATGCATCAGCGACACAAAAACAAAGGACAATTCCTCGGCGGCATGATCTCCGAGCTCCGGATGCACGATCTTCAATTCGTGCACGATGACCTGTCCGAGGGTCTTGTACTGGTCGCACAGCCGGTCACGCAGGCGGTCAGACCCGACGGCATAGGCCAGAAGGGAATCGTAGACCTCAAGGTTGTCGGGCATGGGGCGACCGTCCGCGAGATCGAAGAAGTAGTCGAGAAAAAAGCCCAGACGTTCGACCTGACCGACTTCGACAATGCCTTCCACCAGGCTCGCGCGGTAGGCGTTTCCGAGGTATTCGCAAAGGCTTACAATCAGCGTGTCAAGGTCGCTGAAGTGGTAGCGCACAAGTTGGCGCGACAATCCGGCCTGTTTGGCCACAGCTTCAAACGACAGCGCCTGCAGTCCCTGGGTCTTGATCAATATTGTGGCCGCATTGAGGATCTGGACCTTTTTGTCGGTGGCTGTTTCGGTCTGTTCCAATCGCGGGTCTCCTCTGTGCAGGTGGGTGCGCGGCGCGGGTTTGGACGGGGTCCGCGGCAAAATAGCCCGGCGCCGGATCGGGTCGATTATGCAGGTGCAGCACCTATCAGACGGCTGTGGAAAGAAGATGACGAAGGTCTGTCAGAGGTTTGGACTTTTGGGTCTGGGCAGCTGCTTCGGCCCTGTGCCGGCGGAGGCCGGAGTTGGTCGTGGTGATCCGATCCGGGCCGAGACCGGTGAGGCGCCGAGATGGCCGTCGCATAGCGGCAAGTGATCCGACCCTTTGGAAAGGCTTGCCGGAGTGATCCAACGTAATCCGAGCCCGGTCAGACGCCGAGATAGCGGTGGATCTTGTCCTGGTTCTGGCGCAGCGCTGTCGCAGACATCGTTTCGACGCTCTTGCCGTGCTCGATAAACACCACCTGATCGGCCACGGAGAGAACCGCATCGACCCGCTGTTCGACCAGAAGAACAGCCAGACCTTCGGCCTTCATCTGAACGATCACGTCGCGGATCAGGGCGATCATGGACGGCTGCAACCCTTCGGTCGGCTCATCCAGCAGCAGGACCCGGGGTCGCAGGCACAGGGCGCGCGCCGTCGCCAGCATCTGCTGTTCCCCGCCAGACAATGTATTGGCCTGCTGCGAGAGCCGTTCGCGTAGCCGGGGAAACATCTCAAGCACCCAGTCGCGTGTCTCGGGCCCGGAGGCGCAGGGCATCAGGCCCATCTCGATGTTTTCGGCCACCGAGAGTTCGGGAAACAGGCGCCGTCCCTGAGGGACATAGCCGATGCGCTGGCGCGGGATCTGATGGGCCGGAAGGGAACTGATCTGCTTGTCCTCAAGCATGACCCGCCCGGCGCTGAGCGGCAACAGCCCCATGATGGCTTTCATCACCGTGGTCTTGCCGGCCCCGTTGCGCCCCAAAAGGCAGGTGATCTCTCCGGGCCGCGCGATCAGATCGACGCCAAAGAGCACCTGTACCTTGCCATACCTGGCTTCAAGCCGCTCAACCTGCAGCATCGACGGTCCCCAGATAGGCCTGCTGAACGGCGGGATTGGCCTGGATCTCCTGCGGCGTGCCGCTGGCCAGGATCTCGCCGGAATTCAGAACTGTTATGGACTGAGCGGAGCGCATCACGACATCCATATTGTGTTCGATCAGAAGGATCGTTGTGGCGCCGCGCAGGCCGGTGATCAGCGAGACGAACTCTGTTATCTCCGCATCCGAGAGCCCCTGCGTCGGCTCATCAAGGATGAACAGCTCGGGCTCCTGAACCAGTCCCATGGCTATTTCGAGCACCCGCTGATGGCCATAGCTCAGATCGCCCGCGGTCTGGTTGGCGCGGTCGAACAGGCCCACCCGCATAAGGACCGACGCCACACGTGCCTGCACAACGGCCTCGGCGATATCCCCCTTGCGCCGCGCGGCCAAAGCCACGTTTTCGCGCACCGCCAGATTGGCGAAGATCGACGTGATCTGGAAGGTATAGGCGATGCCCAGAGCGATGCGCTTGTGAGCGGGCAGGGCGGAGATGTCTTCCCCTTTGAAAAAGACCTGCCCCCGGGTGGCCGGAATGCGTCCGCAAAGCATCCCCACAAAGGTCGATTTGCCCGCTCCATTGGGCCCGATAAGAGCCATGACGTCACCTTGCGTCAGGGTGAAATCGATATCCGTATTGGCCTGAAGTCCGCCAAAGGTCTTCGTAAGCCCCTTGGTTTCCAATAGAGTTACGGCAGCCACTTGAGCCCCCGTTTGCGCAATTCGCCAGCAAGTCCTGCGGGCGCGAACAGGCAGAGCAGCAGCAAGGCCACCCCGGCGATCAGCATGTACGCATCCGTCACAGAGCTCGACAGATCGATCAGGTAGTACATGAAGAGCACTCCGATCAGCGGGCCGATCGTCGTGCCAGCGCCGCCCAGAAGCACCCAGAGGAGCGGGAAGATCGAATATTGCACCGTGGCGAAGGTCGCGCCGACATAGCCGAAGAGCAAAGCATAGGCCGCGCCGCCCAGACCCGAGAGCGTGCCCGACAGCAGCACGGCAATGAACTTCAACCGGTATGTATCATAGCCCAGCATCCGCGCGCGTTCTTCGTTTTCGCGAACGGCGATCATCGCGCGTCCCAGGCGCGATTTGACCAGGGCGGCCGTGCCCAGAAAACAGGCCGCAAAAAGCGCCAGGGCCGCCCAATAGCGCGTCTCGGTCTGGCTCAGATCCACACCAAAGAGCGCACGTTGTGCCTGTGCAATGACAAACCCTTCGTCGCCGCGGGTGATCGGGCCAAAGTAGAGCACGGTCAGGTACCCCGCCTGCGCGAACATCAGCGTCACGATCATGAAGGCGACTTCCTTCGTGCGCAGGGCGAGAAACCCGATGGCCAGCGAGACCACAAAGGCCGTTGCGCCGCCAAGGATAAGCGCGAGCCCGGTGGGCACGCCGCCCAGATGGACCGCCAGGCCAAAGCCGTACATCCCGGCGGCAAAAAACAGGGCGTGCCCGAGGCTCAGTAACCCGGTGTAGCCAAACAGCATGTTGTAGCCGATGGCATAGACGGCCAGCACCATCACCCGGGCCAGAACTCCGACGTGATAGTCGGGCAGCACGAAGAAGGCCGCGGCCAGAAGCGCGAGTATGGCGACATGCAGCGCATAGGACTTCTGGATGTCGCTCATGCCTTGCCCATCAACCCGCGCGGACGAAACACAAGGACCATGCCAACCGCCAGCGTCGCGATGATCTTGGCCAGAGTTGGCGAGAAGAAAACAGAAACGATGCCGTCAGTCATGCCGATCAGGATGGCGGCGATGACAGTGCCGGGCAGGCTGCCGAGGCCGCCAATAATCACCACCACAAAGGACAGCAACAGCGGATCGTGCCCCATCAGGTAATGCGCCTGCTGCACGGGCACCACCAGAACGGCGCCGACGGCCGCAAGCGCGGCGCCAAGGCCGAAGACATAGGCAAAGACTCGATCTACCGGCACACCAAAGGCCAGGCTCATTTCGCGGTCCTGCTGCGTGGCGCGCATGATCAGGCCAAACTTGGTGCGCGTCATCAAAAGCCAGACCCCCGCCAGCACCACCACTGCTGCGAAGATGATAAAGAGCTTGTAGCTGGTGATGCCCAGGCCCCAGGGCCAGTAGATCTCGAACCCGGCCTCGGTGAATTCAAACCAGGGGATGGCGATCACGCTGTTGAACGGCGGCTCGACCGGACGCGCGTCGGGGCCGAAGGTCATCAATGTGCCCTGCTGAATGATGTAGAGCAGGCCAATGGTCGCCACGATGGTGCGTTCGGGGTTGTAGTCGATCCGGTGCAGGATCAGCCGGTCGGCAATGGCGGCCAGGGCCCCCACCAGAAGTGGGGCGACCAGGATCGCGGCCACAAAGCCAAGCGCGGGATGCGCGCCGAAGGCTGTCGCGATATACCAGGCAAAGACCGCGCCCAGCATGAAGAACTCGCCATGCGCGACGTTGACCACCCGCATGACGCCAAAAACGATGCTGAGCCCGATCGCCGTCAGTGACAGGATCGCCGCCGTAACCGCGCCTTCGAGCGTGGCCAAAAGCAGATGGGGTCCAAAGTCCAAGGCTGTATCTTTCGCGGCAGGGTCGACGGCTGTCCCAGTGCGTCGCGCCGGGACAGCGCAGGATTAGAATGACCGGGTGGTGTAATCGACCTCGTCGTCATACAGCGTGTCTTCGATCGAGGTCTGATGCACCCGCGCCAGCATGCCGTCCTGCACCTGGGTGATGTTTTGCTGGCCAAAGACCTGATGGGTCTTGCCATTGAACCGCTTGGCGCCCTGCGGATGATCGTCCGACAGCGGGATGTTTTCGATGGTCTCGACCGCCTCGATCAGGGCCGCGCGGTCGGCAGGGCCCTGATAGCCGGCGGCCTCCATGCCCTGCTTGATGATCGCAAGCGTTTCCCAGACACCGAACATGTGCGCATAGGTCGACACATCGCGTTCATCGCTGACCGAGGCGCCGCGCGCGTCCACGCCGACCGCCGCGCGATAGGCGGCTTCGTGCGGCGTCTGATCGGGCTGTGCGTGGCGGCACATGCCTTCCCAGAAATACGACCCTTCAAGGAATTCGAGCCCCGAACTGGTGATATCCACCGCCTCCAGACTGTCGATAAAGCCAAACATCTGCGGGCCGGAGCCGCGGAAGAATTCGCCCATCTCACGCACAAAGGTCAGCACGGCGGGGCCGACCATGACGTGATAAACAACCTCGGTGTCGCGCGGAATGCTCGGGAAATAGCGCGTGAAAGAGGTTTCGGCCGGAGGCACGGCGATGGCCTCGATGACCTCACCGCCCTGATCGGCGATGGCCTGGGTAAAGAAATTGCGGTGATCATGGCCGAAGGCAAAATCGGGATAGATCATCGTGACCTTCTTGCCGAGGTTCTCCGACACGAACGGCGCCATCGAGATCACCTGGGATTTCACATCCGTGATCCCGGGCTGCAGCGTATACCGGTTGAGCCCGCCGCTGGCGACGTGATGCCCTTCGGAGACCACAAAATAGGGCATCTTGAGCTCGCCCGCCCGGGGCGCAGACCCAATGACCACGTGGGAGAAGAGCGGACCAAACACCGCATCTGTCTTGTGCAGATCGGCAAAGCGCTCCAGAACCTCGGCCCCGCGGCGCGGATCGGTCCCGTCATCTTCGGCGATCATCACGACCTCGCGACCGTTGATCCCGCCCATGGCGTTCATGCGCTCAACGGCCGCTGTGGCAACCCGCTCATACCAGCGCCCGTAGGCCGAGCCGATGCCGGTCCTGTGGACCTGAAAGCCCAGACGAATGGGTTCGCTGCCCTGTGCGTGGGCCATGCGGGCGACGCTGGGTAAAAGCGCTGTTGCGCCCAGGCCGCCAAGAGCGGTGCGGCGGGTGATCTGGGTCATAATCGGTCTCCCTGGTGTTTACGTCTTTTTCGCCATGCTGAAATCCCGGGACCGGCCTGTCGAGTCTTTTGTGCCGCGCGACGGGGCTGTGCGGCCCGGTTGGTCAGCGCCGGGGCAAACCGTCGCGTTCAGCGCAATCCGTCCTCGCCGGTGATATCTGACGCCGCCAGACCGCCCGCGCGTGCGTGAATACGCGGACCGGTTGTCATGGCCAGAACCACCATCATCTCGTCACCGCGCGGTGCGTCGTTCAACCCGACCTCGATGGCATCAAAATGGCTTCGGACATAGGAGGCGTTGACGTGGGTGATCGGTACATCAAGGCGCGCGCCCATGCCGCCGACTTTCTTGCTTGAGGGCACAATGGCCTTGGTGTCCGCGAGCACCTCGCGCATCGCGTAGCCCCCCGGTGCATGCCAGAGCGCGCCGTGTTCCAGTTCACCATTGGCCCCGACCAGCGTGGCCTTGCCATAGCCTTCGACCTGTGTTGCACCCCCCAGGGCACCGGCCAGTTTCTGCGCCATATCAAGGCCCAAAGGCCTCAGATCCTCCATGAACCACTGAATGTCCGGCTCGTACCGGCCCGAAAAGGGATTGGCGATAACCGCCAGAGCCGCGCCACGCAGCAAAGGCGTCGCGGCCACCGGGCCGCCTTCGTGAAAAATCTCTTCGACCACGAGGGCCCGTTTCCGGACGTTGAGCTTAGACATAATGTTTCTCCGAACCGGTATGGTCTTGGACAAGGGTGGCTCCGGTCATGACCGATTGTCCTTGCAGGAAGAGCGCAGCCCCCTGAATGAGGCCGCGGTGACACATGTCACTGGCGCGCGCCTGCCCGCGCGCGAGGGCGGCGGCGATGTCCCGGTCCGACAGCGGCGGGACACCCGTGACCACCCGGCGCGCGCCCAGATCGCTGTCGGGCTGGATGTCGCAGGCGGGCGCGCGGGTGATGCCCGGCAGGTCTGGCAGGTCCACGGCATTGGCAATCAGCGTCGCGGCCGCGTCCGCCTCAGCGGCACAGCCAGCCAGCACCGTCACACTTTCGGCGATGCCAAGAGACAAGCTCCGCCCGCTCTGGCCTGACGTGGCGATGCCACCAATGCCGCTCGTGCCATCAATGTGCAACTGGCCCAGCGTGGCCCCGGCCGGGTTGGCCATGGCGACTGAAAAGGCGCCTTCACCGGCCAGGTGCAACGCGATGTCACCGCCATTGTTCACATAGGCGCGGCGCGGCTGTGCTGCCGTGCGGATGGCGCCCAGCACCTCGTCAGCGACGGCACCTGCAACCGAAATCATCGGCGTGACCTGTTCAGCCACAAAGGGCAGCGCGGCGCGTGTCATGCGCCGGGCGACCGGGCCGCTGAAAGACGGGGCGAGGTCATCCGAAAGGGGCCGTCGAAGCCGCGGTAGTTCCGCCACCAGCGCCTCAAGCAGACCGTCGAACCGGGCGACGGCGGCGTCAAACCCAATCTGGCGGTCGCCGGGCGAAGGTGTGTCAACGCCGACGATCAGATCGATCGG
This sequence comes from Pseudomonadota bacterium, assembly GCA_039179965.1. Lineage (GTDB taxonomy): Bacteria > Pseudomonadota > Alphaproteobacteria > Rhodobacterales > Rhodobacteraceae > Marinibacterium. The sequence goes on from JBCDEC010000002.1 coordinate 19,440, forward strand.
ACCGTGCTGGAGGTGCAGACGCTGCCCGCCATCGAGATATGCCGCGACAGGACCTTGCACGCTGACCTCTGCCTTTTCACTTCCGCCTGCCAACCTGTGCCATGGCGGAGGGGGTGCGGTCAAACCGGGCGCGACATTGCTCGGTCAGAGCAGATCGACCAGAAGCCCTGCGGCCTGCGCGGCCCCGTCCTTGGGTACCGGGAGCGGTGTGCGGGGCGCGCGCAACTCCTGAAGCATTGCCTCGGCGATGTCTTCTGCTCCGGACGTGGCAAACGGCATACGCCGCCCGGCGTTGTAGCGGTCAAGCCGGCTTGCGACGTGGAACTGCTGTTCAAAGTGATTGGCGAGCGGGAAATAAAGAAAGGGCGTGCCTGCTGCCGCAAGTTCCATGCAAGTCGTCAAGCCGCCCTGAACAAGGGCCAGATCGCAGGCCGCCAGATGTCGGTCGAGGTCGGGCACAAAGCCGCGCGTTTCCACGCCGTCGGGCCAGTCGAACTGGCGGGTATCAAGGCGCGGGCCAGTGACCACGATCATACGCAAGTCCGGAATGCGCCTTTTGGCCAGCGGATAGGCCGCCAGGATCTGGCGGATCAAGGCCGCACCCACGCCGGATCCGCCAACCGCGACCAGACAGACCTGCCGGCCGTCGTCATAGCCAAACTCGGCGCGCAGATCCGCCCGCGACCCGAAAGTCGACGGGTGCTGGCCAAGGATGTAGTTGGCAAAGTCATAGTGCTGGGGCACCCAATCGCGCATCTGCGGCAGGTCCGTTCCAAAGGAAAGGTCCGCGATTTCATCGGGTTGTCCGACAAAGATCGCGCGATCCCGCACTGTCGGATTGCGCTCTACATGGGCGATCATCTCGGCATTGTAGTCGGTCGTCAGCATCGTTTCGCGCGGCCCGTTCTCAGCGAACGGCACCCAGCCGACAAAATCGGTGAACCATGCGATGGGCGCGCGTTTGAGCTCGGGATGCTCATGCCAGTAGTGGTCCACGTCCCAGGCCTCGTCCGCGATCACGAGATCATAGTGCTCCGCTTCAAGTACTTCCTGAAACACCATGAAGTTCTTGACTAAAATCTCATCCATGCTGCGGATGGCCTGAAACGCATGAAGGTCATGGTCTCCGGCTTCCGCCTCGATATGGGCGCTTTCATTGGCAAGGCGGGCGCTGGCCGGGTGAACGCGTTCCTTATGGGCCGACAGGAACCGGGTGACCGGATCCTGAGCCAGCCAGTCGACCTCGATCCCCGGCAGGCGCGCGCGCAATTGGCGCGTGACGGCAAGATCGCGCCGCGCATGACCCAGCCCGATGGGCGACGACAGGTAGAGCACGCGTTTGTCGGGCGCCTTGCGCGGGCGCTTTGGCGGGGCATAGCTGCCAAGATGGATCGCCAGAAAGGTCCGCACATGCAGGTTCCACCAGGCCGGGTACCGGGCGTGAATTGCATGACCGCCGCCTGGCATGACGAGCAGTTGGGATCCGGTGATCTCGGCCATCCGGTGGGAGCCCTCTGGGGGCGTGATCTCATCCGCGTCGCCCACAAGGAACAGCATCGGGCAGCGGATCGAGCGGTACATCTCTTCGTTGATGTCCGCCGCGCCAGAGCTGCGTGCATCCTGGGTCATGGCAAGCATCTCGCCATCTCCCTCAAGCCCCCAGTTCATCGAATCCTCCTGCTGCTTGGTGGAATGCGGTTCGTTGTGAACCTTGCCGAAGAAAAACTGCAGAAAGTCGGGATAGTCGCGCTGCCAGTGCAGGCGGTTGAACTTCTCCCAGCCCTCGGGCGCGTCGAAGTCCTCTTCGAAATGCCCCCCGCGCGCCGGGTAACCAGGGACAATGGGCGTCCAGGCACCGGTCGATATCACCGCCTCGATCCGCTCTGGCGCCCTGGCCGCCACGGCACAACTGATCGCGGAGCTGAAGGAAAAGCCCACGAGGCTTGCCGTGCCGGTTTCGGTTGCGTCCATGACCGCAAGCACGTCATCGACGATCTCTTCCAGCGCGTAGCTATCGGCAGAGCCGGGGCGGCCAGATCGCCCATTGCCGCGGGGATCAAACGCAACCACGCGAAAATGCTGCGCAAAATAAGGTATTTGCGCCTTCCAGCCGCGCGCGTGAATAATTGCCCATGTGGGGACAAACAAAAGGGTTCTGGGACCGTCTCCGTATATCTCGTAGTGCAGCGAAACGTCGTCTCGCTCGACCAGACCGGTGGTGTGGGGTTCGGCGGCGCGCATGGGCTAGTCCTCCCTCTTGGCGGCTTCAAAATGAGCAATCACAGGGCCAAGCCGACGCAACGCACGGCGGATCGGCAGGCTTTCGTCTTCGTAGCCGAGCAGGATGCAGGCCTCGGCCCCTAGAAAAACCGCGCTGCCAAGAGCGGCAACGTCTTCGGATGTGAAGGGGCCAAGCGTGCCATGGCGGCGTTCGAAATCACGTGCCAGATCGGTCAGCAAGGCGCGCCAGAGCTTCAGCGCATCGCGCACCGCCGCCCCGATCGTGTCGTTGGACCAGCCCGCCGCGATCAGTTCCTGCAGAACGCCGACATAGCCCGAGGCCAGATCCACATCGAGATAGTCGCAGGATTTGTCCCACTTTTCGGCGATGCTGAGATCGCTTCGCGTAAACGTGGCGGCCTGACGGTCGATCAACTGCTGGTTCATGTAGGCAAAGAGCGCCAGCACCAACCCTTCCTTGGACCCGAAATGATAGCGGATCTGGCTCATCTGCGTATCGGCCTCTGCGGCGATCGCGCGGGTGGACAGACCCGCGTAGCCCTCGGTCAGCAAAACCCGCTTGGCCGCTTCCAGCAACTGGGTCTTGGTGTCGGGGCGTGCGGTCTTGGCATCAGCTTTGGTCATGGCAAAAGCCTAGTTCGTTCGAACGAATGAGTCAACGCGCATCCCCTCCCAATTGACCGATCCGGGTCGTCATCGGCGCGCCAACCTGCTAGCTCTGCGCTTGGGCAAGGCAGGAGAAAAGCGGATGCGACAGACTTGGCGGTGGTTTGGACCAAAGGATCTGGTCTCGGTAGATGACATGCTGCAGGCGGGGGTCGAAGGCGTCGTTTCGGCGTTGCACCATGTCCTGCCCGGTCAGGTCTGGACTGCCGAAGAGATCGCAAGGCGCCAGGCGGATATCGCGTTCATGTCGGACGGCGCGCCGTCCGGTCTCGCCTGGGAAGTGGTGGAGAGCCTGCCCGTTTCAGAGGATATCAAAAAGCAGTCGGGCGATTGGCGCGCGCATATCGCGGCCTACAAGCAGTCGCTGCACAATCTCCAGGCGGCCGGCATCAAGGTGGTCTGCTACAACTTCATGCCAATCCTCGATTGGACGCGCACCGATCTGGCTTACAGGCTGCACAATGGCGCGACATGCATGCGCTTTGATCTGATCGACTTTGCGGCCTTCGATATTCATATTCTCGCGCGGACCGGCGCGGGCGAAGATTTTCCCGAAGCCGTCGTGGCGGAGGCGGGCGCCCGGTTCGCCGCGATGTCCGACGGCGCGCGCGCCGGATTGATCCAGAATGTCGTGACCGGACTGCCGGGCGCGGCAGAGAACATGTCGCTTGAAGATGTGCGTGCGCATCTGGCGCAATACGACCGGATATCCGCGGACCAGTTGCGGACCCATCTGATCGACTTCCTGAGCGAAGTCGTTCCCGTCGCACAGGCGCTGGGCCTGCGGCTGTGCTGCCACCCGGACGATCCGCCGTTTTCGCTGTTGGGGCTGCCGCGGATCATGTCGACCGAGGCGGATTACCGAACGGTCATGGAGGCCGTGGATCTGGTGGAAAACGGGATCACGCTGTGCAGCGGCTCGCTTGGGGCACGACCGGACAACGACCTGCCGGGGATGATGGAGCGGCTGGGCGCGCGTGTCCATTTCCTGCATTTGCGCAACGTCGCGCGCGAGGGTGACGCGGTCATGGGCAGTTTCCATGAGGCTGAACATCTGGGCGGGGACACCGATATGGTGGCGTTGCTTGCGGCCGTGCAGGGAGAAGAGCGCAAGCGCCGCGCGGCGGGGCGGTCGGACGCCTCCATCCCGATGCGGCCCGATCACGGGCAGGACATTCTCGATGATCAGGGCCGCAAGACGCAACCCGGGTACCCCGCCATCGGGCGGCTCAAGGGGCTGGCAGAATTGCGCGGCATCTGGGCAGCCCTGACCCATCCTGCCCGGGCCGGGATCTGAAAGGCGCTCTGGCGGGCGGGCCGTCCCGGCCGGGAGATCCGGCCAGGGCATCCGAAACAGGTTTACAGGAAACTCTCGGCCCCCAGGGCCTGAAGCTGGTCGTAAACGCCGTTTGGCGCGTCGAGGATCACGTTCCAGGTGGCGGCGGTCAGGTTGGCCGCTGTGAGATCCTCGGCTTGAAGATCGTCCAGCCGGTAGACGTGGCCACCGTTGTTGAGCACTTCGATCAGAAGGTCGCCGTCGTCTTCCGTTATGGCCACGCCGTCCGGGCTGAGATTGCCAAAATCGAGCGTGTCTTCTGAGGGATCAAAGCCTGTGATCTGTTCGACAACGCCCCAGTTCCAGGTGACGGCCACCAGATCGGCGCCATTGCCCAGTGCCGTGCCGGTGCCTGAACCGCCACCGGTGCCGCCTGTGTTGCCGCCCGTATCGCCCGTATCACCACCAGTACCGCCGCTACTCCCCGTATCACCGGTATCGCCGGATCCATCCGCCCCGGTCCCGGTGCGGGTCTGAAAGCCATCGGTGGTCTGCCCGGCAGGCGCGTCCGGCGTCAGGATCACCGTGCGGTCGATGAGGGTGACATCGTTCTGATCAAACCCGAAGGGCACTTCGAGATTGTCCTCGATCACCTGATCGTGGTGGAACTCGACAAGACCCGGGATCAGATCGGCCTTGGTCACTCCGGTCAGCGTCAGGCTCTGGCCCGAGGGGAGGGAGGACATCACCAGCCCTTGCGCGCTGTCTTCGACCGAAAGACGTTCTCGTGTGCCGAAATAGAGCAGGCTGATCTTGTCGGTTGTCGGATCAAAGCCATCGACGATCTCGTGCACGCCATATTCATGGCTGCGCAGATAGACCGTATCGGCCGCGCGCGGCCCGACGCCCAGTTCCCAACTGACAACGCCGCCAATGTCCTGTCGGAGATGCTCGTTGCCGACCACTCCGAATGTCTCGATGCCGACCTGATCAAAGGTCACGCCCTGAACGATCTGCGCGCCATCAGACCAGGGACTGTCAATCACGATCTCACCGGTTGGCGCTTTGGTGATGATCATCCCGTGAACGGAGGTGGCGCCGAAATCAAGCTGATCGGTCGCCGGATCAAATCCCACGATGTCATCGGCGTTGGTATCGGCGCGGTAGGACACGCCGCCGGCCTGCGTGGTTCCGGTGATCCCGGGCGGGTTTGATCCATCGCTGTCGTAGCTGAGCGTGTAACCCCCGGTGTCGGGTGTGTCGATCGTCTGGCCCAGAGCCGCCGTGACCTCGTTGAAGGCGCTTTGCTCGGCCACGGAGAAATTGGCCAGCGACAGGTCATCCAGCCCGACTCCCTGCAAAACGGTGGTCGAAAGTACGGTTCCGTCCGGCTCGGTCACCACCAGCCGGACAGTCAGACCCAGGGCATCGCCGCTCTCTTCAAAGATCTCAAAACGGGGTCCGGTGACGCCCGCGTCGATATGCACCATGTCGCGCATCGGATCAAAGTCGGAGATGACCTGAGACGTCGACGTCAGCGTGATCGGGATCATCTGACCCGTGTCATGATCATGTCCATCGCCGGTGTCGCCCGTATCCCCAGTGTCGCCCGTATCCCCAGTGTCCCCAGTGTCGCCCCCTGTGTCGCCGCCTGTGTCGCCGCCAGTGTCGCCGCCAGTGTCGCCGCCGGTCCCGGTGCCATCATTGCCGTCGCCTTGATCGCCTGCGCCGGACCCGTCCCCGATCAGGGTCAGAATCTCGGTTTGCGCCGTGCTGTCGAGTATCGTGAAATTGCCGGGACTGAGATCCGAAAGCGCCACACCCTGCAGGGTCGTGCTTTGATTGTTCGACAAGATCGAGATGACCGTGCTGCCATTGACCTCCTGGACCAATAGATCATCGGCCGAGATCCAGTTGACAAAGATCGTGTCGGTCGCGGGATCAAAGCCGGTGACGATCTCGTCGGTGCCCCAGGCCCATGTGATCACCACGTCCGCCGTGTCGATGGTCACGCCGGCATCCGCTGAACCCGATCCGCTCTGGCCGCCATCGCCGTCGGTGCCTGTCCCGTCCGAGCCTCCGGTATCTCCGGTTCCGCCCGTATCTCCGGTTCCGCCCGTATCTCCCGTGCCGTCACCGCTGCCATCCGGCGCCTGAAAACTGTCGTCCCAAACGGCGATGATCTCAGCGATGCCCGGGCTGTCATAGCCGCCAAACTGGTCGACATACCGCAGGATCGACGTGCCATATTCATCCTGGCTGACCGACCCGTTGATCAGAAGATTGAGCGTGCCCCAGGCCCCGCGCAAATGCGCTGCGGCCAGAATGCCCGTCATGGTCATCGTCACGGTCACCGTCTGACCATTGTCGACATAAGTGGTCTGCGTACCGAGTATGTCCTCAAGACTCATCCCGGCATTGGCCAGCCCGTTGACAATGACCTCGGTGTTGTACCCAAAGGCCTCTTGTATCGCCTGATCCTGCGCCCCTTTGGTCATGAAGTCTTCGAGCGAATTGACCCCGTTCTTGCCCGTCCAAACCCCATCCCAGGTGTTGGAGGCCGCCCCGTTGCCGTAAAAGACATCGTCCTGATAATAGCCAAGATCGATCAATAGAGCCTCGCCAAACTGAAAGCCCACAAAGCCCAGCGAGTTCATCGAGCGATAGGCCATTGTCTCCCATTCAGGCTCAGAAAGGTCGCCCCAGCTGTCATAGCCCGGGTAGAAGGCCTCCACAGAGCCGCCGGCCCATTGATCCAACTGCCAATCGGCAATGATTCCAGCCTCATAGCGATCCCGGTCCCACCCGGATTCGAACGCAAGAAGGGCTGCGAGAAAGTCGTCGTAAGTGCCTTTGTCCGTCACAATAGCCTCGATGATTGAGTGTTTGTCCCATGCGCCAAGGCGGCGCTCCCAAGCGTCAGACTTGCCGCGCCCGACCCCCTCGTCTTTATGATCGACGCCACAAATTGGTTCAAACGTGCCACCCCGGCTGCAGCTGTCTGGCTCGGCAATTTTCCGTCTAAAACGAGGGGTTTGGGGCGAGATCTCGCTGACCGTACCGCAGGTGTTCCGGTCGTCAGGGCCGCCTCGGCGGCGGGGCGCCGATGGCATCGGCAAGATCGGACCGCAGGGAAAGGGCGTGACACGCTCAGGCGTGGCGTTGACTTTGAACGCCGCGTCAGTGACCAGTGCTGAGCAGCGAAAACGAGCGGACGAAAAGGGCCATCAGATGCGGGATCAGGCGAGAGTTGTTGTCATTGGTGGTGGGATCGCGGGCTGCTCGACGCTTTACCACCTGACTGAGGAAGGCTGGAGCGATGTCATGCTGATCGAGCGCGATGAGCTGACCTCCGGCACCACATGGCATTCCGCAGCGCAGGTCACGAATTTTGGCATGACGCAAACCATGATCGGGCTGAAGAGCCATTCGATCGCACTGTATCAAGACCTGCGTGACGATCCCGACTATCCGGTGGGCTACAACCACGGCGACGGCGGCATACGTCTGGCCAATACCGAAGCGCAAATGGACGGGTACCGCCACTTTGCTTCGGTGGCGGCCGGCATGGGGGTCGATTTCGAAGTGATCGATGCCGCGGAATGCGCGCGCCGGCACCCGCTGATTTCGACGGACAATTTGCTGGGCGGGCTGTGGGATCCCCATGACGGGCATATCGATCCGGCGCAATTGTGCCAGGCGCTGGCGCGCCGGGCGCGCAAGGCAGGGGCAGAGGTCAACCGTCACACGCATGTGACAGGCCTGACCCAGCACGCCGATCACAGCTGGACCGTGCACACGGACAAAGGCGATGTCCGCGCCGAGATCGTCGTCAACGCCGGCGGCTATCGCTGCAACGAGATTGGCGCAATGATGGGCGTGAGCCACCCTGTTGCCTCGATGGAGCACCAGTATTTCCTGACCGAAGACATCCCCGCAATCGCCGAGGCCGGTCACCGGATGCCGCTGCTGCGCTGCCCGATCAGTGACTATTATTGCCGCCAGGAAAAGGATGGTCTGCTCCTGGGCTTTTATGAGCAGGAGTGCCGGACATGGGGGCTCGACGGGATTGACCCGCATTTCTCCAACGCCCTCTGCCCGGATGATCTTGACCGGGTGACGGATGTGCTGGAAGGCGCATTTGCCCGCATGCCCGCCCTGATGGAAACCGGCATTCGCGAAGTCGTCAACGGCCCGATCACCTATACCATCGACGGCGCGCCGCTGGTGGGCCCGATCCCGGGCAAACGCAACGCCTTCTGCATCATTGGCCTGCGGGCCGGGTTGGGTGAGGGTGGGGGTCATGGCTGGCTGCTCGCTCAGCAAATCGTTCAGGGGGAGGCGATCTATGACACATGGGTCATAGATCCACGCCGGTTTACGGGCCACGCGACGGTCGAGCTGACGGCATTGAAGGCCATAGAAGACTATCAGAACGAATTCCGCTTTCACTTCCCGCATGAACACCGTCCCGCCGGGCGGCCTATGAAAACCACGCCGCTGACGGCGGTTCTGGCCGGTGAGGGCGCGTCCTTTGCCACGGTGAACGGGTGGGAGCGGGTCGATTACATCAAGCCGACGCCAGACGTCACTGAAACCCTCGGATACCGGTTCAACGAAATCCATGACCTGGTCGCCCGCGAAGTCGACGCCGTGGCCACGGGCGTCGGATTGACCGAGGTTTCGGGGTTCAACCGATTTGAACTGACCGGTGCGGATGTGCATGGCTTTCTCGACCGTATGGTCTGCGGACGGGTCCCAAGAAAGGCCGGCCGCGTCGGGCTGGCTTACCTGCTCAACCATCAGGGCTGTGTGAAGGGCGAAGCCACGCTGGCCAATCTGCCCGCGTCTGCGCAGGGCGCGGCGCGGGTCTGGTACGGGTCGGCCGCGGCCTCGGAGTTTCACGACATGGACTGGCTCCGCGCGCATCTGCGTGGCGATGAAGATGTCGAGATCCGGTCTTTGACCAATGCGCAGACGACGCTGGTGCTGGCCGGTCCCAAAGCGCGCGCGGTGCTCAGCGCCGCGGCGCGCGGCGATTGGTCCGCCACGGCCTTCCCCTGGCTCTCGGTGCGCGAGGCCTTCGTGGGCATCGCACCGGCCACCATTCTGGGGGTCAGTTTCTCGGGTGAACTGGCCTATGAAATCCACGTGCCCAATGAAAACCTGATGGCCGCCTATACGGCGCTGCGACAGGCCGGCGCGGCGCATGACCTGACGCTCTTTGGCGCGCGCGCCGTGGAGTCCATGCGCCTTGAGAAGGGCTTCTTGCACTGGAAAGCGGATATCGTCACCGAGTTCGATCCCTATGAGACCGGTCTGGATCGCTTTGTGACGCTGGACAAGGCGTCCTTTGTTGGCAAAGAGGCCCTGCTGGCCCGACAGGCGCGGGGGCCGCAGCGCAAGCGGGTGAGCCTGGTGTTGGACGCGCGGGACGCGCCCGCGCAACCCGGTGCATCGGTGCGCGTCGATGGTGCGGTCGTTGGCACGGTGACCTCGGCCGAGTGGGGCCACCGGACCGGGTTGAACCTGGCCTATGCCTATCTCGACCCGGCCCATGGCGCGGACGGCACGGCGCTGAGCGTGGATCTTCTGGGCGCACCGGTTCCGGCGCGGGTGATCCCCGACGGACCTTTTGATCCGACGCACCAGCGGATGCGCGCCTGATCAGTGTGCACAGGTGGCGAGCATGGCGTTCCGCCCGCCTTTTGTGGCCGCAAAGGTGCAGACCCCTCTGCTTTGCCCCCCCTTGGCCTGCGCTTTGACATGCGCCACATTACAGACGCAATTGAAGGGCTTACCCGGTGCGCGACCCGGGCCGTGACCTGACATCATTGGAGTGAGGAGACCTGCGTGTTTTGGCGTTTTGGATCTGACCAAATGTCCCGAACCGCGCTGGTCATGGAGACGGGCGCCAGCCTCAGCTATGCAGAGCTGGATGCCCGGGCAGAGGCTTGGCGCGCGCAGGTGCTGGCGGCAAAACCGCATGCGGGCGCGATGGCGTCACTGGCGTTCGACACCGCCCCGGACACAATTGCCGCCTACCTCGGGGCGCTGCGCGCGGGTGTGCCATTGCTGTTGTTGGAACCCGACCACCCCGGCGCCGCCGCAAGCGGGATTGAGACCGCCTGGCACCCGGAACTGCGTATTGCCAGGGTCGGCGCGGACCTCGTATTGCAGACCGAAAACACGACCGGTCCGCCGGGTCCGGCGCCCCATCCCGATCTCGCGCTGCTGCTGTCAACCTCCGGAAGCACGGGCGATCCCAAACTTGTGCGCCTGTCCGAGCGCAACATTGCCTCCAATGCGTCCGCCATTCAGAGCTATCTGCAACTTACCCACGCGGATCGCGCGGCAACGACGCTGCCGTTCTTTTACTCCTACGGGCTGTCGGTTCTGAATTCCTATCTCGCGGCGGGCGCCAGCCTGTACCTGACCCAGACACCCGTAACGGCGCCGGACTTCGCGCCGGCCGCGCGGGAGGCGGAGGTCACCAGCCTCGCCCTGGTGCCGCATCAATGCGAAGCGCTGCTGCGGGCTGGCTTTACCGGTGCCGCGATACCCAAACTGCGCTACATCACCCAGGCCGGCGGCAAATTGTCTGCCGCCAGCGCCGACGCTCTGGCGGACGGCGGTCGCGCGCACGGCTGGGACCTGATCCTGATGTATGGTCAGACCGAAGCCGCGCCGCGCATGTCTTTTGTCCCGCCAGAGGCCTTGCCGGGGGCGGCGGATACAATCGGGCAGGCAGTGCCGGGCGGCCGGCTCTGGATCGCGGATGCGGACGGCGCGCCCATTTCCACACCGGGCGTGGTCGGTGAACTGGTCTATGAAGGCCCCAATGTGATGATGGGCTACGCCACGCGCCGCGCCGATCTGGCCGCGGGCGGGGAGCTGGACGCGCTTCACACCGGAGATCTCGCCGAATGGAGCGACGCCGGTTTTGCGCGTCTTGTCGGGCGCAAGAGCCGCTTCGTGAAACTGTTCGGGTTGCGGATCAATCTGGATCAGGTCGAAACCCAACTGCAGGCTGCGGGGCACGAGGCCTTTGCGGTCGCGGTTGAGGACCGGCTGGTCCTGTTGAGCCCGCGCCGCGAGGCGATCACGGAGATCACGCAGCTCCTGGCCAAGCAATACGGCGTGCCCCAGCAGGCTCTGCACGGACGTGCCATCGACGCCGTCCCGGTCTTGTCATCTGGCAAAACCGACCGTCGGGCGCTGGAGGCTCTGGCGCGCGATGCCCTTCAACAGGACGACGCCGCCACCATCGATATCGCCGAGACGATCCGGCAGGCGACGCGGTCCTCACGCGTGGCCCCGAGCGACAGTTTCACGGCACTGGGCGGCGACAGCCTGGCCTATCTGACCGTTCAGTTGCGTCTGGAAAAAGCGCTGGGCGCGGCGCCTCAGGGGTGGGAAACCACCGCCATCGCCGATCTCGAAGATCACATCCGCCGCGAAGCCCGCAGCGCCGCGCCGGCCTGGACGCGCATCGGGTCGGACGTCGTGCTGCGCTTTCTGGCCATTGCCCTTGTGGTGGCCCAGCATGCGACGGACTACCCCTTGGAAGGCGGCACCTGGGTGCTCTTGCTGCTGATGGGGTATTCTGCGGCACGGTTTCAATCTGCGGGGCTGCGCGAGGGCAGGGTGGGCAGCTTTCTGTGGAACATGCTCCACCCGCTGGTGCCTTTGTATGTGATTGCGGTGTCGGTTTACGTGATGCTCGAGGGCCCGGTCTCTCCGGCCTACTTTCTCTTTGCGCGAAACTACGCGCCGCTGAGTGAGATCAACGTCATTGGTGTCTATTGGTTCGTCGGCCTTTACGTTCAGATCGTGCTTTGCATTGCGGCGCTGGGGTGCCTGGCCCCGATCCGGCGCAGGTTGAAAACCGATCCATGGGGGCTGTCCTGGCGGCTGTGTGCCGCTTCGCTGGGGCTGGCTTTTGTGGTGACCCTCGCGTCGCCCCAAACCCAGGCCGATCCGTTTGGCGTGATGCTGACGCTTTCAACCTTTCCGGTGTTGCATGTCCCGTCACAGGGACTGATCGAATGCCTGCCGATTGTCTTTCTCGGCTGGGCGTTCTTTGAGGCCCGGCACCCTTGGCAGGCCAATATCGTCCTCGCAATGGCTGGCGTCTATCTGGTGTTTTTCTTCCAGATCTCCCCCTTTGCCTCGGCCGTGTTCTTTCTGGGTGCCAGCATTCTGGCGCTGCGCTGGCGCATCGACATCCCGATGCCGATGTGGCTGGGCCAGAGCCTGGGCCAGCTCGCCGCGGTCAGCCTCTTTGTCTATCTGACGCATATGGCCGTCGTGTATCTGCTTTTGAATGTCCTCGGCCTGCAGGCGATCTTGCCGCAAATCCTCGTGGCCGGTTTGGCCCTGATCGGAGCCTTTGGCGTTGGATTTGCCCTGCAGTCCGTTTTGTCCGTCGTGGAGCGGCTTCTTGTCCGGGTCCAATCCGGGGCCGGGTCCTAGCTGTGCAAGCGGTGCGTCAGTAGTCCAGCAAGATGTCGAGGTCGAACCAGCCATTGCCGCCGCGCCCGTGATAGATTTCGGCCACCAGCGCATAGTCGTCGGGATCGGTGCCGTAGGCGATGCTCATCGCTGAGACACCATCGCCAATCATCTCCAGAGAAACGCGGTCCAGGACGGTCTCTGCGTTCAGGTTCAGCGCGCGTGTGAGGCCCGAGATGTCGATCAGGTCGGCCTTGAAATCGAAGTCAAGAAGGCTGTCCACGCCGTCCGGACTGTCGAGCACAAAGATGTCGTTTCCGGCGCCGCCCATCAGCACGTCGAATCCCGCACGCCCATTGAGCGTGTCGTTGCCATCACCGCCAGAGATCATATCGGCCATCGCGCCGCCCATCAGCGTTTCGCATTCGGCGGTGCCGTTGACCTCGGCCCTGTCACCCTCCAGCGCCGCATCAAGCGAACTGCCGGTTGTTCCATAGGCGTCGATGTAAAGCTTCTGCTGCGGCAGAAAGCGGGCAATTTCCTGATTTTCCAAACCGCTTACACCGAAAAGGTTCTCAGCGGCCGTTGTCACACTGTCGCGCAGCGGATTGTTCAGCCCATAGTAGCCTGTCCAGTCGCCATTCTGGTTTTCATAGGTCTGCCCAAGCGCGAGCGCGAAGCTGCGGTCCACTTCCGGCAGCGCCTCGCTCAGCGTCAGGGTCACTTCGTCCTTGCCGGTGATTTCAGCCGCAAGGATATCGGGCGCCTGATAGCCGGTGAGGGTAAAGCCCAGATGCGCCGGCGGAACCCCGCCGCCGGGCGCATTCACGTAGATGCTGGTGTCCTCCACCAACTGGCCTTCAAGCCCGTCGACCTTCACGACAACACGGCTGCCTTGCACAAAGGCCGCGTCCAGATGCAAAAACCCGTCTTCGTTCTTGCCCCGCAGCGCATCGTACAGTACATCGCCGGTGTCTTGGCCCATCAGGTTGCTGCCCACCGGGTTGAGATGCGTGGTGTCCGAAGACACCACCGCACCGGTGTTCATGTCGATCGCGGCGGGAAACTGCATCTGGTAGGTCTTTTCGACCGCGCCGAGATAGCTGTTTTCCGTGCTGCCAACATAGTGGATCTGCTCCTCGTCGGTCGAGCTGCCGGTCTGCCCGACGACGCTGAGAACGGTGATGTCCTGTTCAAAGATCCGATCCGCGCTGGCGTCAATTTTGGAGACCAGACGATCCAGCATATCCGCGTAGGTGATTTCGTAGTTCAGTGTATCCACACTGGAGCGATAGCGCCCGTTGCCGTCCAGATCCTCAAAATTGCGATAGGCGTTTTCATCCGATTGCCCCTGGATGAAACTGAACAGCAGGTCATCGTTGATCGGTGCCTGCGCGGCATCCGCGGCGGCCTTGATCGCCTCGAAGTCCTCGGTGATCAGATCGTAGTGCAGCGGCTCGGTTGAGGTCTCATAGAGCTGCCAAGCCGAGCCTTTGTCATTGACGTAGATCTTGTAGGGTTTGCCGGAGGCATCTGCCTCGTGGACATAGAAAAACTGGCTGTTCTTGGTGCCGCTCAGCCCGGCCTGCACGGACCCAAATCCGCTTTGTGCACCAAGCAGCAGCTCGATGAGCGCCCGGCCCGACACCCCCGGGCCCGCGCCAACCATCGTCGGCGCGTCCAGCCCGTCGCGCTCGAAATTGCCGACCAGCCGGTTCATCATCGCCATGTAAGGGCTTTCGTTTGTTTCCGGCATCACTAGGTCGACGAACTCGGCGGTGCCGGAGTCGGTTCTCTGGGCTTCAACAACCTGACCGGGATGTGCCGGGGTCTGACTGATCGAGGTCTGCGAAAACGTCCCGCCCACGGAGAGCGATTGCCCGTAAGACAGAACCACCTGCAGCGGACCCTCGACATCGGGCTGCGGCGCGGGATCGAGTTCCGGCCACGTCCCGCCGTTGTCTGACAGCACAGCGGCCTCTTCCGCAGACGCCGCATCCGGCAGGAACACCACGTTCTGGATCCAGCCTTCGGCCGTGTCACCGCCCCATTTGTTGCCGAGTTGCAGACCCCAGTAGCTTTGCGCGGGCGTCAGACCTGTCAGCGGCTCGGAGGCGGTCTCCTGTCCGTCGAGATACAAGGTCACCGCGCTTTGCGCGCTATCATAGGTGACCGCGATGTGGTGCCAGGCGGTGTCCGCAATCGCCTGATCGGAGCGCAGAGTCGCCGTTTCTCCGGTGGCATTGGTCAATTCGAACTGCAATCTGTCGTCATCCAGCAGTCTCAACCGAAGCGTTTCGAAGAGGTAGACCAGATCTCCGGTGGTATCGGCGCCCAGATCCGCGCGCTGGAAAGAGAGCGCCAGGGTAAATGCGTCCTGCGCGTAAATCTGCGCGGCCTCGTCGGTTTCAAGCGTGGTCCCGTCCGAGAGGTAGTAGGCGGTGGACCCATTGACGGTCTTGACCTGCGGTGCGGTGGCCTCGTCTTCGCCAGCGGTCGCGACCACCGCGCTGTCAAAGGCTGACACATCGATGCCCCCGGAGGTCGAAAACGACAGGGCGAGCAATGGCGCGCCTTGCGCCTCTTCGACAGAGCCCGGGGTGGCGAGACTGGCCTGTTGCGGGCCGGTGTCGGGCAGGGCCAGAGCGTCGGTCCGCCATCGGTCCAGCCGGTCAAGATGTCCCCACACGCCGAGCGCAGCAGGGGAGATTGGGATCGGCTGCGTCGATGCAGCCGTCTGCGTCACAGGTGCGCCAAGGTTGTGCCAAGGGTCAAAACTGGCAGTTGGAAACGCCCCCGATGGTGTTGTGATCGCGTATTTGAACGCGGACATCTCCGTCTGAAGCGGGCCTGTCTCGTATGCGCCGAGTGGCGGCTTGGGTTGTGTCGTGATGTGCATCTCCGCTCTTCGCCATCCCTCAATTCAAAGCGTAAAAGTGCATTGGGATGCAGCTGAATGGCCGCAACCCTGAGTAGATGACCCGGACCATGCCGGTGTCTTCGTTAAAGAGAGGTTTATGCCGCCAACTTGACAAAAGTGTGGCGTGTCCTCATCCCCAGCCTGTCATCGCATGGACTCGGATTTCGCTCAAGCTTATGATTTTATTGATTTAAGCGAGAGATCGCCGACCCAAGCCGATACCCGCCCATGCCCGAATCATTTAGGTTGACGCTTTGGGGGGGGGGGGGCGCCACATCTCTTACGGGTTTCGTGCGACGGGACTGGCTTTTATCCGTGGCCGATCTACGTGTGTTAAAGGCGGGAGAAACGGTCTGTTTAAGACGCGCCCAATCGACCGGTACACTGTCGGTGACCGCGCCACAGCGAATGCTGCGGCCGCACAAGCTTTCTGCATTGCACTCAGGCCCACTGCGACAACAAGTTGCACATTTGTTCATCGTTTGGCAACGAAGGCGCAACCCGCAGAATCATAATTTACTACGATAATCGTAGTACTTGAGAATTTCTTGCTCAATTAACATGCACATAGCGTTAGCGCTGTCGCTTTTTCACACGCATAGGCGTGGGATCGCTCATATCACACCCAAATTCGCCAAAGGTTGCTTCGCAGGTGCAGAAAACCCGAACCAAGACTGGCCTAACGAATGTGACTTAGCTAGATCTGTCGGAGGGAGTGAAACTTATGGCCGATCCGCAAGGTAAATCACATGCGACTCACCTATTCACGCCTCACTGAACGCCTACATCGCCGGTTCGGTGCCTATGACCTGTTTAGTTTAGTCCAATGAGTGTTGAGACCAATATGACACATGTTGAATCCGTCCCCGTCCCCGAGCTCTCGGCCCAGCGCAACTTGGTCTATCGCGCACTCAGCCGGTCGTTTGACATACTGGCCTCTTCCGCAGGTCTTCTGATGCTGGCGCCTCTGCTTCTTGGTGTTGCCCTGGCCATCAAGCTCACGAGCAAAGGTCCGGTCCTGTTCCGTCAAAACCGCTACGGGATGAATAACGAGCTGTTCGAGATCCTGAAGTTCCGAACAATGTACACCGATATTCAGGATGTCTCCGGCCGGCAGCAAACACTCAAAGACGATCCGCGCGTAACGTCTGTAGGGCGCTACCTGCGCAAGTTGAGCTTTGACGAGCTGCCCCAGCTGATCAACATCCTGCGCGGCGATATGAGCGTGGTCGGACCGCGCCCGCATGTGCCTGGCATGATTGCAGCGGGTGTCGATTACGAAGACTTCGATCGGCGGTACCTTGACCGGCATGCAGTCCGGCCTGGGTTGACGGGTCTGGCGCAGATCAAAGGGTATCGCGGCGCAACAGACACTCCGCATGCGGCGAAGATGCGTCTGGAATACGATCTCGAATATATCCGTACCCGCACGATCGGCATGGATCTGAAGATCGTTTTCATCACGTTCTGGAAGGAGTTCTTCCTCGGCGACGCCTACTGATCGCCTTGGACGTGTATCAAAAGGTGGTGGCCGACTCCGGCCGCTTCCCGATCAGAACAATTTGGCAATCCAAAGCATCACGCTGAGGGACAGCGCAACCGATCCCCAGAACATTAGATTCTTGACCACCAGAACACCGATAGTTGCTTGAGAAACGGACTTGGAGTCTGCCGAAACCTTGTCCGATCCTGGAAAACGTGTCGCTTCGTACATGCGCCTTAGACCTGTATCATCTCTATTATGGTGACTTTTTAAGCTCGCCTTAACCTAAATGACATATTGGCGATACATTTCAGCACGGTCAACTGCGCCCGGGTTATTTTCTTAATGCGTTTGACTCAAAATATTGACAATTGTGACGGCTCCAGCTCGGGCCGATCATGGAATTGTCATGATGAACGTCTGATTGAAGCACGCGCGTGACCGAAGAGAAACCTGCGCGAAGCGCCGGAAATCAAAGAAATTTATATGGTGCAGCATCACCGACAGACTGTTCGCAAACGCGAACCGCGGGTGTGATTGCAGACGGTATAATTCCGGGCGGACATTCCGGTTAGGGAACTAAATTAAGTTCGCGCGCGGCGATCGTTTACCTCAAAAGACGCAGTGCAATAGAGAATCGGTCGCGCCCGATAAACTGGGACGTCAGGGAAAACCTGATCTGCCCCAATTTAATCGCGCGCGTCCTAATTAAAGTGTCTTGAACAAATCGACCAGCGCGCTGCGATAGGTCTCCAGGCGTCCGACGGCCAGTTCTCCTGCCGCCTTCGCATCCGCGCCCAGTTGTGCGCGGTTTTCAAAACCTGCAATCACGGCCGCTTTGACCGCATCGCCGTCCAGCGTGCGGCAATCAGCAACGTGGTCATACCCCAGGGTGCCGAACAGACCGCGGAACTTGCGGCTGTAAGCCATGGGCACCACCGGCACGCCGGACGAGATCGCGGCAATGCAGGCGTGCATCCGGGCGCCGGCGACAAAATCCATGCGCGAGATCATCGACTTTGCCTCGCTGGGATGCCCGGGTTCGGGTTCCACGATGACCTCCGGAAACTCTTCCCCCAGCTTCTTGCAGGCATCCAGATCCCCTTCGGCACTGGTTTCCCCGGCCTGGTGGCGGCCTTTGACGTGGACGATCAGATGGACCTTGCAGTTCTCCAATCCGATGAAATGCGCAATCAGTTCACGGATCATCGTGGGGTAGTCCATTTGCAGCCCGAAGTCGTTCTTACCCGAATATCCGCCCGCAAAGAGCAACCCCGAGACATTCAGGCCGACATGCACCATCCCGTCGTCATACTTGGGCTGGACGTCGTAGGGCAGGTGGAAGGCGACGTCGGTGGCCTCAAGGAGGTTGTCGGCCGAAGGCATCAGTTCGCGTGCAAACGCCGTGCTCTCCTGATCGCGTGCCACCACCAGTCTAGAGCGTTTCATGATGGCGGTGCCGGCCACTTTTGACCAGGTCTGATCAAATGGACCGATGGTTTGGGGCGCAAGCACGAAGGGCGTGCCCGATGACAGGGACACGCCCTGGGCGGCCAATAGGTACATCAGCCGTTTCTTGCGATAGATATCGGTAAAACTGTCGCCGCCGCATATGTCGATCACCACATCGGATCGCTTTGCCAGGGCACGCAGACCGGACGGCGAGGCCAGATAGGACTTGTTGAGCGGGTAATACGCGAGATTGTCCTGAACGATGTAGTCGTCCAGCGGCTCCCGCCAGGCGGCTGACTCGAACTGAACCTTCCGACCCACCTGCGCGGCGGCCTCTTCGACGATGCGCATATTGGCGACGGTCAAGGCGCCAATCCCCAGGTTTGACGACGTTGTCGTATGGCCCAGGAGGCCCACGACCAGATCCTCGGTCGCTGTCGTATTCGTCATGTCTCAGGATCCTTTCAAAGAGGGAGTGGGCGCGGTGATCTGGCGGCCCGGGTGGTGAATGTGATCGGGGTGGCGCACGCCTCTATGGCGGCACCGGGAGCCCAACGGACTGGCGCAGCATCCACAGGCAGCGCAGTGCACGCAGCCGGGTCAGGGTGCCCAACCCGCGCAGGCGTTCTTGCCAGGTGTCGAGATCCTTTGACCCCAGCACCTTGGGCGCATGTGGCAGAACCGAGAACAGCACCGCTCCCGCACGCAGGATCCAGCGGATCCGGTGGGTAAGGGTCGGCGCACCCAGAGCGTAGCTTTCCATGGTCAGCCTGCGCCATTTCTTGCGCAGCGCCGGCCAGTCCGACCGGCTGGGATGCGACACGGCCAGTTCGGGGTCGTAGACCAGCCGAAAGCCCTTGCCGACGGCGCGGTTGCACCACTCCCGGTCTTCCGAGAGCCCATGGATCAGCGGCCCGACATCATCCCATACGTGCCGCCAGGTGAGCAGGTTGGCGGTGACGGAAAACTGCATCTCGGTGATATAGCGCTCCTGATAGAAGCCAAAGACGGTTTCAAAGGCCTCCGATCCGCTGCGCGGGGGCGGCGTTTCGTCAAAGACCGAGATCTTGCCGCCGACGATGTCCTGCCCTTCGATGGCGCGGTAGGCCTGATCGATCCAATCCGGATCCGGCACGCAATCGGCGTCGAGAAAGAAGATCCGCGGGGCCGTTGACTGCGCGACACCGGCATTGCGCGCCGTGGCCGCGCCGGGCTTGGGCTCAACCACCAGCCGCGCATCCTGATGCGCGCTCAGGATGTCGTCCAGGGGCTGGTCGGAGTTGTTGTCGACGACAAGGATCTCAGTCGGGCGCGCAAGATGGTCGCGTTTGAGTGCGTCCAGACAGCGCGCCAGCCGGGCATGGTCGTTGTAATGCGGGATGATCACCACCGCGTCTTAGGCCGGTGACTGCGTCATGAACCGACGTCCTCCAGCCTTCGCGCGCCCTCGACCAGGTCGCGCTGACCGATGACCTTGGCGGGGACGCCGCCGATGATGGAAAATGGCGGGAACTGGCCGCGCACGACCGCGCCTGCGGCAACGATGGAGCCATTGCCGATCTCGGTTCCCGGCAACAGGATCGCCCGTGCGCCGATCCAGACGTCTTCGCCGACGATCACGTCCGCCTCGTCACTGGCCTGTTTGGTGACAGGCTGACCGTCATTGTAGCGGTAGTTGGCGGCTGTCATCACCACGTCGGGTCCCAGCAGCGTGTACCGGCCCATCACGATGCGGCCGGTATTCGCCCCGGCCCAAAGCATGCATCGTGCGCCAATGTTGCAGCGATCCCCGATCACGATGTTCTGCGGTTCGGAAAACCAGACATTCGGGCTGATGGTGACGCCGTCGCCCAAGGATACTTTCCGAAGCGGCGCCACATGGCTGTAGTTGTAGAAATTCACGATTTTGAACAGATGCAGATAGGCGCGTGGGTCAATCACCGAGCCCAGCAGCCGCAATGCCCGCCGCCCCCGGCTGAGCCGCGTTTTGTGGCCCGTTTGCGGACCGTCGGGGCGATGTGTCTGCGCCATGGATCTTAGTAGCCTTTCAGCCAATCTTTGCGGTGTTGCCAGACCATCGCCCAGGTCCCCGGAGTGCTCGCACTGCTCTTTTTGATCTTGTTGCGCAGGGCACTGCCGGCAAAGCGCAGGAAGGCCCAGAGCCACAGAAGCGACAGCCCCAGAGGCACCCCGATCCTGGCCCAGTGATCGCGGATCAGTGTGGCGCGGGCCTTGGCGACCAGCACCACCTTTTCCGCCCGACCCGAGCTTGACGCACCCACGAGGTGCATGATGTTGGCCTCGGGCGTGATCATCGGCTGATAGCCCAGCTTGCGCGCCCGGTGGCACAGATCGGCCTCTTCGCCATACATAAAGTACTTGAGATCGAACCCGCCCAGTTCGTCCCAGAGCGCCTTGGGCATCATCAGGAAGCAGCCAACCACGATATCAACGGCGCGCACGCTGTCGCGCTGCCATCCGCCGATGGCCTCGTAGTTGAAGAAAGGGCTGTTGGGAAAGATCGAGTCGATATTGAGCGCCCGGAACAATTGGCTGAGTGGCGTGATCCGGTTCCAGCACGAAGACGGGTTGAGGGATCCGTCCGGGTAATAGGTCCGGCCGCCGACAATGCCGGCCTCGGGATGAGCCCGGCTAAAGGCCAGGAGGTTCTCGATGGCCTTTTCGTAGGTTTCGGTGTCAGGGTTCAAAAGCAGCAGGAAAGGCGCGGCCGCCATGTCAGCCACGATATTGTTGGCCTTGGCGAAGCCGAGATTTTCCTTGCTGGCAATCAAAGTGACCTGCGGAAAGGCCGCTGCAATTGCCTCTGCGGACCCGTCCTGCGAGGCGTTGTCGTAAACGATGACTTCGCAGGTGACGTCCCCGCCCCGGGTGAGCAGCGTGTCCAGACAGGCCAGCGTCAGTTCGCGCGTGTTGTAGCTGACGATGATCACCGTCACGTCGGGCAGGTTCTCTGCCGGCCCGTCGGAGGCTGCGCTGCGCCCGGCACTCCAGAGCGTGATGGCGTTCGACGTTGCGGGGTCTTGTGTCATGGTGATTTATCCATCCAATGGCGCGCCTTCGCCTCAGAGATCCAAGCGAAGCGGGGCAGCCAATGGCCTTGGGCCGGCGAGATGCCATGGACTGGTACAGAGAGGGCAAAGCGGCATCTCTAGATCTTCCATCCCGACAATGGCAGGCCGGTCATGTCACGAAACTTCGTGATATCGGCCTGCAGGTCTTCGGCGATACGGGTCAGGGAGGCTTCGGAAAACGTGGGCAATTCCTTCTTGGGGAAGACCTGCGCCATCATCCGCTTGAGCCGATCCCGCCCCTTGAGGCCGACTTTGTCACGAATGGCCGAGCCGATCTTGCTGTTGCGCGCGGCTTTCAGAAGCGGGGCCGGAACCTTGCCTAGCTCATTGCTGCGGTTAAGTTCGGGCAGGCCCTCGGGTCCGACGCAATCGACCCCGATGAAGCGCTGAATGGCGGTCAAGGTCTCGGTCTGCTGCGCGTTCATCTCCTCGAACTGCACGAACATGATCTGATCGAGCGGATAGACCTTCAGGTATTCCCGCAACTGGCGTGCATAACAGCTCACGCTCAGAATATGCAGGTACTGATCGTCTTCCCGGGTGATGCGGATCACCTCGTCGGGCAGTTTCGCCGACGTGGCGCACATGACGTCCGGCTCAGGGAGATCAAACCCGCGCGACGCCATGTGCTGGTATTGCGAGACGAACCGTTTCACCGGATCGCGGACGATGTAGATCAGCTTGGCATCGGGCAGGTGAGCGTGCATGCGCTCGGGCACACCGGGAAACACATCCACCTTGGTGTAATTCGGGCTGGCCTCGCCGCGCATGTGCGCACAGGCATCAAATTGCGCGGCGTACCATGCCTCATCCCGTTGCTTGTAGATATGTTCGCGAAAGAAGTCGGGTTCCTTTGTCACCGACATCGACACTTGCGGATGCAACTCGAAGTAATTGTGCACCGACGTGGTCCCGGCGCGCATGGCGCCGATGACCACAAAATCGGGGAGAGCCGTTTGAGACATCACAAGCCTGCCTTGAGGACTAAGTCCATTGCGTTGGAGAGGGCGGGGCCGAGCGTTGTGGCACACCGTCTTGGGCGTCCGGGTCAGCATCGGCTTCAGCGGCGGTGCTGGTCTGCGATCCGGGGGGTTTGACATCCAGCAACCAGGATCCCGAGCCCAGCAGGAAGCAGATGAAAACGTAAAGCTCGCGCCAGGCATGCACCGTCCACATAACGATGAACAGCGCTGTCATCGCGATCAGGTAGCCGGTCTTGTAGGCGTTGAGCCGTGCACCATAGACCGGGCGAAACCCGATGGTCACCGGGAGCCAGACGAAGGCCAGGATCAGGAAGATGCCCGCCGGGATGCCGTGCATCATAGTGAGCAGCATCCAGAACATGTCCACGCTGTCGGTGGTGCCGGGCATGTTGATCCATTCGTTCAGACCAATGCCAAAGATCGGGCTGCGCTCGATGTTCAGGATGGTGTAGCCAAAGATCCGCGTCCGGTTGAATGCCGTGTCTGGATTGAAGGCGACATTGTTGATCAGAAACTGGATGACCGCGCCGGTCGTCATCTCGAAGACTGCCAATCCCAGGACACCAAACAGCAGCACTTTCCAGCGCTCGCGCAGCGGTTTCATGATGGCATCCCAGGAGAGCAGCGCGATCTGCGTGGCCATCATCAAAATGGCACCGGTCGACATAGCGAAGAACGCCGTGATGAACACCAGCCCGGCCTGGCCATAGCGCTGCAGCGTCGACACACCAAAGCCCATGACCTTGAAGGTCAGGCCCAGCATCGATCCCATGATGATGCCGAAGTGAATCGGATGATCCAATGTCGCCTGAACGCGTTCAAAGCCCAGCCGCCACAGCGGGCGCACCTCGGGTTGGGAATAGAGGATCGCGTTCGACAGGTGCAGCAGCACATTGTAGCCGGTGAGCGTTTCAATCAGCGCGAAGGGGAACAAGAAGAACACGATGCCGAAGTAAACCCGGACCATTTTCTCAAAGGCTTGCGGACCGCGAATGAACACCCGCCCGACCAGATACCCGCCGAGGGTCTCGATCGCGAAGATGCCGTTGTATTCGATTGTCGCGAGAAACCCGTGATTGCGGGTCATGCTGACGGTGACCCAGAAGCAGAGCAGCGCAAAGAAGATATCGGTCGGGATAAGCTTGCGCGACGGGCTCAGGATCATCATGCGGATCATCGGGATCAGCAGAAGCAGCAGCACGAAACGGATCGTTGACATCTGCAGCGGACCCAGCCGCATCTGAAACGGCACAAAAATGCAGATCAGAAAGGCAACGACCAGCCAGGGCAGGGGCGAGGAATCCGCAACCGACGTCGGCGCGGGCAGCGTGAGCTGGCGCCGCCGTGACCGGATCGCCTCAACGGACATGTGCCCGGAATTCCGGCAGCGGAAGCTTGGAGCCGTCCGGGAGGTCGACCACCTGGACCGAGGGCGGCTTGGCATCCGTCAGAGGCATCGTCTCGGTGCTGACCGGGCGCGGGCCACGACGTTTGGAGTAGTTGAGATTGCCTGCGCCATAGAGGTCTTTGAGAAAGGACCTGTCACATTGATCGACAAAGGCCCCAAGAGCGATCCGGTTGTCCCGGTCGATCAGATCGATGGCCGCCTTGGTGCGCTTGTGCGTGGAGCGGTCGCACACCACCATGAGGATCGCTGCGTCCATCAGGTGTGACATCAGCTCGGCATCCGCGCTCAGCGTGATCGGCGGGACTTCGACGACCACGTAGTCAAACCGAGACCTCAGGTTGGCGATCAACTGGGACATGCCCTTGGCGCTGAAGGCCTCGTTCCATGTTTCATGCGGGCGCAGGGCCGGCAGGCGCCAGTAGGCGTGGCGCGGACCAACCTCGACACGCTCCAGCAAGGTGGCCATGTCTGCGCCGCGCCCACCATCGCCGGACTCGCCTTCGCTCACCTCGAACACGGCCGGAGGCTGGATGGGCAGGCCGTCTTCGCTGCGCAGATCGGCCTCGACAAGCACCGTCTCAAATCCGTTTTCGGCGGCCGAACGCGCCAGTTCGCGGGCCAGCAAAGGCCCGCCTTCCTTGGCGGCGCCGGAAGTCACCATGACGGCCACCGACCGGCCCGGCTCTTTCGGCGCGGTGCTGGAGAACAGACGGCGCACCGCCTCGACAAAATGCGGTCCGTTTCTGACCCGCATCATCGCCTCGGGATGTTCGCCCTGGTTCAGTTTGCGGCGCAGACCGCGGGGCAGCTTCGGTGCGGCGGCGAGCACTTCGATGCCAAGCTCTTCCAGTTGGGAGGGATAGCGGATCCGGTTCGACATCAATTCGCGCACGATCACATAGACGATGCTGAAAAACAGCATCACGGCAAAGACCGCAGAGGCAAGATCCATGGGTCCCGAGCTTTCCGGCTCAATTGGCACGGTGGCCGGCGCCACAGTCCGGATCGGGCTGGCCTGCACGTTTTCGAGCTGTTGCGCTTCGTTCAGGCGGTCCAGAAGCGAGCGGAGCAATTCGACATCCGCCGCCCGCTCCAGCTGTTCGAGCTGCACGTTCTCGGATGTGGGCGAGAGCGGTTCGGACTGGATCTTCTCGCGCAATGTCAGGGCGCGGCTTTGCAGCATTTCGGCCACCGAGACACTGGCCGCGTTGACGCGTGCATTGTGTTCTTCGCTGAAGGCCGCCGTCATCGCATTGGCAATCGCGGCCGCGTAGACGGGGTCGGGCGAGGTCACTTGCAGCGACATCATTGAGGTCAGTTCATTCGTATTGACCACGGTGATCCCGCCCAGGGCCCGGGCCAGATCCAGTTTCATCGAAACCTCCGGATCCACGATGGCGTATTGCGCCAGCACCTCGGGCGGCACGCCTGTGTCCACCGGGGTTGTGGAACCGGGGTCGCTCATGGCCGGTTCCTCCGCGTCCTCCACGTCGTTTAGGCGGTCGGCAAGCGCGGGCGGCAGATAGGGCGACAAGAGCAGGATCGCCTTTATGCGGTCCTTCGCACTGCGCCGGGCCAGCGCTCCGGTTGATGCGAGCGCATCGGGGTGGTTCTCCAGATGCAGTTCGTCAATGACACGTTTGTAGACGGGCAGGGACTTCAGGCTTTCCCCGGCTTTGACAATCGGTGCAACTTCGTTGACGTAGGTAATCCGGTTGTTTTCCTGCAGCGACGACCAGGCGGATTCCGAGGCCAGGATCTTGCTCTCTCGCTCGTCAAACCACATCACCGTGGTGGCCTTGTAGATCGGCGGCATGTCCGAGAGCAGGTAGTAGACACCGGCCCCTGCAGCTCCGGCGACCAGAATGCAATAGATCAGATTGCGCCACACCGCCCGTCCGATTTGCAGGATCCCAACGGTGAGGCCTGTGTCGATCAGTCCCGGCTCTTTCATCGATTGGCTCCTGTCTGAAGACATCCGGTCCATTGCTTGTAACTTAATCTTTTGGCCATGACGTCAAACCTGCTCACCTGAGAAGAAACTGGACCTCACGCAGCAGCATGCCCGCGTATTGGCGAAGATTGATCTTGATGCCTGCTGCGGAGGCATTTCGGAGAAGCGCAAACCCCTGGTAGTCTGGTATCGGGCGCAACAGGGTGCGCATCGCCGACAGGCGCGCAAAAAGATAGCGGCGCTTGCGCACCTGACCCGGCTGCATCGGGTCGATCACATCCGCGTCGCATGGATCCACCGCGATCGCGCCTGAGGCCATCGCTCGTTCCATCAGCGCCTGGCCTTGCGGCGTGCGGCAGACAAACAGGCTGATCCCGTCGCGCTCTTCAAAGAGCGGGTAGCCGTCCGCGTCGGTTTCCCAGGCGTCGGCGCAGACCAGATCCGCAAAGCTGCCGATCCCGTCGGCGCAGATCTTGCACCGCTTCTGCACCCGCCTGGACAGGATATTGCCCCAGCTGTCGGCATAGCTCATCTTGCGCGATGATCCATCGGCGAGATCGGCGCGGGCATATCCCGGCCATCCGTCGCCGCGGTAGCGAAACGCCTCGACCTTGTCTTCGGGCGTGACGCCCATGGCGGTCAGCACCTCTTCCGCGCCTTTCAGGCTGGGCACGCCGGCACAGAAGAACGACAGGGCAAAGACCACCTGTTCGCGCAGACGCGCATCGACCGACTGCATCCCGCGCAGGGCCGCCACATCGCAGGGCTTGCCAATGAAGGCGATCTTTTCATAGCGCGACAGCGCGTCGTAAAGATTGGCCAGGGGCGCCGACGGCGCATAGCGCGAACCCGCCGCCTCATACACATCCAGCCCGCCTTGGCTTTCGACGGTTTCGTTGCCAACCGGGTTCTGCGTTGAGGCCCGGGTCTGCACGACGGCTTCAACCTCGCCCGAGTCCAACAGGTAGGAGAGCACAGCCGACAACCCGCCGCCCGATGAGGCGTTCTTGCGCAGCGCATCGTCGGTGGCATAGCCGCGCCCGACGCTGACGATCGGGCCCCAGAGGTCATGCACCTGCCGGCCCTCGGGCGCCAGCGCCAGGCCGGTGCCGGGGCAGGCCGCGTCAATGGCGGATTCCTGACTGTCGGTCACCGCCGCAGTCTGCAAGGGGCGCAAAAATCCGCCATCGGTTTCGATCATGGAAACCGCCCCATCGCTCAACGCCGCACAGGCGCCGCATCCGGCGCACAGATCGGACTGTGCCACGCGTCGCAGTGTCTTCGACGAGTAATCGGATGGCGCTGGCGTCAAGACGGTGTCGTCCTCTGGCTTCCTACCCCGAGCGGCGAAGTGTCTGTCCACCCGCCCGCAGCATTGGTCTTTGTCGTTCGCAGCCAGGTCTATGAGACAGCGGCGGCTTATATGAGTTTTTCTGTTTTTTCGTTTGATCTGATTGGCGCCAAAGCGCGTCACACAGACCGGGATTTTCTGCGCTGCAGCATCACGTGTTAGCGCCCAAAAATCAACCCCCTACATGCCATCGTCAAAGTTCGCATCGACCGTAATCAGATCCCCCGGCCGCAACGCCAAGTCCTCGTTTTCAGTCAATTTCGTAGTGGATCCGTCAGCCCGTACGATGGTGATCGTCAAGGGGGCATCGTCCTCATCATCGGCGCTGATGGCTCCGAGTACGAACTTTTGCTCGCGAATGCCTACCAATTCAGCTTCGATGGAACTGCGGATGACCAGATCCTTGCTCAGATCGTTCATCGCACGCAGGTATTTGTCGCTCTTCAGCTTGTCGAGTTCATAAGCCACGCGGATCAGCTGGCGCTGCCGGTCGGCCAGTTCGGTCGAGGTTTCCAGACGGCGCGTCGAAGACAACACATAAGCTCGGCGGGCTGTCGCCGTCCGATCGGCGGAAACCAGCCCTTTGTCCAGGAGTTCGGCCAGGCGTTCGAACTCGGCCTGGTCGGATTTCTCGCCTTCCGACTCGGCATCAAGCTGGGCCTGAAGCGCTTCGATCTCGCGCAATAACCCCTGGCGGGCCAGCTGGAAGCTGCGGCGTTCTCCGTCACGCACGCTGCGTTCGCTGTCGAGCCGCAAGGTTTCGAGCGCATCCACGTTCAAGGTGCCGGAGTCCAGCGTCAGTTCAGGTTCGTTGATCTCGACGGGCGCATTCGTGCTGAGCGCGTCTTCCTCTCTCAGACCGGCTTCGACAACGCCAAAGAGCCGATCAATCCGCGCATTGACGCCGACCAGTTCAGCGCGCAACTGGCGTTCTTCGGAATTCAGCCGGGCCAGCTGGATTTCTGGATCCTGCATGCCGGTTTGCACTCGGTAAAATCCGCCCGCAAGCGCTATGGCGCGCTGTGCCGTCAGTTCCGGTCGAAAGTCGTAAGCGCCTGGCATTGCGACATATCCCGACACGTAAACCGGCCGATAGGACACGGCAAAGACCGACACTTCGTTCAGCGCGATGGCGAAGAGCGACTCCATCCCGCTGATCCCGCGCTGGCGATAGATCTGCGAGGCGAGCGAAAAGGCCACCTTTTCCTGGATGTCATCGATGGTCAGACCGGCAACTTTCATACGACCGATCAACGGGACCGTGACATAGCCGTCGTAGTCGATGAGCATTTCGCGGTCGAGATCACGCAGACCGGCGACGGCCAGCCCAATCGTGTCGCCGGGCATGACACGTATTGATTGTGCGGATGCGGGGGCCGGTGCGATCGCTATGCCGAAAACAAGGCACACAATGAGGGCAAGGTTGCGGATCATCGGGCGAAAAATTCCTTCTGGTTGTCACCCCGCACAACCATTCCGACAAGCGCTTTGGAGGCCAGGCGGGCATGTTTTACCATATCCGCCCGGCCTTGTTCATGCGGTTTCTTCCAAGACCGGCACCAAAGCCTCTTCACTTTGCTCCTCGTCGGTCAAACTGCTCTCGGATGAGGCAAAATCGTCGACGTAAACCGTGTCGACCGCGGGCTCGTCGCCGCCCAGGCTACGCTGGAGCAGCGCTTCGTCCTCATTGCGCTGGCTCAGCGCGCGGAACACGACATAGCGACCGAGCGCCTCTTCAAGGGTATCGCGACTGATCTGCATTGCAGGCGCGCCCTGATACGGCGTGGTCGCAGCCAGCGCCATCTCTCCGTCTGCCGGCGTTTGATCCGCGGCTGTCTCGGTCGCAAAGGGAATGTTGATCGCATCCCAATCCGGTATCAGCGCGCCGCTTGCATCGTCGAGCGTGTAGAACTCAGTACTGCGGCTGTCATGGGCCGCGAGCCAGGCAGCGGCATCTTTTGCCTCGATCACGTCTTTTGACGCCCGCGCTCCGCTTTCGTCGAATGTGCTGTACTGCAGCTTGCCGTTGTCACGCATGGTCAGGATGCTGGCGCGCTTTCCTGTGGAGTCATGGAAGGTTTCTTCCATTGTCACCCAAGAGGCGGTGTCCTGCGGATCGTAGCGGAACCGCGCCTCAAGCTGGCCCGTGTCGCCGTAATAGGCTTCGGTCGCCGTGCCATTGTCGACATAGGTGTATTCTTTCGACAGCGACCCGTCTTCATCAAAGGCCCGTTCGCGCACCGAGTAATTCATGACATCGGAGGTGTCGTAGAATGTCTGCTGTACCGGAAGACCATCGGTGGTGAACGACGTCTCGACGATCAGGCCATTGTCACGCATCAGCGTCTCGACAGTGGCATTGCCGTCGCGGTCGTACTGCGTCGTCAACGTGTGCCAGCTGAAGTTGCCCGCCTCATCGTAGGAGGTCGTTTCCACCACGGTGCCCCGGTCGTCGATGGTCGACACATGGCGGGTGCCACGGCCGTCATAATATTCTTCGGTCGTGTAAGAAGATTGTCCCGCGGCGCGCGCAATACTGTCGGCAAACAGCGTTTCGAGCGCATCGTAAGAGGTGATCACCTCGCCATCGGACACAACTTCAAGGCCGGACTCGCCTTCGACCACCTCGGTCAGGGTGTTGCCGGTAATGACCCAGGCGTCGGGCCAGGTGTCGCGATCCAGTTGCCAGGTGATTTCGGGCAGGGTGTTCCCGGTCACGGTCACACCGGTGGAATTCTCGTTCAGACGGATGTTCGGCGTGGTGTTGGTCGAGGTGCCGCGATCCTGGTTATGGAACAACGTGTTGTCGGCAATGGTCAGACCGTGGGTTTCGCCCACATAGATCGTGTTCACATGCGAGTTGTAGATCACGTTGTCTTCGATCGTGATGTTTCGATAGTAGAAGGTGTCATCGTTCGGGGTCTTCTCGGCCTTCGGATTGCGCATGAAAATGCCCTGCGCCATCGTGCCTTCGCCGGAATAGGACTGCATCATCACATTGCCTCGGATCACCACGTTTTCAGTGGCTTCCGCGGAATTGCTGGTCCAGAACTGTATCATGTCCGGGTGGTCGCCGCCCCAGCTCGCATCCTCGTGCCGCCAGGGCACCATGTTGGCAATCGTATTGTTTTCGATCAGCGCGTCCTGCACTTCGCCAAAGGCCATGGCATCGCTGCGAATGTCGTGAACGTAGTTGTCCTGAACGGTCAGCCCGTCTGCATTCTCGACCGCGATACCCCGGTAATGTCCGGAGATATCGTTGTTGTCCAAAGTGATGTCAGAGACATTCATCAGCCGGATGCCCAGCCCGGCGTAGTAGCCCTCGGCAAGTCCGCCATTGGCTTCGACGGCTGCCGGATCGTTGGGATCCGACCCGACGGAGCCATCCACCGGATCGCCTTGCACCGTGCAGTTGACAATGGCGACGTTGGAGGCCTCGACGCCCTTGTGATCCCGGATAAAGACGGTCGCCGTCGTCTTGGTGTCGCCCGGCTCCAGCGTGTTGTCGAAGATCAGACCATCAAAGGTCATATTGGACACGCCGCGCGCGTCCAGTTGTTCGATGACCGGTGGATCGGCCGGATCATCAGCCGTGATCGTGATGCCCGGATCGAACGCGCCACCAGACGCTTTCAGATTTCCGGCCGTGATTGTGATGTCGCCATAATTCCCGGGCGCAAGACGGATCGTCTCACCTCCGGTTGCAGCCTTCAACGCATCGAGCAGTTCGTCCCTATCTGAAACATAAATCTCAGTACTGGCCATTGTAAGTTTTACCTTTTCCAGTGTGCGTCCCCAAAAATATTGAGGAATAAACTCACTGGAATGTGCGGCTATACTGTGGCGCGGCGTCGTCGAAAAGCTGAATGATTGCTGGGGTTTATCAGGCGTTTGTTGTTTCCATTCCGTAAATGGCTGACGAAAACGTGCTAAATTACTGTCGCTTTCGACAACAAACTGATCGGGGACTCGCGACGGCAGCGTCTCGATCTGTTCACTCAGCGTGTTCAATCCCGGTCCGACATGGGTCAAACCGGGCGTTGCTGCGGCTATCGCAATAAAGGCGCCGATAAAAAACAACCTGAGGGAGCATTCACGCGCAGAGTTGTCCGGCTGTCGCTGAGATTCTGCCCCGGTGCAAATCGTGTCGGAACTGAGACGTTCTCGCGGAAGACCCGGCATTTAGGTCGGTGCCTTCTCCGCTGGCAGCATTTTCGGGGCCGGTTTCTGTTCGAAAATCCGGTCGTAGGCTGCCAAAAGATGAGGCACTGAGTGCTGCCAGGACAATTGTGTGAGAACCCGGTCGCGGCCTTGCTCGCCCAATGCGCGCGCCCGGTCGGGATCATCCATCAACTCGATGATCCGCGCGGCGAATTCTTCCGGATCGTTGTCGGCGGCATACAGCGACGCATCTCCGGCGCTCGCGCGCCCTTCCTTGAGATCGAACTGCACCACGGGCTTGCGCAGTGTCATGTACTCCATAACCTTGTTCATCGTGGAGATGTCGTTCATCTCGTTCCACGGGTCCGGGGCGACACCGATGTCGATCACGTTGAGCGCCTTGAGCAGGTCCTCGCCATACAGCGCGCCGGTAAAGGTCACGTGGTCATTCAGATTGCGCTCGGTGGCATCCTTCTGGACCTCCTCCAGATGGGGGCCAAAACCGACAACCACGAGGTGGATGCTCTTGCGCATTTGGACGTTCACGATGTTGTCCAGAGCGGCGAGCAGCAGGTCCATGCCCTCTTGCTGACCGATAACGCCCACATATCCCAGCACCGTATCGGCACCCTTACGGTAGCTTTCATCCCCGGGCCCGGGAACGAATTGTTCGACCCGCGGCGCAGAGCGCACAACGAAGACATCCTTGGATTTCATCTTGCCGCGCCGAATGGCGATTTCGCGAAAGCTTTCGTTGGTGGCGATGGACACGTCCGCCACCATGAAGCTCAACCGCTCCCACCAGAGCATAACCTTGTGGAACAGACCCTTCTTGCCGAACTTGGCGGCAAAGAGTTCAGGGCAGACATCGTGATGGTCGAACATGTATCTCACGCCCATCAGACGGTACTTCAGCGCCAGCAGGAAAATCAGATCCGGCGGATTGCATCCCTGAATGACGTCGAACCCCTGTTCACGGCGGACCACACGGGCCAGGCGGAACCAGGCCTTGATCGCATGCCAGTATTCTTTCGCGTAGGCCCAGGCACCCGAGTGCGCCTCCGGCGGCTCGGTGTGACGGTAGATGTGGATCCCGTCGATTTCCTCATATTCCTTGTTCCATCCCCGGCCCATCGGGCAGATCACGGATACATGGTAGCCTGCCTCGCGCAATGTGGTGGCTTCGAGCCAGACGCGGCGGTCCAAAGGCACGGGCAGGTTTTCAACAACTATTAGAACGCGGCGGGGTACAGCAAAGGTCATAATCGGCTCCGGGACGGTTATAGCCACGTGTTAGCGCGCGCAGCATTGGGTTGGTCAACGGTTTCTTTCGCCTTTGGCACCAATCTTAGTGCTAAGGCGAGAGGTTGCTAAAAAAACGTAACCTCTGGCGCCCGTGCAGGCGTGTTTCTGCCTAAAAATGGACTGTTATTGTTAAATTTTTGTTAAAGCCCGGGTGACGCCAATGCGCGTCGATCATTGGCGCTGCCGGCGCCCAACTGCACATTCAGTGACACAAATGCACGCCCCAGGTCTCGCTGCGCCGCAGCAAATGCCTCCTGTGCCTGCGTTAGATCGTCTTCCGCGTCATCGACGACCGTTTGTGTGGCTTCACCGGCCGCGAAAAGCATCTCAGCCACGTCAG
>JBCDEC010000003.1:0-49941 GCA_039179965.1 Pseudomonadota bacterium
GAACCAACCGGTCGCCGGGGTACAATACATCGGGCAGATCATAGACATGGGCGTCGCGCAGCGCACGGCCCCGGGCCACCATCATCCGCGCCGAAGACCGCGGCCGCGCGGGCCGCGTGGCGATCAGATCTTCGGGCAGGTCAAAATCGAATTCGCTCAGCTTCATGCGCGGCCCCTTGCGTGGGATCGGCGCAGAATGCAAGCCCGCCCGCGCCCTGCGCCTCAGCGATCCTCACCGCCCAGCGGCTGCACCCGGCGTTTTTCCGGCACGCTTTGCGCCGGATCGGCCTCAAAGGGTGCGTCCTCTTCGGCGGTGCGTGACTTGCTGACGGCGGGCGCGGGTTCGCGGAACACCTCCCGCAGAAACCCCGGCGCCAGGGCGGACAGCGGATTGACCGAGACTTTGGGATCCTTCGCCGACCCCTCAAGACGGAAATTGAAACCGATCAGCCCCTCGCCCTTCCGGGTCATCACCGAGCCGATCACATTCAGAGCATAAAGCGGCGACAAAACGCCCTGCATATCCAGCGTCGCCGAGGCCAGATCGTAGATGCCGTCCATCGACACGCCCACGGATGGCCCCACCGCCGAGGCGCTCAGCAGGCTGAGCCGCGTGGGCGAAAGGCGGAATTCGGCATCAACTTCGTTGAAGACCAGACCGTTTCCGGCCAGCTCGTCGATCAGCCCCACCAGGCTGATCGCGTTGAGCAAAGCGCCAATGCCCGAGCCTTCACGCACGTTGGTGTTGGTGACGCGCAGCGTGCCATCAAAGCTCCCCGCCTCGGGTGCCGGGCGCAGCGTCAGCGTCAGATCCCCGCCACGCGCCTGTTTGACGATCCCCGCATCGCGAAACAGGCCGCCGGCATCCGCCGATGTGATCTGCACCGCCGTGCGCCCGCTCTCCGGGGCCACCTGCCCCGCAAGCGCCGTGCCGCCGTTCATTTGCCCGGTGAACTGGCCCTGGAGGCCGCCCCGGGTGGTCAGATCTCCGCGCAGATTTGTCAGCGCCAGCCCCTCGGCGATCTGCAACCGGTCCAGCGTCACCTTCAGCGGCCCGCCGGCGGCACCGCCCTGGCCGAACTGCGCCTGTGCCAGGTTCAGCCCTCCGCCGGAGACCTCGATGGCCGGCGTTTGCCCGGCCCCGCGCCCGATCAGCGTTCCGCTGACATTGAGCCAGCCGCCCAGCTGCAGCCGGTCAAAGACGGCCCGGTCGAACCCGCCACCGGGCCGGGTCAGAACTCGTCCGCTCAGATCAAGCCCGGCGCCCGACAGCGCCAGCCGCTCCACCGTGGGCTGCGGTCCCAGCGCAATCTCGGCCTCAAACACACCGGTTCGCCCTCGTGAGAGCCGCCAGCCCAGCGGCGGCACGGCCAGCGCAACCCCGTCCAGATCCGAGCGCAGCGCCAGACGGGGCGGCGCGCCGCCGCCCAGATCCAGCGTGATGTCACCCCAGCCCTGCCCGCTGACATAGCCCTCCGGAAGACCCACGTTGAAGGTCTGCAACGTCCTGGGGGAGAGTTCCACCTTGCCGGTCACCTGACTGCCCAGGCCGGGCTGGCCCAGCGGTTGCCGCCAGGTGAACTGGCCCGGCACATCGCTGATGGCCCCTTCGCCCGAGATCTCTACCCCGTCGTTGTCGACAAAGACGGCCAGACGCGGTGCATCGAGGACATGGTTGGGCACAAGCACAGTGCTGCGAATGTCTTCCAGCGCCCCGCTGGCGTGGAACTCCATGTCGCTCAACAGGACCTTCGGCTGCATGGGCAGCGCCAGTGTCCCGGCGACCTGCAGCGTGCCGTCGGCGAGGCCAACCGGCAGGCCCGTTGGCTCCAGCACGCTGAGCGGTTTACGGTTCAGCAGCGACAACACCGCCGTGGGGGTGCCCTGCCCCTGGATCCGCACCACGGCGGGGGTGCTGGGTTTGGCGGCCACATCCGGCACGATGAAGGATGATCCCGCCACATCCAGCGCGCCGCCGTCCTCCGGCACCACCTGCCCGTCGAGCAGCACGGCCGCCAGGCGGTTGTCGGTGAAACTGGCCTCTCCGGAGGCTTTGGTGATCGGCGGCATGTTCGGGGAGAACGTGACCTCTCCCTCCGCAAAGGCGAAATCCACATAGACCTGCGGCGCCCGATCCAGCGGAGCCCCGCGCAGTGCCAGGTCGAGATCGAGGATACGACCCGCACGCACGTTCTTGTTGACCCAGATCCGGGGTTTGACCAGCGCTGGGGAGGGCCAGATCTCCAACAGCCGCGTGGTCGTGATCTGCTCCAGTCGCCCGTTGAGCGCATAGGTCCACCCCTCCGCCACGGCTGCCACGCGGCCATTGAGCCGGAAGGGATGGGCCGGGTCTTCGGCATCGACGATGACCGCCTCGCCCAGGGTCAGCTCGAAAGGGTCCAGCCGCAGCTGGAAATCCGCCTGAGCACCGGCCAGGGTCAGCGGCGCCGGATAGGCATCCCCCGGGTTGAGCGTCAGCGCGCGCGCCGTGAACTGGCCGACCAGCCCATCCAGTCGTCCCTGTTCCACCCCGGCCAGCCAGGCCGTGCCCTCGACCGTGCCACCGCCCCAGGCGCTGTCGATTGTCAGCTCCTGAAATCGCAGGGTTTCGGCCTCTGGGTCAAAGGTGAGATAGGCCAGCGCTTTGGTAAACGGGATCGGACGGGTTTCATCGGTCGGCTGCAGCGAGCCTGCGCCGATGCGCAGCGTGGCATTGAGCGGCTCAACTTCGCCCTCGGCGGTCAATCCGCCGCGCAGGGCGCCGGAAATCGGTGCCTTCAGGGGCGCGAGCCAACCCAGAGCCGGGGTCTGCGTGGCAATGTCTTCGGCGGCCATGTCCGTGATCTCGACGCCGAACTGAGCGGCGCGTGAGCGGATTGAGCTGGTGTAGCTGCCCTGCACCTGCGCGGCATAGCTGCGACCGGACAGGAGATTGAGCCCGGTGGACACCCTCAGAGTGTCGCCGTCCCGCTCCAGCATCAGCCGGCCGTCATCAACGGTCCAGCTGCGGCCCGATTGCACATCGTCATATTGCAGCGTGACAGCGGTCAGTTCGAATTCGGTGAGCGCGTCCAGCGGCGGGCGCAACAATTGCTCTTCCCACAGCTCGATCAGCGCGGGCAGGGTTTCGGCCTCTTGCGCCAGACCACCGTCGGCCCCGAAGTCGAGCGAGATCTGGCCGTTTCTGGCGCGGCCAAGATGCGCGCGCGCGCCGGTCAGCGTGATCTTCTTCGGCGCCAGCGTGCCGCTCATCAACGGGCGCATGGCCAGGCTGGCCTCGGCGCGCGACAATTCGGCGACGATGCGCCCGTCCGCATCCGTCAGCCTCAGGTTGCTGACGCCAACGCGGGGCCGCCAGCCGTTGCCCATGACAAAATTCATCTCTCCAAAGGCCACTTTCTGGCCCGGAAGCGATTGTTCGATCTTGGCTGAGATGGCGCTGCGCACCCATTCGGGTGCGGTAAGTGTCTGGCCCAGAAACATCGTTCCCAGCAGCGCGGCCAGAGCCGCGATCAAGGCCAGCCGGCAGGTCTGGCGAAACACTGTCCGGGCCAGCCAGGTGCCGCGCGATCCGCGCCGGGCGGCCTGTCGCGGCGACCGCGCCCGGCGCGCTTTGCTGCGGGCCGTTTCGACGGAGACCGCGTCGATCTCGGTGCCCGGATCTGTCAGCGGCGACTCCGCCAACTGCTTGGCGTCCGCCGCAAGCCGCCCATCAGGTGGCGCGTCAGGCACAGCGTCGGCCAACACTGCGGGGTCAGCGTCCGACGCCGGTTGAGCCTCCGCTTGAGACGGAACTTGGGACGGGGCTTGAGACGGGGCTTGGGACTCAGCTTGCAACACCGGTGCGGATACAGGCCCTGCGTCGGGCGCTCCCTGCGGAGCCCCGTCTCCTCCCGCCGCTGCGGTCGGGTCCGGATCATCACCCTGCGATGATCCTGGCGTTGGCCTCTCCGCGCCCAATCCCCGTCCTTTCTGCCCGGCCGCACCGTAGCCTTGACCAAATCGGCACCCTGACCGGATCCCACCGCGCCCGGACGGCCTCGGCTGGCCCCGGCACAGGCATCCCTGCGCCCAGGGTTTTGCACCCCGATCCGTCCGAGCTTTGACGGAACCCCGGGACACGGGGTTTACTCCGGCTGCGCCTGCACTACCCTTCGCCCGCACATCGGTGGACGATACGACTACTCAGGACCCGGAGATCCCTATGCTGGATGCCCATGACACAGCACCCGACTTCACGTTGCCTCGCGATGGCGGTGGCACAATCACATTAAGCGATTTGCGCGGCTCCGCCGTTGTTTTGTTTTTCTATCCCCGTGATGATACCTCGGGATGCACCAAGGAATCCATCGGATTTTCCGAAGAATTGCAGCAGTTTGCTGACGCCGGGGCACAAGTCTTTGGGATTTCCAAGGACAGTATCAAAAGTCATGACAAATTTGTCGCAAAACACGATCTGAAAACAGTGATGCTGTCGGACGAAGACAGTACCACCTGCGAGGATTATGGCGTCTGGGTCGAAAAGAAGATGTACGGCAAGACCTACATGGGAATTGAACGGGCCACCTTCGTGATCGATGCCGACGGACGCATCGTTCAGGTCTGGCGCAAGGTGAAGGTGCCCGGCCATGTCGACGCGGTGCTCGAGGCGGTTCAGGCGCTCAACTGACCGGCGCGTCGTCCCTGCGCCGGGGCGCCGGGAAGGCCGCGCGTGAGGGATGGATCTGACGGCATACCCTGCTAGGCTGGCCGCAGCCCCAGCGGGGCCTAAACAACGACAGGTCCAAAATGCCAGCCATGCACGCAACAACCTTGCCCGAAGGCATTGCCTCGGGCGATGTCTCCTCTGACAGAGCCACATTGTGGACCCGCAGTCTGGAGCTCGGAGACGTCACCTTTCGGGTCTACATCGACACCGGTGACGGGTTGCAGCAAGTGGCGGTGGCCAAGGCCGAGGTCAAGAATCCCAACCGCCCGGTGAAGGTCACGTTCGACGGGTTGGACCCGGGAACAGACTACGTCTACCGCGTGAGTGACGCGGCCGGCAGCATCGCCTATGGCAGTTTTTCGACGGCACATGACACCGGTCACAATGGCCTGACTTTTGGTGTCACCGGGGATTGGCGCGGAGACGCGGCCCCCTATGCGGCGATCTCCAACATGGATGAGGCGGGGCTCGAATTCATGGTGTTTCTGGGCGACACGGTCTATGCCGATGTGCCCAGCCCGGCCGGTCCGGCCACCACCGACATTCCCGGGCTGCGCGGCAAATATCAGGAGGTCTACGGCGAACGCGCCGGTGTGAACTTCTGGGCCGATGTCAAAGCCGAAGTCCCCGTCTTTGCGATGATTGACGACCACGAAGTCTTTGACAATTTCGCCGGTGGCGCAGGGGCCGGGACCGAAGACCGCACGCCCGAAACCTCGGGCTTTGTCAATGACACAGACGCTTACGAAAACGGTCTGCAGGTGTTTCAGGAATACCACCCGATCGAAGACCGTTTCTATGGCGAAACCGGCGATCCCGCGACCGCCGGAGAGCGCGATCTATACCGCAGCCAGACCTACGGTCAGGACGCGGCAATCTTCGTGATCGACCAGCGCAGCTTTCGGGATGCGCAGATCGATCCGGTGGATCTCAGCGGTGACGCCGCACAGGACGCCGCCGAGATTGAGGCGTTCCTGGACGCCAGCTTTGATCCCGGCCGCACGCTTCTGGGCGCGGCGCAACTGGACCAGCTCAAGGCCGATCTGGTGGCGGCGGAAGACGACGGCGTGACCTGGAAATTCATCCACACGCCCGAGCCGATTCAGGATCTTGGTGATTATGCCAATGACCCCTGGTCCGGCTATCAGGCCGAACGCACCGAATTGCTCCAGTTCATCGAAGACGAAGACATCTCCAACGTCGTGTTCGTGGCCGCCGATATCCACGGCACATTCGTCAACAACATCACCTATACGACGGAACCGGGCGGCCCGCAGATCGCCACGGACATGTGGGAGATCACGACCGGGTCGGTCGGCTTCTGGCCCGGCGCCGGTCTGACGGCCATCGGCCTCGGTCTCTTCGACGGTCAGATTTCACTGCGCGAGACGTTGCAGTACCTGCGCCTGCCGGTGGCGCCGGATCCTGATGATGCGATCAACGACCGCGATGACTTTCTCACGGCGTTTTACAACGACACGTTTCTGATCCCGCAGGGGTTGGATCCGCTCGGGCTCGACGACAATCTGGCCGCGGCCGACGGGCTGATCGATGCGACCCTGCTGCAAAGGGATTATGTCTCTGCGCACACCGTTGGCTGGACCGAGTTCGATATCGATGCCCAGACACAGGACCTGACCTTGACCACCTACGGGATCGCCGAATACACCCCCCTCGCCCCACTGGTCGCACCACGGCTGGTTGCGCGGGCCGAGCCCGAAATTGTCTCGCAGTTCGTGGTGAGCCCGGACCTCGATTTCGTATGACCCGGACCACCGCATGACCGACCCCCTGCTGCGTCCCCTGGCCGAGATGGCCACCGACGTGCTGACCACGGCGGACGGTCGGGCCAAGACTGCGCTGTCACGCCAATATGCTGCCGCGTGGTTCGCGGCGCGGGACCGGGGCGAACTGCCCCCGATTGGCGTGGCCGCCCCGCCGCTGCGCCCGGCGCGCCCGGCTGCCCCGGAATTGCGCGACCCGCGCGACGTGCCCAAACGCAAACCCGGCAGCCCCGCCGGGCGGATCGCGCTTTTGCATGCGGTGGCCCATATCGAGCTCAACGCGGTGGATCTGCACTGGGACATCCTCG
Source organism: Pseudomonadota bacterium (assembly GCA_039179965.1). GTDB lineage: Bacteria > Pseudomonadota > Alphaproteobacteria > Rhodobacterales > Rhodobacteraceae > Marinibacterium. Next base: position 6,801 of record JBCDEC010000003.1, read on the forward strand.
CCCGGTTCACCGATGTGAAGATGCCGGCAGGCTTTTATGATGACTGGGTCAAGGCCGCGGACGAAGAATCCAAACATTTCAATCTGATCTGCGACTGTCTTGAAGCCCTGGACAGCCACTACGGCGCGCTGCCGGCCCATGCCGGGATGTGGCGCGCTGCCGAAGACACCGTCGATGACCTGATGGGTCGGCTCGCCGTCGTTCCGATGGTGCTTGAGGCCCGTGGGCTCGATGTCACGCCGGGCATGATCGCCATCTTCGAACGCGCCAAGGCGGATCAGGCCGTCGCGGCGCTGCGCACGATCTACGCCGAAGAAGTTGCGCATGTTGCCTATGGATCGAAATGGTTCCACTTTCTGTGCGGGCGCCACGACAGCGATCCCAAGGACACGTTCCACGGGCTGGTGCGCCAGTACTTCCACGGCGCCCTCAAACCGCCCTTCAACGACGAGAAGCGCGCCGAGGCCGGGTTGCCTCCGGATTTCTACTGGCCCCTGGCGGGCGACGCCGCGCGGTCCGGTCGGTAAACGCCCGGCCGTGGTCGGTCGCAAACGCCGCGAAGACCGGTTGCCGGACAGGCGATAATTTGCTCAAAAACCACAATTTCACCTCATTGGCTGATCACCTAACACAATGATATTGCTCCGAGAGCTTGGTCCAAGTAAGCACCGAACTCAGGGCGTGCCGGATCTCACAACTGAACGGGCCGCGCGCCTTGTGGGATGGGACAGGAAAAACAGCGTGTTCAAGCGTCTGGCTGTAAAATTCAACCGGCTTATGGAACCGTGGTTCCCAGAACGCCGTGTCTTTCTGAAATCGGATACCGATACCCGCTACATTCGCCTCAGACCCGCCACCCAAATGGCCGCCTATGCGGTTGGCGGTGCGGTGCTCTGCTGGGCGATCCTGGCGACGGCGATTGTGGTCATGGACAGCCTGGGCTCAGGCAGCTACCGCGAACAGGCCAAACGGGATCTGGAAACCTACCGCGACCGGCTCGATGCCCTCTCCGTGCATCGCGATGCGCGCGCCGAAGAAGCGGTTGCCGCGCAGGAACGGTTCAACGCCGCGCTGGTACAGATCTCGGCCATGCAGTCAGAGCTTCTGGCGTCCGAGACACGGCGCATCGAGCTGGAAACCGGCATCGATGTGATCCAGGCCACGCTGCGCGATACGATGAAGGCCCGCGAAACCGCGCGCTCGGAACTCGCCCTGCTTGAGGCGGAACTGGCGGACGGCGCCCGCAGACCGGCCGCCGTGCAAAGCAGCGGCGCCCCGACCGATATCCTGGCCGAAGCGCTGGAACGCACCGCGCGCGAGCGCGACCAGATCCGCGCCGATGCTTCACAGGCCCTGACGCGCGCCGATGATCTGGAACGCGAACTGGATCTGCTTCAGGACCGCAACGACCAGATCTTCCGCAAGATCGAAGAGGCGATGGAGATCTCCGTCACCCCTCTGGACAAGATGTTCCGCGCCGCCGGCCTGCCGCCGGAGCGGATCATAGAACAGGTCCGGCGCGGCTATTCCGGCCAGGGCGGCCCGCTGACTCCGCTGAGCTTTTCCACCCGTGGCGAAGAGCCCAGCCCCGACGAGATCCGCGCCAACCGTGCGCTGCAGCATATGGACACGCTCAACATCTACCGGATCGCGGCGTCCAAGGCGCCCTTCGCCTCCCCGGTCAAGGACGCCTTCCGCTTCACCAGTGGCTATGGCTACCGGCGTGATCCCAAGACCGGCGGGCGGCGGATGCACAAGGGTGTGGATTTTGCGGCCTCCAACGGCACGCCGATCTATTCGACCGGCGAAGGCGTGGTGGTCAAGGCGGGCTGGCAGTCCGGCTATGGCCGGATGATTACAATCCGACACGACTTCGGGATCGAAACACGCTACGCGCATTTGTCCAAAATTCGCGTTCAGGTTGGGCAAAGGGTCTCGCGTGGCGACCGGATTGGTGATATGGGAGCCTCCGGACGTGTGACGGGTGTGCATCTGCACTACGAAGTCCGTGTCAACGGTTCTCCCGTCAATCCCATGACCTACATCAAGGCTGCGAAAAATGTTTTCTAAGAGCAAGATCAACGAGCCCGGCGCCAAAGGCCCAGACGGCGACAAGCCCGCACCTGCTTCCGCACCCGAGAAGGCGCCTCCGCCGCGGCAGGCAGATTTCAAGCCGCAACCGCCCAAGGCAAAACCGCCGGCATCCGTCTTGTCGTCCGATCTCCACATCACCGGCAATCTGAAGACCAGCGGCGACATCCAGGTCGAAGGCACCGTCGAAGGTGACATCCGCGCGCATCTGCTGACGATTGGCGAAAGCGCCACGATCAAGGGCGAAGTGACCGCTGACGACGTTGTCGTCAATGGCCGCATCGTCGGCCGCGTGCGGGGCCTCAAGGTGCGCCTGACCGCGACCGCCCGTGTCGAAGGCGACATCATCCACAAGACGATCGCGATCGAAAGCGGTGCGCATTTCGAAGGATCCGTGCAGCGTCAGGACGACCCGCTCACGCAGGGTCGCGGTGGCAAGGCGTCGCCGGTCCCGCCAAGCGCTGCGGCTCCGGCTGCGCCCTCCTCCGACGGCTGACCGCTTCCGAACGCACATTACAAGCGCCGCGGGTCCCGCCCGCGGCGTTTTTCTTTGGCTGACCTGTCCGGCGCGGCGCTGTAATGCGGGTCTCAGGCGCCGGCGCTGCGTGGGCCGGCGCCCCGCCAAAGCCACCGGATCCGCATGATCCCCAGACCCGTGAGCAGGAAGACCGCCGAGGCCGGCAGCGGCACGGTCGGCACTGCGACATAGCTGATCTTGTTGCTCGACAGCGAGGCCTGGGTGGTACCGATGTATTTGATGAAAGAGAATCTGTCGTCCGTGAACCCGTTCAACAGATCCGCCGTGATTGGCGCGGACCTGTCCCAGGACTCCGGTGTCGCGGATGAGGTCAGCGACAAGGAAAAGAATGCCGCGGGATCCGTGCTTCGAGGGTTGGAAGAGATCTGGACCGTATCCTTCGCCAATTGTCCGGGCTCGGCGTCTCGGGTGAACAGGCGATGATCACTGGCATTCGCCGCCGGAGCGGTGGCGATGCCGTCCAGCTCAAACGCAACATAGGTGTCCAGGCGCTGGTCGAACCCGGTCCGCAGGTCCGTTGGCACGCTCTGATCCACCTCGATGGTAAAGGTCGCCGTCAGCGTCCCGCCGGACAGGATCCCGACCTCGGCCAGGAGATCCGCGCTCCCCTGAACATTCTCGATCGTGGCCTGAAACGTCTGCGTCGCCGCCAGCGCGCCCCCGGCCCAGATCACGAGCGCCAAAATCACACCAAAGGTTTGTCTCATCCAACTCATTCCAAACAAAAAAATCTGTGTGGGAGCCTGCCGCACCGCACCCCAACGCGTCAAGGCAGTCGTGCAGTGGCGCCCCAACGGACCATGCGGGTGTAGGGCGGGGTTTACCCCGCCGCGCCGCCGCAACCGGCAGGGCCCCGGACAGACGCGCACCCAGGTCCCCGCTGCCTGCCGCTACCCTGCTGCTACCCTGGCGCCACCTGCATCGCCACCTCCAGCGCATACACCCCGGCGCCGACAAAAAAGCCGGTCAGCAACAGGCCGAGAAAGGCGTTGACGACCGCAAGAAACTTGGCCCAGCCACGGGTGGGGCGATAGTCGCCGTACCCGACGGTCGTTGCGTTGATAAAGGCATGATACAGCGAGTCTCCGACAGACCAGCCCTGCATCCGCCCGATCACCAGCCCGTTGATCGAGATCAGCAAGAGCAGCGTGATCAGCACCGGAGACAGCGCCGACAACCCCACCAGGAGGTGGATGAAGAACTCTATCGTGTCGCGCACCGCCCCTATGGGCGAGGGCGAGGCGGCGGGTATATCCATATCCATCGCGTCACTGCCGCCCGCGGCGCGCGGGCGGCCTCCCGGTCCGTCAGGATCAGTCGATCACTTTGACCGCGACCATCCGGTCGGGCTCACCGACCACCGCGCCATTGCCGCCGGTGCCGCGCTTGATCGCATCGATCACATCCATGCCGTCCGTGACCTTTCCGATCACGGTGTACTGGCCGTTCAGATGGGGCGCGGGTTCGAACATGATGAAGAACTGGCTGTTGGCCGAATTCGGGTTCTGCGACCGCGCCATGCCGATCACGCCGCGCTCAAAGCTCTCATCCGAAAACTCGGCCGCAAGATCGGGGTATTGCGACCCGCCGCGTCCGGCCATGCGCAGATCCTGCCCCTCCTTGGCAAATTCCACATCGCCGGTCTGCGCCATGAAGCCATCGATCACGCGATGGAAATAGACGCCGTCATAGGCGCCCTCCTTGGCCAATGTGGTGATCCGGTCCACATGGCCCGGTGCGACATCGTCAAAAAGATCAACGGTAACGGTGCCATTGGCCCCTTCCCCGGCAATCTCGATCTCCAGCTCCGTGGCAAACGCAGGGGCGGCCACAAGGCTCAGGGCCAAAATCAGATTACGCATCGGCAGCCACCTTCACGCTGATCATGCGGTCCGGGCTCGCGGGCGGTTCGCCGCGTGTGATCGCATCGACAAAATCCATCCCCGAGATCACTCGGCCATAGACCGTGTACTGCCCGTTGAGAAAATGGTTGTCCTTGAAGTTGATGAAAAACTGGCTGTTGGCCGAATTCGGGTTCTGCGACCGCGCCGCGCCCAGGGTCCCGCGGTCATGGGGCAGCTTGGAAAACTCCGCCGGCAGATCCGACAGATCCGAACCGCCGGTGCCGGCCATGCGCAGGTTGAACCCGTCTTCCATATTGCCGTGTTTCACATCGCCGGTCTGCGCCATGAAACCGTCGATCACACGGTGAAAGCAGACATTGTCATAAGTGCCCGCCCGCGCCAGTTCCTTCATGCGCGCGCTGTGCTCGGGCGCGACATCGGGCAACAGCTCGATGATCACGTCGCCGTCTTTTAGCGCCATGATGATTGTGTTCTCCGGATCTTTAATCTCGGCCATGGGTCTCTCCTGTCACAGTTCCCTGATACCTAAGGCCCAGTTGCGGGAAAGCCAAGCGGGGCATTGACCCCTGCCGTGCAAGCGGTGAACAAGCGCGCAAGTTGTCCTGTCCCATTCCGCCCCTGCAAAGGAGACCCCCATGGCCTGGAAAACCCTCGACGATATGGCGCTCTCGGGCAAACGCGTGCTCACCCGTGTGGATCTCAACGTCCCGATGGAGGAGGGACAGATCACCGACACCACCCGCATCGACCGGATCGTCCCAACGCTCAGGGACATCGTGGCCGCTGGCGCAACCCCGGTGCTTCTGGCCCATTTCGGACGCCCCAAGGGTCAGGTGGTGCCGGAGATGTCGCTGCAACCGTTGGCCCCGGCGCTCGAAGCTGCCTCGGGCCTGCCGGTGACCTTCGCCGCCGATTGCCGCGGGCCTGCGGCCGAAGCGGCCATTGCCGCCGTCGCCGAGGGCGGTGTTGTGCTTCTGGAAAACACCCGCTTCTACCCGGGTGAAGAGAAAAACGATCCGGAGCTGGCCGCCGCCTTCGCGGCTCTGGGCGACATCTACTGCAATGACGCGTTTTCTGCCGCCCACCGTGCCCATGCCTCGACCGAAGGACTGGCGCGGCGTCTGCCCGCCTGTGCGGGTCGGCTGATGCAGGCCGAACTCTCCGCATTGCAAGCCGCTCTGGGCGATCCGCAACGCCCTGTCGTGGCGGTCGTGGGCGGCGCCAAGGTCTCCACCAAGCTCGATCTGCTGGGCAATCTTGTCGGCAAGGTCGACCATCTGGTGATCGGCGGCGGCATGGCCAACACCTTCCTGGCCGCGCAGGGGGTCGATGTCGGTACCTCGCTGGCCGAACACGAAATGACCGGCACGGCGCAGGAGATTTTCGCCAAGGCCAGGTCGGCCGGCTGCGAGATCATCCTGCCGCTCGATATCGTCGTGGCGCGCGAATTCAAGGCCGGTGCCGCCAATGAAACACTGCCCGCCGATGCCTGCCCAGCCGATGCAATGATCCTCGACGCCGGGCCTCAGACGGTGCGCAAGATCGCCGCCACGCTCGCCACGGCCAAGACGCTGATCTGGAACGGCCCGCTCGGCGCCTTCGAGATCGCGCCCTTTGACACGGCCACCAATGCCGCCGCCAAGGAGGCCGCGCGGCTGACCGCCGCCGGGGGTCTGACATCGGTCGCAGGCGGCGGGGACACCGTCGCGGCGCTGAACCAGGCCGGTGCGGCAGACGCCTTCACCTATATCTCCACCGCCGGGGGCGCCTTTCTGGAGTGGATGGAAGGCAAGGCCCTGCCCGGCGTCGCCGCGCTCGAAACAGCCTGAGGGGCAAAACAGGCCGCGGGTCTGCGGGACGAAGACGAATCAGGCTAGGTTGGGACCTCATTTGATGTGTTGAAGGATACCCGCGCGCCATGGTTTCGTTTTCGCTCCGCTCCGCCGGGCTGGCTCTCAGCCTGACCCTCCCCGCCGCCGCCGCTGTCGCCCAAACCACGGCCACAGCCCCCGCCACAGCCCCTGCCGCAAGCCCCGCCACAGCCCCTGCCACAAGCCCCGCCACAGCGCCCGCCAGCCCTGCCACGGCAACGGCGCCGCGCGCCCCCATGCAGCGGTTCTTTGAGGTCGTCACCTTCGAGCGACTGGCCACAGGGGCGTTGAACCTCGCCATGACCTCGGCCCGCGCCTTTGCTGATATCCGGTATCAGCAGATCAGTTTTGATCCCATCGGCGCGCGTCTGACGTTGCTGGACCTCGATGTCCGCCCGTTTCTGCCGGGCATGGCGCCCGATGCCTGTGTCGTGACGGCCGAGCGTCTGGCGCTCAGAGGCCAGCCGCTGGATGACCCTGGCACCTGGCGCGCCCAGATCGCCCTGGACGCGGTCGAGGTCGGGCTGGGCTGTCTGCCCCCGCCCGCACGTGCCGTCAGCATGGGCGCGGGGCTTGACCGGATCACGCTGCCACGCGTCGATATGGGCCTGCACTACGATTACGCGTCTGGCGGCGGGACGATGGAGTTGTCCGCCGATCTCGACCGGGTCGCCGCCATCGAGGTGGTCCTGGAGGCTGACTACATCAGCTTTCGCGTCGACCCGGCGCGCGGAGAGCCGCATCCGGCGCTTGATCTGAACGCGGTCCACGTGACGCTTGATGATCGCGGCGGCTGGGACATCGCGCAGCGTCTGCTGCCCCCTGACATTCAGTCGCCCGACACCTTGCAAGGCATCGTGGCCGGCGCGGTGATGCAGGCCCTGCAGGAGGCCAATGGCACCGGGGAAACCGGTGCGCCGATGACGGCGGATCAACAGCGCTTTGCGGCACAGGCCGGTGCCGTGGCCAAGGGATTCGCCGAGGGCAACCGCCGTGTCGTTCTGGCCACCCAAATTGCCAGACCGCCCTTTCGCATCGACGAGACCAGCACCGCGAATTTCCCCGCCTTCTTTGATGCGCTGAGCCCGGTGGTGAGCCATCGGGCGCCCCAGCTCACCCGAGTGATCCCGGTGAGCGATCTGCAGGCCGCGCTGAACAGCGAAGAGACCCCCGCCGACGCCGTGTCGCTGGGCCGCGCGCTGCTGACCGGGATCGGCGCGCCGCGCAATACCAACCAGGGCCTGACGCTGCTGGCCAAAGCCTCCCGCGAGGGCAATGGAGAGGCCGCATATCTGGTCGCGGATGCGCTGGCGCAGAGCGATCCCGACACCGCCTATGGCCATGCACTGCGCGCCGCAGGGCTGAACTACCCCGGCGGTCTGGCGGTTCTGGACCGGGTGGAGCGGGCCACCAGCTATGACACGATGATGGCCTTGCAAAGCGACGCGACCCCGGCGGGCCCTGATCCGGCGCTCTATGGCTCGGTCCTGCAGATGCGCCTGGCCGCACGCGGCTTTCTGAACGGCACGGACCGCTTCCGGTCGTATCGGGCGGCCTATTACTGGGCGGCCATGGCGGCTGCGGCCGGGGACGCATCCGGCGCGGCGATGCGCGACGACATCACCGAAACGATGCGGCTGCGCGGCGACGCGCAGGCCTGGGCACAAGAGGCCGGCGCGCTGGACAACGGCGTTTTGCGGGACTGGATCCAGCAGGATTTACCGGCCCGGCTTCAATAACACGGCACTTTTTGCGCGATTGTTGCGCATTGCCAAAGCGTTAGCGCCAACGCATTTGCCACCGCCCGGGCAACCGCCTAAACCGGGCGCGACACCCCTCGTCCGGTGGTCACGCCGGACCAACCTCTGGCGGAGTTTGCCCAAATGCCCCATCCCACTCAGACCGAAAAAGTCTCCCAAGGTCAGGGTTTCATTGCAGCTTTGGATCAAAGCGGCGGCTCGACCCCGAAAGCCCTGCGGCTCTATGGGATCGGCGAGGATGCCTATGGCTCAGACACCGAAATGTTCGATCTCATGCATGCCATGCGCGCGCGGATCATCCAGTCTCCGGCCTTTTCCGGCGATCATATAGTCGGCGCGATCCTTTTTGAACAGACCATGGACCGCGAGGTCGCGGGCACGCCCACAGGCGCCTATCTGTGGGAAACCTGCAATGTCGTGCCGTTCCTGAAGGTCGACAAGGGCCTGATGGAGCCCGAGCACGGCGTGAAACTGATGAAGCCGATCCCGGGGCTGGACGACACGCTGACGCGCGCCGTGGCCAAGGGCATGTTCGGCACCAAAATGCGGTCGGTCATCGATGCGGCCGATCCGGTGGGGATCAAGGCCATTGTCGATCAGCAGTTCGACATCGGCGCGCAGATCTGGGCGCATGGGCTGGTGCCGATCCTGGAACCCGAAGTGACGATTTCGATCCCCGACAAGGCCGAGGCGGAAGAGATGCTGAAGGGCGAGATCCTGGCCCATCTCGACGCCCTGCCCGACGGGCAGATCGTGATGCTCAAGCTCACGCTTCCTGCCGTGGCCAACACCTACGCCGCGCTGATCGATCATCCCCGAGTGCTCAAGGTGGTCGCGCTGTCGGGCGGTTACAGCCGTGACGAGGCCAATGACAAACTGGCCGGGAACCGCGGCATGATTGCCAGTTTCTCGCGCGCGCTGACCGAGGGGCTGTCGGCCCAGCAGAGCGATGCCGATTTTGACGCGATGCTGGGACAGGCTGTCAAAAGCATTCACGCCGCCTCGATCGCGGGCTGAATGCCGCAACAGCGGCATGCCTGCGGCGCGGGGTATTTGAAAAAAGAAAGAAGCAGGGCGCGGCGCGCGCGCGATGCGCTCGAATTGTTGTGAAGTCCCTGAAATTAGGGGATTCACAAGGCGAATCGGCTGTGCGATAGTCCGGACAGGCCCGAACAACGGGCAGGCATCGAGCGGCAAGGCACTAAGGCAATGAGCGGTCCACGCAACACCCGTCCGTCATTTGGGGCTCTGATCTATTTCACCCTCGCCTTCGCGCTGGGGATCTATTTCACCTTTGCGGCCGTGCAGGGTGATTTCGGGCTGTTCCGGCGGGTGGAAATCGCCGCCGAGGCGCAGGCCCTGCGCACGGATCTGGCGCGTCTGCAGGCGGATGTGGCGCGCATGGACAATCTCACGCAGCGTCTGTCGGACACCTATCTCGATCTTGATCTGCTCGACGAGCAGGCGCGTTCGGTTCTGGGCCTGTTGCGCGCTGATGAACTGGTGATCCGCTGATCCCGTCACCGCTCTGCATCACATTTTCGGATGATCGTCGCGCATTCGGGGGCCTGCCGAGTTGCGCCTTCTGGACCTCATGACGGAGATAGTTTAACGCTGAACTATTCTGTTGCCGAGGGGAGCATACGCGATGGCCGCCCGAAGACCCGCCAAGAAAGCCAATATCTCTGCCGACGAACTGACGGCCTTTTACAAGGACATGTTGCTGATCCGCCGGTTCGAGGAAAAGGCCGGCCAGCTTTACGGCATGGGGCTGATCGGGGGGTTTTGCCACCTCTATATCGGTCAGGAGGCGGTGGTTGTCGGGCTTGAGGCCGCCGCGGAAGAGGGCGACAAGCGCATCACCACCTATCGCGACCACGGTCACATGCTGGCCTGCGGGATGACGCCCGATGGCGTGATGGCGGAACTGACGGGGCGGATCGGCGGGCTCTCCAAGGGCAAGGGCGGGTCGATGCACATGTTTTCGACCGAAGAAGACTTCTATGGCGGTCACGGCATTGTCGGTGCCAATGTGCCGCTGGGCGCGGGCCTGGCCTTTGCCGACAAGTATCTCGGCACTGACCGGGTGACCTTTACCTATTTCGGCGATGGCGCGGCCAACCAGGGCCAGGTCTACGAGACCTTCAACATGGCGTCGCTCTGGAAGTTGCCGGTGATTTTTGTCATTGAGAACAACCATTACGCCATGGGCACCGCGCAAGAGCGGTCCACGTCGAGCCCGGATATCTACACCCGGGGCGCGGCCTTTGGCATTCCCGGCGAGGCGGTCGACGGGATGGACGTGCTGGCCGTCAAGGCCGCCGGCGTGAAGGCGGTGAAACACTGCCGCGCGGGCAAGGGCCCCTATATTCTTGAGGTCAAGACCTACCGCTACCGCGGCCATTCCATGTCGGACCCGGCGAAGTACCGGACCCGCGAGGAGGTCCAGAAGGTGCGCGAAGAGAAGGACGCGATCGAACATGTGCGCGATCTTCTCCTGACCGGGGGCCATGCCACCGAGGAGGATCTGAAGGCCATCGACAAGAGCATCAAGGCGGTCGTCAACGCGGCGGCCGATTACGCCAAGGAGAGCCCCGAGCCGGCGCCGGAAGAGCTTTGGACCGACATCCTCGCCGATGTTCCGGCGGATGCGTGAGCGAGGAGAGACGCGATGACGATTGAGATACTGATGCCCGCGCTGTCCCCCACGATGGAGGAAGGCACACTGGCGAAATGGCTGGTCAAGGAAGGCGACACGGTCGCCTCCGGTGACATCCTGGCAGAGATCGAAACGGACAAGGCGACCATGGAGTTCGAAGCGGTCGACGAAGGCGTGCTGGGCAGGATCCTCGTCGCGGAGGGCAGCGAAGGCGTCAAGGTCAACACGCCCATTGCCGTGCTTCTGGACGATGGCGAAACGGCGGCGGATATCGCGGTATCGCCGGCGGCCTCTGGTGCGGTCCCTGGTGCGGCCCCCGACTCGGCCCCCGACTCGGCCCCCGCCTCGATCTTGGGCGCCGCGACCGAAACATCCGCACCTGTCATGGCCCAGACGCCTGCGACAGCCGCGCCGCCCGCGCCCGATACCAGCCCGGACTGGCCCGAGGGCACCGCGCTGCAGAAGATGACCGTGCGCGAGGCGCTCAACGCCGCCATGGCCGAAGAGATGCGCCGCGACGAGACGGTCTTTGTGATGGGCGAAGAGGTTGCCGAGTATCAGGGCGCCTACAAGATCACCCAAAACCTGCTGGACGAATTCGGGGCGAAACGGGTGATCGACACGCCGATCACGGAACACGGGTTTGCCGGCATTGGCGTGGGGGCCTCCTGGGGCGGTCTGAAGCCGATTGTCGAGTTCATGACCTGGAACTTTGCCATGCAGGCGGTTGACCAGATCATCAATTCGGCCGCCAAGACGCTGTACATGTCGGGCGGTCAGATGGGCTCGCCCATTGTGTTCCGGGGGCCCAATGGCGCGGCAGCGCGCGTGGCCGCGCAGCATTCCCAGGACTACGCCGCCTGGTATGCCCATGTGCCGGGCCTGAAGGTCGCCATGCCCTATACCGCCGCGGATGCGAAGGGCCTTCTGAAAAGCGCGATCCGGGATCCCAACCCGGTCGTTTTCCTCGAAAACGAGATCCTCTACGGCAAGAGCTTCGATGTGCCCCAGCTTGAGGATTTCACCATTCCCTTTGGCAAGGCGCGCATTGCACGGGCCGGCAGCGACGTAACCATTGTGAGTTTTGGCATCGGCATGACCTATGCGATGGAGGCCGCCGAGGCCCTGTCTGGCGAGGGGATCGACGCCGAAGTGATCGACCTGCGCAGCCTGCGGCCTCTGGATTACGACACCGTGCTGGCCTCGGTGATGAAGACCAACCGCTGCGTCACGGTCGAAGAAGGCTGGCCCGTCGCGTCGATCGGCAACCACCTGTCCGCGACGATCATGGAGCGGGCCTTTGACTGGCTGGACGCTCCGGTGATCAATTGCTGCGGCAAGGACGTGCCGATGCCCTACGCGGCCAATCTGGAAAAGCTCGCCCTGGTCAACACCGATGAGGTGATCTCGGCCGTCAAATCCGTGACCTACCGTTAAGGAGCCGCGCATGCCCATAGAAATCCTCATGCCCGCCCTGTCGCCGACCATGGAGGAAGGCACGCTGGCAAAATGGCTCGTCAAGGAAGGCGACACGGTCACCTCGGGCGATCTTCTGGCGGAAATCGAAACCGACAAGGCCACCATGGAATTTGAGGCGGTCGACGAGGGGATCGTTGGCAAGCTGCTTGTGGCCGAAGGCACGGAAGGTGTGAAAGTGAACGCACCGATTGCGGTTCTGCTCGATGACGGCGAGAGTGTCGCGGATCTTGGGGCCGCGGGCGCGCCCGCGGCGGTGGCGGCGAGCTCGGGTGAGCCTCCTGCGGAGGCCACACCCTCGCCCGCGTCGGGGGCATCCGCCCCCTCCAAACCCATCCCCTCCGCACCCGCCTCCTCCACACCGGCCTCCTCTTCGGCCCCCGCGGCGCCCGCGGCCCCCGACCGCACGGATGGCAGCCGGGTCTTTGCCTCACCTCTGGCGCGCCGGATCGCCGCCCAGAAAGGGCTCGATCTGTCGCAACTGTCCGGGACCGGCCCGCGTGGCCGCATCGTGAAAGCCGATGTCGAAGCCGCCAGCGCGGCCCCTGCCCCTACCCGTGCCCCGGCGCCCGTGGCGGCCGCTGCCGCGCAACCGGCGGCGCGCCCCGCCCCCGCAGGCCCATCGGCGGACGCCGTGGCAAAGATCTACGCGGACCGCGAGACCGAAGAGGTCCCGCTGGATGGCATGCGCAAGACCATCGCCGCGCGGCTGAGCGAAGCGAAACAGACCATCCCGCACTTTTACCTGCGCCGGGATATCCGGCTGGATGCGCTGCTGAAATTCCGAGGTGAGCTCAACGGGTCGCTCGCGGCGCGCGACGTGAAGCTCAGCGTCAACGACTTCATCATCAAGGCATGCGCCCTGGCGCTGCAGGCCGTGCCGGAGGCCAATGCGGTCTGGGCCGGAGACCGGATCCTCAAGCTCAAACCCTCCGACGTTGCCGTCGCCGTGGCCATCGAAGGCGGACTCTTTACGCCGGTGCTGCGCGATGCGCATCAAAAGTCGCTCTCGACCCTGTCGGCGGAGATGAAAGATCTTGCCGGGCGCGCGCGCGACCGCAAGCTGGCGCCCCATGAATATCAGGGCGGCTCCTTCGCGATCTCCAACCTCGGCATGTATGGCATCGACAACTTTGACGCGGTGATCAACCCGCCGCATGGCTCGATCCTGGCCGTGGGTGCGGGTGTCAAGAAACCCGTGGTTGGTGCGGATGGTGAATTGAGTGTGGCCACGGTGATGTCGGTCACACTGTCCGTGGATCACCGGGTCATCGACGGCGCCCTGGGCGCAGAGTTCCTCAAATCCATCGCCGAGAATATTGAAAGCCCGCTTCTTATGCTCGCCTGAGCGCGGCCCCGGCGCGCAGTCATCCGCCCCAGTCATCGGCCCCAGTCATCGGCCCCAGTCATTGGCCCCAGTCATTGGCCCGTCGGGGGTCAGTCGGGGGCCAGTCGGGGGCCAGTCGGGGGCCAAAGCAGGGGCGAGTCGGGGGCCAAAGCAGCGGCGGCGACAGGTCTGCGCCGCGCGCTCCAGAGCCTTTTGACGACTCAAGCCGGGAAACGGCACACCCCGCCGCGCACCCCGCTTCAGGCGCAAAGTGCCCCAGGGTCACGTATCCCTGACTGGGCACAGCCGGGCGCATTTGGCAGGCTGGTGCGCACCTGTCGGCACAGGCCGACGCCAGGGCGCCTGACACCGCTGCACCCGTTTTTGCCCCAAGGCGCTCCGTGTTTTACGAGGAGAAGCGTCATGGCGCGCGCAAAAACCAAAGCGAAATCTCAAAAATCCGAGCCTTACAAGGTCCCCATTCTTGGCCATTGCAACGCCCCGGCCCGGCCTCAGCGCGAGATGGAGCCCGGGATCCAGCCCAACCGGCTCAGGCTGGTCCGGCAACTGGACGTAAAGTGGGTCAACAACACGGTTCTGCATTATTGCTTCCTGGACAGTCCCGCGCAATGGCGTGGCTCCAACGCCGACAAGGACGTGGTCCGCGAGAGCTTTCAGCAGTGGAAAGACCTGCCTATCGGGCTCGATTTTGTCGAAGTCTACGATCCGCGCGAGGCTGAAATCCGCATTGGATTCTTCCATTCAAACGTCGCGCCGGATGCGGGGTCCTGGTCGTATCTGGGGCGCGATGCCATCGATCTGGTGCCCGATCCGTCGCAACGGACAATAAATTTCGGATGGGATCTGACCACGCCCTACGGGCGCGACACGGCGCTGCACGAGATCGGCCATGCGATGGGCTTTCAGCACGAACACCAGAACGACAATGCCGGCATCATCTGGGATGAAGCGGCGGTTTACGACTATTTCACCGGCCCGCCCAACAATTGGACCCGCGCGCAAACCGACCGCAATGTGCTTGCCAAACTGCCGCCGGGGACCACGGACGGCTCCGACTGGGACCGCGACTCGATCATGCACTACCAGTTTCAGTCCGGGCTGATCCTGTCACCGCCGGAGTTCCAGACCGAGGATCTGATCCCCGAGGCCGGGCTGTCGCCGGCGGATATCGAGACCGCCAAGTCACTGTATCCGGCGCCCGACAGCCCCGATCTGCCCGAGTTGCGGCCCTACGAATCCCATCAATTGCGGATCGCGGCGGGCCAACAGGTGGATTATGTGGTTCGCCCGGAGCAGTCGCGCGACTACACGATCCAGACCTTTGGTCAGATGGACACGGTCATGGTGCTCTTTGAAGAGATCGACGGCGAGCCGCAGTACCTCGATGGCGACGATGACAGCGGCTGGTCCCTCAACGCCCAGGTCAAGCAGCGGCTGTTCAAGGGGCGCACCTACTTCGTGCGCCTGCGGCTCTATTTTGCCGAAGCCCAGGGCGAAGGCGCGCTGATGATGTACTGAAGGAATGAAGGAACGGGGCCGGGTCTGCGCCCGGCCCGTCTGTGATCCGGTCTATTTGGCCAGGACCATCTGATCCATCTTGACCGAAGGCTGGTCGCATCCCGCCTCGCCCACGATCTTGGCCGGGACCCCGGCCACGGTCTTGCAGGGCGGCACGTCACGCAAGACCACCGAACCGGCGGCCACGCGCGAGCAATGGCCCACGGAGATGTTTCCAAGCACGCTGGCGCCCGCTCCGATCAGCACGCCATTGCCGATCTTGGGATGACGGTCCCCGTCTTCCTTGCCGGTGCCGCCCAGCGTGACGCCATGCAGCATGGAGACATTGTCGCCCACGACGGCCGTCTCGCCGATCACGATGGAATGGGCATGATCGATCATGATCCCCTTGCCGACATGGGCAGCCGGGTGAATGTCGATGTTATAAAGCTCCGACACGCGCATCTGGATGAAATAGGCCAGATCAACGCGCCCCTGCTGCCACAGCCAGCGCGCCACACGATAGGCCTGCACGGCCTGGAACCCCTTGAAGTAGAGGATCGGCTGCAGCAGCCGGTGCACGGCCGGGTCACGTTCGTAGATCGCCATCAGATCGGCGCGGGCGGCCTCAACCAGATCGGGCTCTGCGTCATGGGCCTCATCCGCGATTTCGCGCAGGATCACCATGGACATCTCGTTCGAACTGAGCTTGGCCGCAAAGCGATAGCTCAGCGCCCGGGACAAAGAGGGATGGTGCAGAATACAGGCGTGTACAAGACCGCCCATCAACGGTTCATCCGCGACCGCCTTCAGAGCATCAGAGGTGATCTGATCCCAGACAGGGTCGACGCGGGTCACTTTGGTCTTCGGTTCGGCCATAGCTGCCTCCTCGGTTACGACCTGAGACTACCCAAATAATCCCGAAATCCCAAAACGCAAATTCGTTATGGGGTCAATCACGAGATGACATGAAACATCGCGCATCTCGCGCGATGTCGGGCTGAACCGCAAAAATGCTCGTATTGGTCAATTATCTATGGGATTTGACGAAACATTTCCAATTTTTATCGCATATTGTCAACCATCTGGAAACAATTTGCGCCCCTTCTCCGGACAAACCTGCGCGCGATCACCCGTCAGGGGCGCCTTTGCACTGGCCGTTTGGCCTGTGTGATGCGCGATAAGACAGGTCAGCACCAGTTCCATACAGCGGCAGTACTCCAGATCGTCAAAGCCGGGTTCGGGCGCCAGCCTGCGCTGGCGCGCGGCCGACATCAGCGACCCGTTGCCCCAAACCGGATGCAGGCGACCCGTGTGATTGACATGGGTCAGGGCCGCCTCGGCCTCGATGATCATCCGCTGGCACAGCCGCGCGCGACCGGTCTGAGGCGCTGCCAGCAGCGCACGCGCCGCGTCACTGATATCGCCGTGAAGCAAGGGGCGCATGACGGATCCTAGAGTTTGCGCCAGGCGAACAGCCCCGGCCCGAACCGGGCAGAGATCTGCGCGACCTCCCAGACATTGGCCCCAAGACTCACATCCATGTTGAACGCGCCGGCATCGTAGTGCCAGAACGGGATCTCCACCGTCTCCTCGCGCAGCACCTCGCTGCCCGCGCGTATGCGCAGGCGGTAGAGTTCCCGCTCCTCCCCCAGGGGCACGTCATCCAGATCCCAGGTATCGGCATCGATCCGTCCACGCCGCACCCAGCGCAGGTTCCAGCCGCCGTTGGCCGCCCGTGCGCTGAGGTGACAGGGCGCGTAGGGTCGCAACCCGTTGCCGTCAAACCCCGCAATCTCGTGGCGGTAGGACGGATCGTCATAGCCGCGTTGCGCGGGTCCCATCCGGTAGTGCCGGTCATAACCACGCGCCGCTGCCGCAAGGTCGATCTGGCGTGGCGCAGTGTCGATCAGAACCACCTGCGCGCCGGCCGGCCAGACACTTGGCATCAACCCGTCCGTGCCCAACTGTCCGCGCAGACGCCCGGACAGCAGATAGGTCTCGGGACCCACCAGAACGGCATCGCGAAATTGAAAGAGCTCCCAATCCTGTCCGCTGCCCGAACCGATGGCCATCAGATTGGCGCCGGTCAGGACCGCAGCCTCGGTCCGCGATTCGAGCGCACCATTGTAGAGGCGGACCTGCAAGGGCGCTCCGCGATCCCACACCCCGGGACTGGCCGCATGCAACGGAGACTCCGTCACGCCGACCGTTGCGCGGGCCTCAAAGATCTGGCTCAACGCATAGCCGTCATCGGTATCGGAGGCATAAAGCGCCACCGCGCCGGGCCACGGATTGGCCGTGATCGCCAGATGCGGCGCATGTTCTGCCTCATCGCCTCGGATCAGCGGCAGATCAAGGAAAATGGGCTCCACCGGCATCGGCGGAACAAAGGTGCGCACCTTGGGCAGATCCTCCGCCGTCGGGCTGGGCTCGTAGACGCCCGGATCAATGCGCACGGCATCGATCACCTGGCGATCGGTCATCTCGACCTGATCGACGCGATAAAGGGCTTCGGTCTCGCCGCTTTCGACCGGCAGGCGTATGACATCCCCTGCCCCCACCGCCAAAGCCGAAGGCGGCAACGCGAGCCGCACCGTATCTCGCGCGACCCGCGCTTCGGCGAGCCAGCGCTCGGCCACCGCCCGGCCCTCGGCCCGGGTCATCGACAGGGACAGATCGTTCGAGGTCACCGAATGGGTCCGGTCATCGGGCAATACGGCCTCTTCGGCAATAACGTCGTGATCGGCCTCGCTTTCGAGGAACCGCACCCGCACCCGGCCCGCCAGTTCCGCCTCCGCCTCGCGGGTTTGCTCAAGACGATGCGGGATCTCATCGCTCTCGGCCATGTCGTCGGCGGCAATCTCTGTCGCGCGCACCCCGGTGCGCAGCACGAACTTCAGCACGCCGTCGCGTTCAATCGCGTCAAACCCATGGCGCAGCATCAACGGCTGCAGCGCTGTGCGCGCATCCGCGACATCCTCAACGACATAGCCGCGCACAAAGCCCCAAAGTTCGGAGACGTCATAGTCGCGCAGCCCGGCCCGCTGACAGATCTCCGCCACGACCGAGGCCAGCGAGCGCCCGCCGATCCGCCCCGATATCCAGTGGCCTTTGCGGTAATTGCCCCCATCGGTCCACAGATCGCCGGTGTTGGGGTAGACCGGAAAGGGCCGCGAATCCCACGACCAGATGAAACTGCGCCCAAGGTCGAGCATCGATCCGCCATAGACCTGCGAAACCGGATTGACGCCGGGGTCTTTCCAATACGCGAGCATCACCCGCAGATATTGCATCTGGATCAGATCATCGCGCAGCCCGCTGGAGTAATGCGCCAGACTCGATTCCGACGATTTCGGATCCACGAACTTGTTGGGCTGATTGGTGCTTTTGTCGACCGCCGCCGTGCCCAGCTCGGTGAACCAGATCGGTTTCGATTCGGGCACCCACGCTGTCGCGCTCGCCTGCCGCACCCCTCCGATGCGCTCGTGGTGAGGGTGCGCCCACCAGTTGCGGATGTCCTTGTAGCGCCAGATCCAGGGTTCGTTATGCGCCGGATCGGTGATCGGCGTGCGGATCTGCGCGTCGCGGGCCGCGTCAGAGTGATAATACCAGTCGTAGCCTTCGCCACCCTCGATGTTTCCGCGCAGATAGGCATCCGTGTAGATGTACTTCCAATGCGCATCGAGGTGGTCTTCGCCATCCCGCCAGTCCGAGAGCGGCATGTAATTGTCGATCCCGATGAAATCGATCTCCGGATCGGCCCAAAGCGGATCAAGATGGAAGTAGCGGTCGCCTGAACCATCCTGCGGCTGATAGCCAAAGTACTCCGACCAGTCCGCCGCATAGCTGAGTTTTGTGTTCGCGCCCAGGATCGCACGCACATCCGCGGCAAGCCTGCGCAACTCGGCCACCACCGCAAAGCCGTCGGCGCCGCGGATCTGGGTCAGGGACCGCAACTCCGAACCGATGCAAAAGGCGTCGACGCCGCCCGCAGACTTGCAGAGCGCCGCATAGTGCAGAATGAAGCGGCGAAAGCTCCATTCGACCGGGCCGTTGTAGGTGACCTCCCCATCGCCAATGGCGAAGTCCGACACGTCTGCCGTCCCGAAGAACGCGCCAACCTCGAGGTCCGCATCGCCGCTCCCGTCCGGAGACCCCGGCTGCCCCGGCGCCACCGACAACGTGATGCGTCCCCGCCAGGGCAAGGGCGGCTGTTCGCCGGCTCCGGTCCAGGGATCCGGCAGGGTGTTGCCCTCCATCTGATCCATCAGGATGAACGGATAGAACATCACCTCCAGGCCCCGGGTGCGCAGATGCCGGATGCCCTCGACCACCGATTGATCCGACGGAGTGCCGCCGTAAACCGGGCGGTCGTTGATGCGGGGCAGTTGCTCCGCGTCGAACCGACCGAGGCCGGAGACCATCCAAGGCATCCCCTCCCCGTCCATCTCCTGTTGCTCGACCTTGGGTTCCAGCGAACACTGGTTGCAGCGCAGATCGTTGCCGTACCAGCACACGACAAGTGAAACCGCGCCACAGCCCGGCATCTCGCCTTCCAGCGCATCGGCCGCATAGACCAGATCGGTGCCATGGGAGACCGCGTTCAGATTGGCGATCCGGCGCGCTCCGAATTCTGTCTTGAGATACACCTGTGACGTGGCGAGCGCATATTCCCCGCTGCCGGGGATCAGCGCCACCGCGCGGGCGGCGTGTTCGGGGTCATCGTGATAGAACTCCGAACCCGGCTGTTCGCCCCGGATCACCTCGAACGAAAACTGCGGCACCCGGTTGCCAAAGGCCTCCAGCGCAAGGTTCTCCATCACCACATAGGCGGTCCCGCGATAGGCCGGCACCGACCCGGCGCCTTCGATGGCCTCCATCACGGGATCCGGCAATTGATCCTCCGTGCCCGTGTAGACGGTCATGTTCAGCTCTTCGCGGGCGATCTCCTCGCCGTCGGCCCAAATGCGCGAAACCCGTTCGATCTCTCCCTCGCAAAGCGCCACGGCCAGCGAAACCGTATAGCTGTATTGCGTCGTCTTGGGCGCCTTGGGCGCGCCCTTGCCACCGCCGATGGTCGCCGAGGTCTCCTGGAAGTCCGACGCCCAGATCACCTGGCCGCCCACCCGCATCCGGCCAAAGACCTGCGCGATGGGCTGTCCGTCGGTGGCATTGGTCAGCCGAAACCGGTCGACCCGGCCGGTCTCCACCGGCTCGGCCCCCAGACCCAGAAGCCGCTGGTCGATCACCCGACCCACGGTCGCCCCGACCGCCCGGCCCAGCACCGCCGTGGATAGCCCGGCCACCGTCCCGCCCAGAGACCCGCCGAGTGCGGCGCCTGCCGCCGAAAGAAGGATCGTTGCCATCAGTTCGTCCTGTCCGGAAAGGAAAATCGTGCCACGATGCGCCGCGCCCAGGGCGTGCTCATCGGGCTTTCGATCACACCACGCCGGTTGTAGGCGTGAATGAAGACCTGGTGGGGCACCGTGACAATGCCCAGATGCTTGGCGACAGACCCCGCGCGCATGCGAAAGAGAATCACATCGCCGGGCTGTTGACCGTCGCCCTTTTGCGCCACCAGATGCGCCAGCGCCGCCTGCCAGAGCCGCTCTTCGCCCTGCGGTTCCGACCAGTCCATCGAATAGGCCGGCACCGGCGCGGGCTCGGGTCCCAGGACCTCGCGCCAGATGCCACGGATCAGGCCCAGGCAATCCGTGCCCGCGCCCCTGCAGGACGCCTGATGTCGGTAGGGCGTGCCAATCCAGCCCCGCGCGGCGGTGACAACATCCACGCTCATCGCCGGCTCCCGCCGGTATTGGCACCGGTCGACTTGGGCACCGCCATCACCCAATCCTCGCCCGGAATGTCCGGAAAGCCCTGGTAATTCATGAGGTTGGCGAATTTCCACCGGCAGGTGTCAAACAGCTTGTCACACCCCGCCACCAACCGCACCTGATCGCCCACCGCAATCGGTGCGCGCAGCGGTTCCCAAGTCTCGATCAACCGGCTCGCACCGTCACGCGTGTCGCGCTTGATCGACCCCCAGAGCCCGCTCGCCGCGCCGCTGAGAACCTCAAGGCGGCCATGCGCGAACCAGCCCTCGGCAAAGCCCGGCAGGCTCGACCATCGAAACAACCGGGCGCCGTCGACCTCAGCCACCAGAGCATCCGTCGCATACCCCACCGATGTCGTATCAAACCGGCAGCGTCCGTCGCCCAAAACCGCTGTGCAGGGCTTCTGGTAAACCCGTCCCAACGGCCGGTTCAGCGCGGCCGTCAGCCCGCGCAACTCGGCGGTAAAGGCCCCGCCCGTCCGCCGCATCTCTCCCAGAGAGCCGCGAAACTGCAGCCATCGCACGTCCGGATTGGCCCAGTTCACCAGCCAGGCGCGCAGCCCGGCATTGTCAAACCACCCGGCCTCGATATCCGCCTCCGTCACCGAGGCATCGCTCAGAGCCCCGAGCGCTTCGGTGTTGTCGACCGACAGCCCGGTCGATTGCTGCAAGGCGCGGGCGGACAGTCCGGTATCGGCCTTGAACGAAAGGCCCTCGAACGTCAGATCACAATCATGATCGGTAAAGCCAAAGGTGACACCATCGTTGCGGGTCAGCGCCCAGCAGCGCGCCAGCGTCGTCAATCCGCTGGCCACATGGGCCTCAAAGGCCGCGTCCATGCCCGCCATCAGACCCGCACCTCGACCACGGGCACATTGGGCGCTTCGCCGGCCTGAAAACTCGCCACCGAGGTCTGGATCAGATCGGTGTCAAACCGCACCGGCACGTCAAATTCAAAACCCGCCATCACCTGCTGGCCCAGCCCCGGCGGCTGGGCAAACTCGATCACGCCGGAGTTGATGTCGAGCGTGTAGTCCACGCCCCAGGCCAGCTCATCTTGCTCGACCCCCACGCGCACCGTGCCCTCGACCGGTTTGGCCACCGGCCGCGCATAGGTGAATGCCCCGGACCGGTAGGTCTTTGTTACAGGAAACACCGTGCGTGTGCCATCGCCCGTGGCGATCACCTGATCGTCGAAAGCAGGCTCGGCGCTCGCCGCACAGGATTTGAAATCCGACCAGTCCTTCCAGCGGAACCCGTACATCTGTCCCCGCCGCGCCTCGAAAAAGGCGATCAGCGTCTCGATATCGTCCATCGAACGCATGCCCAGCCCGGCATCATAGCGCCGCCGGGAATGGGCCCAGGGCGTGTTGCGTTCTTCGAACCCGTTTGCCAGCGTCACCACATCGGTGCGCCGTTCCGGACCGCCCACCGAGCCAAAGCTCAACGAGGCGGGGAAGCGGACATCATGGAAATTCATCGGGGTCCCTCCTCAACGATTGCGGGTGCCACGGGCAAGCGCGCGGCTCATCTGCGTGGCGATCTGGCCTTGACTGCGCTGGAAGCTTGCCGCATCGGGGGTCGAGATGTTCACCACGACGTTCACGGCCCCGCCGCCCGCGCCGCGCACGCCCAGTTTGCCGTCCGGCCCCCGCGCCAAGGGCATGATCGCCTCCGGACCCGCTTCGCCCATCAACCCCATGCCGCCGCGCATCGGAAAGCCTGTCGGACCGGAAACCACGCCCCCATTGGCAAATGCCGTCACCCGTCCGCCCGCAAAGGCCCCGCCATTGGCAAAGGGCAAAGCCGCGTTGACCAGCCCGTTGACGCCGCTGGCCAAAAGTCCGCCCACCTGATCGGTCACCGGCTTCATCGCCGCTGAATAGGTGGTGCGGATCATCGATTGCGCGATGGTATCAAGCGCGTTCGACAGGTTCATGCCGTCAAAGACGACCCCGTCAAAAGCCCGCCGCAACCCCTTTGAGAGCCCGCGTTCCAACCCTGTGATGCCTGCGCTGGTCTGCGCGAAAGCCGCGTTCAACCGGCGCAGTTCGCTGTCAAAACTCGCCGCCATCCCGGCGGCATTGCCCAGGCTGTCCTCAAGCGCTTCCGCCTGATCCTCCAGCCCGCCTGCCCCGTCCAGATCCGTCATCATCCGTTCCTTTGCCATGATCGGGATAGGCCGCCAGCAAGGCGTCCAGACCCGTGCGATTCAGCGGCGCCGCCGCGTCGCTCTGCCCCAGCATCATCCGCAACTCAGCTGGCGTCAGCGCCCAGAACTCCGCTGGCCTGAGCCCGAGCCCCTGCATCCCGGCCCGCATCAGCGCGGGCCAATCGAGCACGCTCACACCGTTTCGGGCAGCATGAAGGCGCGGGCGAGAAGGGCCGCCGCCGCTCTGGCCGCCGCCATCGGCCCCCCCTCGATCTCAGCCCGCGCCAGATCCCCGGGCGAGATCTCATGCCCACCGCCTCTGAGACCGGCCGCCAGCAAAGCCAACATATCCCGCGCCGAAAAGGCACCGTTTTCAAAGCGTTGCATGAGCGCCATCAGCGAGGTCTCGCCCAGCTCTGCCTCCAGCTCAGCCAGGGCGCCCAACGTCAGTTTCATGTCACGCGCCGTCCCGTCGATCACCAGAGCCACCTCCCCCGTCCAAGGATTGGCCATGGATCAGAGCCCCGAGAAGCTGAGCGCCCCGGCACTGGCCAGCGCCAGTTCATAGGTCGCTTCGCCATCATGGGTGCCGGCATATTCGATCGAGGTCACCTGAAAGGCCCCTTCGACCACGCCGAAATCCGGGATGATCACCTGGAAATCCGGCGTCGAGCCATCAAAGAAAATCTGGCGGGCACGCTCATCCGTGGTGTCGTCCTTGAAAACACCCGAGCCCGAGATCGACGCCGATTTCACACCGGCGCCCGAGAGCAGCTCGCGCCAGCCCCCCTGGCTCTCCAGACTGGTGACATCGACGCTTTGCGCATTGAAGCTGATCCGCGAGGCCCGCAGACCCGCCAGCGTTTGGAACTGACCGCCACCGGTCATATCCACCTTGACCAAAAGGTCCTTGCCATTCTGGGCAACCATTGTGCTGTCTCCCGATTGCTTGGGTTAGGTGTTGTCCACGCGGGCGCGGAACCTCATATCGATGCGGCGCAAGCGACCCCCGGGGCCTGAGCGTTTCGCCGTGGCGCGCTCGAACCAGATCCCCACAAGAAGGCCCCGATCCAGTGTCGGGTTTGCGCTCAGGAGCACATCGCCGATCCGCGCCGCAACGGTCTTCACGGCCGAAAATCCGGAGGCCTCGCTGACCACTGAAACGGTAAAGCGATGCTCTGCCCCCCGCCCCGTCTTGTCCGAGCGGTCGCGCACATCCTCAGGCCCCAGTGCCACATAGGTTTCCGGCACCGCGCCGGAGGGCAGCGCGTCGTAGATCCGGCCCGCTACGAGATCGGCCAACCCGGCATCGGCCAGGAGTGTTTCATAGACCGCCTTCTGCAGGGCGGCAGCGGCGCCATAGCTCATGCCGAAACCTCCTCTTGCGCGAAACAGGTCAGGTAGCGCCCTGTCGTGTCCTGCTCGGACACGGCCGAAATCCGGTAGACGCGGGCGCCTTCGCGAAACCGCTGTCCCGCCACGGGTCGCGCAGTGTTGCCCACCGGCGCGTTGCGCACCACGATGCGGTAGCTCACCTGGCCGAGAAGTCCGTCCCCATCGCCGCGTGCGCGCCCCGAACGTGCCGAGACCTCCGCCCAAAGCGTGCCCAGCGGCTGCCAGCTCTGCGTCGCACCCCCCGCGCCATCCTGCGCAAGCGCGCGGCTCTCCAGCACGAGCTTGCGGTTCAATCTTGGCCCGCTCATTGGCCGGCCCCCAGGGTCAGGCGCAGCGGGCGGTAGCGCTGGATCAGGCTGGTCACGCCAAAGGGCATGCAGCCATCGCTGAGCGACGTGTCATCCCGGTAGTCATAGTAGTGCGACGCAAGGCGCAACACTGCATGCTGCAGATCCGCCGGCAGCCCCGCCCAGTCCACGGCCATGCCGGCCGAAAACCGCAGCACGAGCGCGCCGTTCACCGGAACCTGCGGCAAGGCTGCGCCATTGGGCCGCAAACAGGGGCGATGCGCATCCGCTTCGATCCGCACCAGGCCGGGATCCAGCACCGTCTCGGCGCCCAGCCCGTCCATGGAGCGGATTTCTGTCAGCGCGCCCACGGGCGCCAACGGAAAGGCCTCGCCCTGGTCGTTTGTCCAGTCATACAAGGTCCAGGCCCAATCGCGCTGCACAAGCGCCTTTCCGGTGCGCGCTTCAATGGCCGCAATGGCGGCGCGCAGGAAGGTCAGCAGCGTCGCATCCTGCAGGCTTTCATCCACAAAGCCGGTTCCGACCTTGAGATGCGCCTTGAATTCCTCCACCGGCAGCGCCGCATCCGCAATGGTGGTTTCCTCGATCAACATCATGCATTCACTCCGCGCAATTGACCCGTCATGGGCCGGCCGGTGGGTCAAAGTGACCCGGGCCTGATCGGACTAAGACGGACACGCACCGCTTCACGCCGCTCGGACGGAGGGAAGCAGCTGGACGACGTGAAGGTCTGACCGACACGTGTCCGCCACGGCGGGCCGGTTGCCCAGTCCCGCCATCGTCACCGCTTACGAGGTGCCGAATTTCAGCAGCTTGATCGCCGCAAAGTCCGACACATCGCCGCCCACGCGCTTCGTGGCATAGAAGAGCACATGCGGCTTGGCGCTGAACGGGTCGCGCAGAATGCGCAGATCCGGGCGCTCAGCGATGGTGTAGCCAGCCGCAAAGTCGCCAAAGGCAATCGAGAAGGTGTCGGTGCCGATGTCAGGCATATCCTCGGCAATCAGAACACGGTAGCCCAGCAGACGCGCCGGCTGGTCCGCCGCCAGACCATCGGCCCACAGGAACCGACCGTCGCCATCCTTGAGCTTGCGCACAACACCGGCGGTCTTCGAGTTCATCACAAACGTGCCGTTCGTGCGGTACTGCGCCCCCAGCGCATAGACCAGCTCGATGATCGCATCGCCCGTGCCAATACCCGCATCCACGCCGGTCGGCACATAACCGATCCGGCTCCACTGCCAGCTGTCGTTGTCGACCTTGGTGTGGTTGAGGATGCCGCGCGGCTGATCGTTGCCGTTGCCGTTGATAAAGGATCCGGCCTCGGCGCGCGAAAACTTGTCGGCGATGCGGTTGGCCAGCCAGTTTTCAATGTCAAAGGCGCTGTCGTCCAACAGCCGCTGCGACGCCTTCGGCAAGGCGCTCAACTCGTGCAGGGCAATGACAATGCGATCGATGGCAGGCGTAGCGGTCTCGCTCAGCGTGCCGTTCTCGGTCGACCACCCCGCGCCGACATCGGAATGATCGATCAGCACATCGTAAGAGGTCGCCTCGACATTCACGACCGTCGAAACCGCCCGCAGCGACGCGGTTGAATTCAGCACCGACCGGATGGTCTCCGCGGTCTGCGGATCGACCAGGTAGCCGCCGTCGCCGGTCACCGCCGAGGACAGCGCCTTGCCCTCCAGATCAAGGCCGCGCAGCGCATCGTCGTCGCCGCTGCGCACATAGGCGTCAAAGGCCTTCTGATGGGGCGCTTCCGCCTCGATGGCGCCGGCAAGCTGCGGACGCGCCGCGAATTGAGTTTTACGATCCAGCATGGTCAGTCGCTCTTCCGTCTGTTGCATTTTGGTTTCGATATCGTCCCTGAAGCCCTTGAATTCGCTCACGAAGCCGGTCACCGCCTGCTTCACCTCGTGAACAAAGGGCGCCTCTGGGCGATCCGGGGTCAAAGCCTCGGTCTTGGTCATCCGCCTGTCCTTCTTCTCAGGTGAACATTGAGGCGCGTCACCGCCGCGCCAGCTCAAGCCGCGCGCCCTCAAAGGCGGCCGCCAATTCGCGCAGGGCCTCTTCGGCATCCGGCGCATTGTCCTTTGCCGCCACCCGCGCACTGGGCAACATCGGGAAGGTCACAAGCGACACTTCCCAAAGCTCCAGTTCCATCAGAACCCGCTGGCCCTGCTCGTTCTTGCGTGCTTTCCGCGTCCGGTATCCGATGGACAGACCGTCGATGGCACCCGCCTCGATCAGGGCCTGCGCCTCCCGGCCCTTTTCGACCGCCTCCAGCAACCGGCCCGAGACAAACAGCCCCTTGGCATCCTCGCGCACCGCGTCCCAGATCCCGATGGGTTGGGCCGGATCATGCTGCCAGAGCATCTTGACCGAGCCACCGCGCGCCGCCAGCGCCTCCAGCGAGGCCGCATAAGCCCCGGCCGCAACCAGATCATTGCCCTGATCCAATGCGCCAAAGAGGCTGGCATAGCCCGAAATCCGCAAGCCGCCCTCGGCTCCGGAATTGATGTCGACACCCTCGCCAAACCGCGCGAACTTGTGTTCCAAACCGCTCTCAAAGCCCAAATCCTGGGTCATCCGTGTCTCTCCATGTTCAAGGGGGTGGCCTGACGGGTGGCCTTGGGGGATGGCTAGGGGGCGACCGAAAGGATCGACTGAAACGCCTGACCCAGAATCGCACCGACAACGCCGTAGACCGTGAGCCACAGCCGCTTTTCCAGCCGCTCCATCATCCCCTCGATCCGGTCCAGCCGCTTGCAGAGCGTCTCATGATGCACCTGGCTGACCTTCTCATGGGCCTGCAACCGCAACCCCGGCGCGCATTCAAAGGCCTCGTAGAGTTTACGCGTGTCAGGCATCCGCTGCGTCCTCCGCCAGGGCCGGCAGACCCAGAATCGACCGCTTCTCGGCATCCGTCAGGAAATCCGCCTTCGACACCCGCGCCCATTGCGCATCGCGCTCCGCCGCCAGCGCCGGAACCTGGTCAAGATCCGGCTTCAACTCCAACAGCTCGCCGGTAAAGCCCGACAGCCAATCCGCCAGGGCCGCCGCCACCCGCGTGGCCAATGGCAGAACCGTCAGGCGATAGAACGCCCGGTTGGCCTCCTGGTAATTGGCATAGGTCGCATCCCCCTGGATGCCCAACAGCATGGGCGGCACCCCGAAGGCCAGCGCGATCTCCCGCGCCGCCGCTTCCTTGGTCTTCTGAAACTCCATGTCCGAGGGCGAAAAGCCCATCGGTTTCCAGTCGAGCCCGCCCTCCAGAAGCATCGGCCGCCCGGCATTGCGCGCACCCTGATGAAAGGTCTCGATCTCATCGGACAGGCGGCGGAACTGATCGTCGCCCATTTGCCCTTGCCCCTCCGCGCCCTTGTAGACCAGCGCCCCCGAAGGACGCGCCGCATTGTCCAGCAGGGATTTCGACCAGCGCGACGCCGCGTTGTGCACGTCCACCGCCATCGCCGCTGCCTGCAGGGGCGACAACCCGTAGTGATCATCCTGCGGATGGAACATCTTGATCTGGCAGATCGAAGGCTGGCCTGTGACGTCAAAGCGATGGCTCTTGCCGCCCACCGAATACTCATAGGCCGTGGGCCAGCCATCCGCGCCGGGCACGACGGACATCCGGTCCGAGCGCAGCACATGCAACTCAATCGGCGCCCCGTCGTCCCCCGACACCGCCTCGACATAGGCATTGCCCGACAACAGAAGCTGGCCGTAAAGCGCCTCCATCAACTCGGCGCGCCCCTGCGCCGGATTGGGCCGGCGCACCAGCGACATCACGGGATGCACCTCATAGCGCTTCAACCGGTCCTGCAACACCAGGGGCAATGCAGCCGCAGCCTCGGCAATCAGCTTGACCGATCGAAACCCGACCGGATTTCCGGCAAAGCCCGATTTCGTCAGCGAGACTGTATCGCGCGGCGACCAGGCGACGCGCCCCTGGCTGTGCCAGGCCATCACCGGACCCGCCGCGCTGGCCTTGCGCTCCGGTGCCGCCTCGGGGACCACCACCGGATCGGCCCCGCGGGCGTCGCGACGAAGAAAGTCGAAAACCATGCCAGATGCTCCTTGCTGCGCTGTCTCGCGCGGCCGGCCGGACGATCCGCCAACCAAGCTCGCGGACCTTCTTCCTCCAACTTCGGTAAATCTTCTGAAACGGACCGTTCGCCGGGCGCGCAACACCGCCACCACCGCAAAACACCCAGGCCCCAACAAAAAAAGGCGGCCCGCCTGCGCGCCGCCCTCCTGCTTCTTTCTTTTTCCAAATACCCCGGCCGGACGCCTCAGTCGTGCGCGTCATCGGGCAAGGGCTACAGCCTGCGCATCTGCGGCTGCCGCCACGACGCCGCCGGCGCCAGGATCAGCTCATGCAGCGCCCAGACCAGAGCGTCCACCCGGTCAGGCGACCCCCTGCCGCGATAGCCCTGCGCCGTCATCTGCCCCATCTGATCCTCCAACGCCGTGAGCCCGGGCAGATGCTGCACCCGCCCCTGCTCATAAAGCGCGGCAACAGGCTCCGCCCGCGCCGCCTTGCCCTTGGCCGCATGCACCGTCCGCAGGGGCACCAGAGGATCCACCTGCCGCAACACCTCGCTGACCAGTTGCCCGCCCTGGTTCACTTCAGCCACCAGACGGTCTGCCGTGTAGGTCTCCATTGCGCGCAGCGCGGCCCGGGCCCAGCCGCTGGGCGAAACGCCTTCCAGCGTGCAGTCGGCCAGCACATAGGCGCGCCAGTCCACGGGCGGGCCTTCGGTCACTGCCCCGGCCACAACGATCCCGCAGGCGTCACTCCCGCCCACGGACGGGTCCAGGGCCACCACCACGCGATCCAGATCCGGCGCGGCCGCGACCTGCGCGGCTTCCACCATCGCCCCGGTCCACAACGCGCCTTCGACATCGGCCAGCAAAACGCCGTCAAGCTCCTGCCGCCCCAGCCGAGTGCCCTTGTAGCGCGCCCGCACTTCTTCAAGAAACGACGTCGCCAGATTGGCCCGGTTGGCCTCGGTCGGCGCATGGGTGAGCACGGTGGAAGGTGTCTCCAGAAGCCGCTTCAGCACGCCGACATTGCGCGGCGTCGTCGTGACACACACCCGCGGATCATCGCCCAGCCGCAAGGCGAACTGGAGCATGTCCCAGGTCTCCTCGGCCTTCTTCCACTTGGCCAGTTCATCCACCCAGGCGCCATCGAACTGCGGCCCCCGCAACCCTTCCGGATCGTGGGCGGAAAACGCCTGCGCTTCGGCGCCGTTGTGCCAGATCAGCTTGCGCTCGCCTGCCTTCCACTCAGGCCGCCGGTCGGGTGGCGAACAAGCCATGATCCCGCTGTCGCCAAAGATCATCACATCGCGCACCTGATCAAAGGTCTCGCCGATCAGGGCCAGCCGCCGCGCCGGCCCGGCGTCGGCAGGTTTTGCCCCTTCAACCCGAGAGCGGACCCATTCGGCGCCCGCGCGCGTCTTGCCCGCGCCACGCCCCCCCATCACCACCCAGGATTTCCACACGCCATCCGGCGGAAGCTGATGCGGCAGGGCCCAGAACTCAAAGAGGTACGGGAGGGCGCATAGCGCGCCCTCGCTCAATCCTTCGAAGAACTCATTGCGCTGCGCAGCAGGCGCGGAGGCGACCAAGGCGGCACCCGACTTCAGCGCGAGCGACGTCCAGATCAAGGGCGTATCCGCCGCGCACGATTCCGGCGTTTCGATTGCAGATGTCAGCAAGGTTTACCTCCGTTTTCATACAATTGCGGGCCAGTTGATCGACCGCGGCTATCTCTTTCGCGCCGGTGGTCAGATCCGAGGTCTCGCCCTCTTCGATTTTCTGTTTCAAGGCCACCGCAGTCCGGCGCAGATCCCTCAGGCTGTCCTGAAGCGCCTTCAAAAGTTCTGTGGTGGACGCGGTCTCCGCGTGCAGGTCCTGTTGGGTGATCAAGGTCATGGTCTGCCTCATGGGGTTTTTGTTGTTGTTGGTTTTCCCCGCCCGAACGACGCAAAAAAACGACCACCCAGGGGAACCCGGGGGCCGTTCATGCCTCGCCTAGCATGCCAAAAGGGGTAGTTGCCTGCGTGCGCAAAGTCAACGCGTTGCGCAACTGCCGCGTCTAACCGACCGGTGTGATTACCAAAATCTGAACCTCTGCCCGGAACGGCAAAGGTTAATTGTTGGCCCGCTCCGCCTCGATCGCGCGCCACTTTGCGACATTGGAATTGTGTTCGTCCAGCGTGCGCGCGAAAGCGTGCCCGCCGGTGCCGTCGGCAACAAAAAACACGAACTCGGTGGTGTCCGGATTGGCCGCCGCCTCAAGGCTGGCAAAGCCGGGGTTGGCAATCGGGGTTGGCGGAAGGCCAAGGATAACATATGTATTCCAGGGCGTTACACGGCGAAGCTCACTTTGACGCAACCCCCGTCCCAGGGTGCCTTCACCCTGGGTTATGCCATAGATCACGGTCGGGTCGGTCTGCAGGCGCATTCCCCGGTTCAACCGGTTGGAAAAGACGCTGGCAACCTGGCCTCGCTCGTCAGGCACCCCGGTCTCCTTCTCGATGATGGAGGCGAGAATTAACAATTCCTCGGGGCTCTCGATTGGAATGGCGGGGTCGCGGCTCTCCCAGGCCGCACTGACGCGCAACACCTGAACGGCCTGCATCTCGTCAATCAGCCCCCTCCGGGCCCCGCCGCTAACAACTTCGTAACTGTCCGGCGCCAGGGTTCCCTCGTCCGGGACCTCTGAAACAGAGCCCTCCAGCATATCCATGGACTTCAGGCCCTCGACCACCTGCCAGCTGGTCGTGCCTTCGGACACCACCATGCGATAGCGCGTATCATTCGCCGCCCGCGCCGCCTCGTAGGCCTGCGGAGCGACGCCCTCGGAGGGGTCGAATTCCGCCGCCACGACAAAACCGCCCGCCGCGGCATCATAGGTGGTGACCTGCGCCGTGATGCGCGTGACGCCAATGCGAAAGACCACTTCCGTGCCACAGGTGCTGGCACCGCCGCGGGTGATTTCCTCTACGATGTCTTCCATCGACGCGCCGGGATCCAGCAGAAAACTTCCGGCCTTCAGCTGGCCCGATTTTCCCGCGTAATCCGCGCCAATCCGAAAAATCTGATCATTGGCCACCGCGCCGGTCGCCGCCAGTTCCTGTGAGACCTTTGTCATGTTGGAGCCCCGTTCCACCCGCAGACACATGGGCGCCTCCAGCGGCCCCGTGGCGCGATAGGTCTCCTGCCCCCACAGCACCAGCCCGCCCAGCAGGAACAGTCCCAGGATCAGCAGGGTCAGAACGTTAGACGCGAGGCTTCGCCACATCAGCCCGCCTTCCCGAAGATCACGCTCGCATTGGTGCCGCCAAAGCCAAAGGAGTTCGACAGAACCACGTTGATCGCGCGCTCGACCTTGGCGTTGGGCGCGAGGTTCACGGAGGTTTCTACCGCCACATTGTCCAGGTTGATCGTCGGCGGCGCCACCTGATCACGGATCGCAAGAATGGAAAAGATCGCCTCCACCGCTCCGGCCGCCCCCAACAGGTGGCCAATCGCCGATTTGGTCGAGGACATGGTGACGTCGCCAGAAGCATCGCCCATGATCCGCTCGACCGCGCCAAGTTCAATCGTGTCGGCCATGGTCGAGGTGCC
The DNA here is from genome assembly GCA_039179965.1 of Pseudomonadota bacterium. Classification (GTDB taxonomy): domain Bacteria; phylum Pseudomonadota; class Alphaproteobacteria; order Rhodobacterales; family Rhodobacteraceae; genus Marinibacterium. The sequence continues at coordinate 39,244 of JBCDEC010000003.1, forward strand.
ATGGGCGTTAATGTAATCGATGTCGCCGGCTTCCAGCTTGGCCGAGCGCAGCGCCGCCGCCATGGCCCGCTCCGCCCCGTCGCCATCTTCGGATGGCGCCGTGATGTGGTAGGCATCGCCCGACAGCCCGTAGCCGAGCACCTCGGCATAGATCTTGGCGCCGCGCGCAACGGCGTGATCATAGTCTTCCAGCACCACCACACCGGCGCCTTCCCCCATCACAAAGCCGTCGCGGTCCGCGTCATAGGGTCGGCTCGCCTTGGTCGGCGCATCGCGATGCTTGGTCGAGAGCGCCTTGCAGGCATTGAACCCTGCAATGCCGATTTCACAAATCGCCCCTTCGGCGCCGCCGGCGACCATAACGTCCGCATCGCCAAACTGAATCAGCCGGGCCGCATCGCCAATCGCGTGGGTGCCTGTCGCACAGGCCGTGACCGCCGAATGGTTGGGCCCGAGAAAGCCGTATTTGATGCTCACCTGGCCAGAGACCAGATTGATCAGCGCTCCGGGAATAAAGAACGGAGACACCCGGCGCGGGCCACGGTCCCGCAACAGGATCGACGTCTCGGCAATCGAGCCCAGCCCGCCGATACCGGAACCGATCATCACACCGGTCCGGGCGCGGGACTCCTTGTCCTCGGGCATCCAGCCGGAATCTTCAACCGCCATGGTGGCCGCCGCATAGCCGTAGAGAATAAAGTCATCGACCTTGCGCTGCTCTTTCGGGGCCATCCAGTCGTCGGCGTTGAATGTGCCGTCCGATCCGTCGCCGATCGGGACTTCGCAAGCATAATTGGTCGCCAGATGTTCGGCATCGAATTTCGCGATCGTGCCCGCACCGGACTGACCGGCAAGCAGACGCGTCCAACTGGCTTCCATACCGCTCGCCAGGGGTGTCACCAGACCCATCCCCGTCACAACCACTTTGCGCATGTTTGCCCTCTGCCTCATAGTCTGCCGTCTGCGGACCGCTCATAGCCTGCCCTGCGACCCCGGAGCAAGGCCCGCAAACCTGACCCGGTCGTGGGGACCGCTCAGCCCGCCGGGGGAGATGTCCGCCGCAAGAGTTGAATAGGACCAGTGGGTTCGTCAAGCACGCGCAACGGTGCGTAGCCCAATTCCGCTGCCAAGGTCGCCCCCACCGTGTTGTCCAGTCGGACCCGCGCCACGAGCGGCCCGGTGATGACCCGGTCAAACCAGTCATGCGCTGCGGACAGCGCCTCGGCCCCGATGTTCTGCCGCTGCGCCTCGGGGCTCAGCAGCACCGAGGCCTCGGGATAGGAATCAAAGTCCACGCCCAGATCGCTGACCGAATAGCCAAAGCCGGTCATCCCGATCATCCGACGGCTGGCGCGGTCCTCGATCGCCCATTCGCCAAAGCCGGTCATGTGCCAATGCCCGGCCGCGCGCAGGAACACGCCCCAGGCCTGGCCCAGGCTCAACGGGCCGTCGATGGCCTGTTGTTCGACTCCGGGCGCGCTCCAGATTTCGGCGAAGCGGTCGAAATCCTCGGCGCGCATGGCCCGCAGGGTCAGACGGGTCGTGTTGATGTTGGGAATCGCTCTGAACATGCGGCGGAACGGCTGGTGACTCGGGCTGGAAAGATCTGAACTCCCTACCTGATCTTCCTTAACACCGGCTGCAAGAGGCAGCGGGCCGCAGGCAAAAAAAATGGCGTCCTCCCGGCAGGAAAACGCCATTGCGCGGTTGCGCTTATGCGCGAAGGATCGCTGCTACTGAGCGTCCTTGATGAACTTTACCGCGTCGCCGAAGGTTTGAATGGTCTCGGCGGCGTCATCGGGGATCTCGATGCCAAACTCTTCTTCAAAGGCCATCACAAGTTCGACCGTATCCAGGCTGTCCGCGCCCAGGTCGTCGATAAAGGACGCGTTTTCCGTCACTTTGTCTTCTTCGACACCCAGGTGTTCAACCACGATCTTTTTCACGCGATCTTCGACGTCGCTCATATCTGTTCCTCATTCCTTCCAGGGCAATTCGCCCTTGTGTTTTGCCTCAACCCGACCGGGTGGCCTAGTATTGCCCCCTGTCCCCAGAGAGCGGCTCCGTCCCGGCCAGACCGGGATTTCCAAGGCCCGAGCATCCCTCGGCCGTGGCGAAATGTGCGTGGCCTATAGCACACCATAGGGGGAAGGCAAACGTTAATGCACCCGCTTGAACTTTCCCGTCCGGGCACCTCGACCGAGGCGAATTTGCAGGCCGAAACCTGGCTTGAACCGGGCCTGATCACTGGCCTGGGACGTTATGTTTTTAGGGGGCCGAGCCAGCCTAGAGCATGGCCAGCCCGCCATTGATATGCAGCGTCGATCCGGTGACATAGCCCGCCTCGGGGCTGGCCAAATAGAGCACACTCGCAGCGACCTCTTCGGGCGTGCCCATGCGTTTGGAGGGAACGTTGGCCAGGATGGCCGACTTCTGATCCTCGGTGAGTTCCTGCGTCATCGCGGTCTCGATGAACCCCGGCGCAATGGCGTTCACGGTGATCCCGCGGGGTGCCACTTCGTAGGCCAGGGATTTGGACATGCCGATCATGCCGGCCTTGGAGGCGGCATAGTTCCCCTGCCCCGGATTGCCGGTGGCGCCCACGACGGACGAAATATTCACGATCCGGCCCCACCGTGCTTTCAGCATCCCGCGCAGCACACCGCGACACAGCCGGAAGGTCGAGGTCAGATTGACCTCCATCACCTGGGCCCATTCTTCATCGCTCATCCGGATAAACAGATTGTCGCGGGCGATCCCGGCGTTGTTCACCAGGATGTCGACGGCCCCCATGGCCTCGGTCGCTTGCTTGGGCAGGGCTGTCACCGCCTCGGCATCGTCAAGCTTGCAGGGCAGCACAAAGGCCCGTTCGCCCAGGTCGCCGGCCAGCGCCTCAAGCGGGGCCGTGCGGGTCCCCGACAGGCCCACCGTCGCACCGGCCTCGTGCAGCGCCTTGGCAATCGGTCCGCCAATACCACCGGAGGCGCCGGTGATCAGCGCGCATTTGCCGGTCAAATCGAACATGTGGTGACACTCCATTTGGCCCCGTTGGTGCCAGCGCCGCGCAAACTCATGCGGGGCCGCCGGTCGGGCCGGACTTTCAAGAAACGGCTTCGGCGGCCCGGGCTTCCATCAGCGACGCGGCAGCGGCGCGGACGTCCTCGGGCGTGCCAATGGCGCGGGTGGTCAGCGACCGGTCAATCCGGCGGCCCATCCCGCACAGCGCTTTTCCAGCGCCCAACTCCCAGAGTTCGCTCACCCCGTGCTGGATCATGTATTCCACGCTCTCGCGCCAGCGCACATTGCCGGTCACCTGATCGACCAGCAGCGAACAGATCGTTGCGGGATCGCTCACGGGGCGCGCTTCGACATTGGCGATCAGCGGGATCTGCAGCGGGTTGTGCTGCACCTGGGACAGCGCCTCGGCCATCGTATGCGCGGCAGGCTCCATCAACTCACAGTGAAACGGTGCGCTCACGGGCAGCATCACGACACGCTTGGCCCCGCGATCCTTGGCGATGTCGGCGGCGCGCTCCACGGCGGCGCGGTGGCCCGAGACCACAACCTGGCTGGGGTCATTGTCATTGGCGGCTGCACAGACCTGACCTTGCGCGGCGCTGCGCGCAACCTCGTCGACGCTGTCGAAATCCATGCCCAGAACGGCTGCCATGGCGCCCTGCCCAACCGGAACGGCCGATTGCATGGCGGTGCCGCGAATGCGCAGGAGCCGCGCGCCATCGGCAACCGAAATCATGCCGGCTGCGGCCAGCGCGGAGTATTCCCCCAGGGAATGGCCGGCCACGAAGGCGGCCTGGCTGACCGAGACCCCTTCGGTCGCAAGCGCCCGAACGGCGGCCATCGATGTGGCAAAAAGCGCCGGTTGTGCATTTTCAGTCAGGGTGAGCGCCTCAGCGTCGCCGTCCCAGATCAGCGCGCTGAGGTCCTGCCCCAATGCATCGTCGACCTCTTCAAAAACGGCTTTTGCGGTGGGATAGGCCTCTGCCAGTGATTTGCCCATGCCGACGAACTGGGACCCCTGTCCCGGAAACACAAAAGCTAGCGTCATATGCCCTCACCCTCTTAGTCATAAGTCGTGGATGTAGACCGGCGTTGCGCTTCGTACAACCCATCGCAAATCCGCACCGCGACTGTGCGCCGAGTGTCGTTGCGGCGTTGCTGCAGGTGCATAGATCTGGGTGTATCGTGTTTTCAAATGCTGGCCTCTGGCACAGGAGATCCCCATGCCCGCCACCAACACCCCCCAGCGCTTTGGCTCTGTTGCCAAGACGTTCCACTGGCTGACCGCTCTTTTGATCTTTGCCGCATTTCCGCTCGGCGTGATCGCGACCGAGTTGTCCCATCAGATCCTGGACCCGGCGACGCCGGCCACCGATGCCGATCTCAATCGCGCGATTTTCCTCTTTTCCATGCACAAAACGCTAGGGATCACGGTGTTTTTTGTCGCACTTTTGCGCATTCTCTGGGCGCTCACGCAACCGCGCCCGGGACTGCTGAATGCCGACAAAAAGCTCGAAGCCGGTCTCGCCGAGACCGTGCATTGGTTGCTGTACGGCTCTCTTTTGCTGGTACCGCTATCAGGCTGGATCCATCACGCGTCGAGCCCGGGCTTCGCGCCGATTTGGTGGCCTTTGGGACAAACATTGCCCTTGGTGCCACAAAATCCGCGCCTCGCCGAGCTCTCGGCAGGTGTTCATATCGTGTTAACCAAGGTGCTTTTGCTCGCGGTTGTGTTACATGTTGCGGGCGCTTTGAAACATCATGTGATCGACAAGGACGCAACCTTGCGTCGCATGTGGCCCGGTCAAAGCCCGGCGCCGAAGGTCTCGGTGCACCGCGCGAGTCTCGTTCCGCCAGTGGTTGCAGCCGCGCTTGCAGCGCTGGCCTTGGTCGGGGGCGGTTTCGCGGGTGTCTACGGACATCACAGCGCCTCGGCCGCGGCCCCCCCTGTCCTGGAGCAGGCGGCCACGGACTGGGGGGTCGAAACCGGAACGCTTGATATCTCCGTCCAGCAAATGGGGTCGGAGGTTTCCGGACGCTTCTCGGAGTGGACGGCGGCAATCACCTATGCGCCCCGCGACAGTGACGGACCGGCCGGCAGCGTCGAGGTGACCGTCTCCATTCCCTCGCTGACGCTGGGATCGGTAACGGATCAGGCGATGGGGCCGGACTACTTTGATGCCACGGCCTTCCCCACGGCGGTTTTCGCCGCCGAGATTCTCAAGACAGCCGACGGTCATACGGCCTCGGGCACCCTCACCATTCGGGGCGAAAGTGTTCCGGTCGAACTGCCCTTTGAGCTCGAGATCGATGGCGCCACGGCCACCATGAGCGGTCAGATGCAGGTCAACCGGATGGACTTTGGCATCGGCGCCAGCACCACGGATGAAGGCACGCTGGGCTACGGAGTCACAATTTCCGTGCGCCTGACGGCCGCCCGCGCCAACGGCGCTTGACGCTGAGCCGCGATTGCCCGCCAAAAAAAGAAACCGCCGGGCCCCAGTGGGACCCGGCGGTTTTTCTGGCGGTTTTTCTGCCGGTTTTTCTGATCGAGCCAAAAGGCGCTTAGCTGAGATCCATCGCCTCGACATTGATGACCATGGTGATGTCATCGGAGATGAAGGGCGCGAACTTGCCCAGATTGAATGCGCTGCGCTTGAACGAACCGGTGGCGGAGAAGCCAATCGCAGGTTTGCCGTTGAACGGCGGGATCGGGTATTCTGCCATCTCTCCGTTCAGCACCGCATCGAGCACGATGGACTGGGTCACACCGTTGATCGTGATGTCGCCGGTGACCTTGGCGGTGTCCTCGCCGGTCACCTCAACGCTGGTCGAGCTGAACGTGGCATCCGGAAACGACGTGATGTCAAAGAATTCGCCGGATTTTACGATATGGCCAATCCGGCTTTCATCGCCCGTGAAGAGATTGGCCGCCGGGACCGTAACCGTGATGCTGGACTCCGCCAGATTGTCGCGGTCGATGACGATCTCTCCGGTGAAGCCACCGATGACCCATGTGCTGGTGGACATGCCAATGTGGTCATAGGTAAAGACCGCGTCCGCATGCGTGGGATCAATCGTATAGGTCTGGGTTTCGGCCAAAGCAAAGGTGGCGGCGGCTGAGAGGCCAGCGGCGAGGAAGAGAGCTTTCATGTCGGGTCACTCCGGTTTGGGGTTGTGGTGACCTTGATGTGTCGCAATCGGGTCTGCAGACAATTGCGAAAATCCTAACATGTGTTGTGGATCGGCGAACAGTGGCGCAACCGGCAAAACGCCGCCCTCAGTAAAGAGTGCGGCGTGAAAGGCGCGGAGGGCGGCGAATGCCCTGATGCGTGTCGAGCTCAGGCGCAGAGCGACCCGAACTGGGTGCGCAGTTCGCTGCGCAGGTCGGCTTCGGGCACCGGCAGTGTCAGAAACGGCGTGCCGTCGGAGTTCCACAATTCGATCTCGCTGGCCGATACATAGACCGCGCCGAAGCTGTCGTATCCCCGGGTGACGAGCGTTTCGATCCGTCCCTGGTTGTTGCGCTGGGTCACGCGCAGTTCCCGACGACGCGCGTCGAAATGGACTTCCGGCTTGGCTTCATCGTGGTTGCGCATCAGCAGCGCCAGCCCGCAGAGCATGAAGAAGAGCGAGCCCAGAAGCTTCATGATCACGAAGTAGGTGCCGACTTGCGGGTCCGGCAGGATCCAGACCGCTGCCGACGTCAGGATGAGCAAGGTTCCGGTGATCTGAAAGAACACGCGTTTTGCGCTCGATCCCGTGTCAAAGCTCACGCGGACCGATCTTTGCATCGGTTTCTTCTGAGGCCGGGTTGGCATGACCCGCGTGGGCATGAGGCCCGCCTTGAGACCGGTTTTTGCATTTGTGTTGATGCTCGAATTCACATTCGTATCTATGGCAGTCATGTTTGGCACCTCCTGCGCCACGATGTGGACCCATGCATTGGATCGCTGTCCCTTGGGTGCATTACTCAGGGATTTGCGGGCAGTTTTGGGGCGGCCCAAGGGTAATGCAGGGGCAATTCCTGACACAATTGCCCCATTGCAGCTTGATCCTGCGGACAAAGCGTGTATGAGACGGCTTCCTTCGCAAACAGATGAACCGCGCAGTCTCTCGTGGTGGGACAGCGAAGGCGACCGTCCCATCTTTGAAATGCGCCTTGATATAAGCAGGAGTGCACATGCCGCTTTATGAGCATGTCTTTATCGCGCGTCAGGATCTGTCCAACGCGCAGGCCGAGGGTTTGATCGAACACTTCGGCGCCGTTCTCAACGACAACGGCGGGCATTTGGTCGACCAGGAATACTGGGGCGTCAAGACCATGGCCTACAAGATCAACAAGAATCGCAAAGGCCATTACGCCTTTCTCAAGACAAACGCGCCCGCGCCTGCCGTGCAGGAGATGTAGCGCCTGATGCGTTTGCATGACGACGTGATGCGGGTGATGACCATCAAGGTCGATGCCCATGACGAAGGTCCGTCGATCCAGATGCAAAAACGTGACGAACGTGACCGCGGAGACCGCGGTGATCGTCGCGAACGCCGCTAAGCGAGAGAGAAAGGACACGTACAATGGCTGCAAAACCATTTTTCCGCCGTCGCAAGGTCTGCCCCTTCTCGAGCGACACTGCGCCCAAGATCGACTATAAAGACACCCGTCTTCTGCAGCGCTACATCTCAGAGCGTGGCAAAATCGTGCCGTCGCGCATCACCGCCGTTTCGGCCAAAAAGCAGCGTGAACTGGCCCGTGCCATCAAACGCGCCCGCTTCCTGGCCCTGCTGCCCTACGCTGTGAAGTAAGGAGAAGACCATGCAAGTCATCCTTCTTGAACGGGTCGCCAAGCTTGGCCAGATGGGCGAGGTCGTCGACGTCAAATCAGGCTATGCGCGCAACTTCCTGTTGCCCCAGGGCAAGGCGCTGACCGCGTCGAAAGACAATATCGCCGCATTTGAAACCCAGAAGGCGCAGCTTGAAGCGCGCAACCTGGAGACCAAGACAGAAGCGGACGCCCTGGGCGAAAAGCTCGACGGACAGCAGTTCATCGTGATTCGTCAGGCCTCCGACGGCGGGTCGCTCTATGGGTCCGTTACGACGCGGGATGCGGCAGAGGCGGCCACCGAGGCCGGCTTTACCGTGGATCGCAAACAGGTGCTGATCGCGCAGCCGATCAAGGAACTGGGCCTGCACTCCGTGCATGTCATCCTGCACCCCGAAGTTGAGGTGACCATTCAGCTCAACGTCGCGCGCTCGGAAGAGGAAGCCGTTCTTCAGGCATCCGGCAAATCGATCCAGGAGCTGGCCGCCGAAGAGGAAGCCGCCGCCGAATTCGAAATCGCCGAACTCTTCGACGATATCGGCTCTGCCGCCACCGACGAAGACGGGGACGACGATCTCCTGAACCGGTCGGAACCGGTGGAGACGCCTGAGACTTAAGCGTGAGGCAGCGATTTTCAGCTTAGTGAAGCCATACTCGCCCCACGAGTATGGCTTTTTCTTTTGCGGCAGTATTCAACGGATGCGACGGCCATGAAATTGTTATTGGATAAATTGTGACGTTTATGAAATGTGCTGACTGGGCCGGTTAATCCGTATTTTGCACCAGATCTGCGATGTCTGAACTTGTAGTCTCTAGCTTGGTGAAGGCCACCATCGGGTGGATGCCAGTCTGGCATCTGGTTTCGCTGGCGGCCCAAGAATTGTCTGCGTCTCGCGTCGAGACCAGAAAAATTCTTATACACCCAAGGCTGTTAGCCAATATGCGCGGCCGCACTCGCCACAAGGGCAAGCCGCACTTTCTGTTTGTTGCCCGCACTGCAGCCGACGTTCCCAGCGCGGTCTTTGCCCCGGGATGGCGGGACAATTACGACAAGACTGCCGTTTGGATTATAGATAGTTTCGATACAAAACGCGCAACTCGCGAATTTTATCATTACCATTTCGACAAGATATTTGTCGCGCGTCCAAATGATGTGGAATTCTTTTCGAAAATGTCGGGATTGCCGGTCTCTGCGCTGCCCTGGGGCAGCGATGTTCTGGGACTGGGGGGCGGCGACGCGGTGCGGGAAATCGATCTGTTGCGGGTCGGGCGCCAGCCCCAGATCTGGCGCGATGATGTCATGTCGGCCCATGATTCCGCCAAACACGACGTCGCCTTTCATGGCCGCCCGCCAGCGACCGAGGGTGACTATCACATAAGCGAGCTATTCGCTTGGTACCGCAGGACAAAATTCGTTCTGGCCTCGTCCAACCTGGTCTGCACGGCAAGCTATGTGCACCGCACCGAAGAATACATAACCGGACGCTGGACCGACGGGCTGGCCGGCGGTGCCGTGATCGCGGGGCGACCGCCCCTTTCGGATCGCACCTGTACAGAGGTGCTCTGGCCGGAAGCCTTTCTCGATCTTCCGATTACAAACCGACGCGAGGGACTGGAGGTGATCGCGGACGCTGTGCATCGCTGGACACCCGAACTGGCGCAGCACAATTACCAGATGTCCTTGCAGCGATTGGACTGGCGGCACCGATTTGCCGAAATCGCCGAGTTTTTCTCGCTGACGGCGCCAGTGCTTGACCGGTCGCTGTCAGAGATATCAAAGTTGCGCCATGTCTAGTGTTCTGTCCAAACGGGTGTTTCTGACCGCAGGTGCTGCGCTGCTTCTGGCCGGGTGCGGGTCGCGCCAACGCGCCGCCGAGGCCGAGCAGCCGACCCGCAACGCAAACCCCGACGAGCCGCCGCTGTACCCCAACGAGACGCCTGAGCTGCGCGCGCAGATCAACAAATGGGCTGATTTTTACGAGGTGCCGCGCACGCTGGTGCACCGCGTGGTCATCCGCGAAAGCACACATCGGCCCTGGGCGCGCAACGGGCCCTATTACGGGCTCATGCAGATCCTGCCGGAAACCGCGCGCTCCATGGGCTATCGCGGATCGGCCGAGGGTCTGCTGGATGCGGAGGCCAATCTGGAATTCGCCGTGAAGTACCTGCGTGGCGCCTGGCTGGTGTCGGACGGCAACGAGGCCGAAGCCGTCAGCTGGTACGCCCGGGGCTATTACTACGAGGCCAAACGCCTGGGGCTTCTGGAAGAGACCGGGCTGCGCTGAGCCGCCACGCGGCGCGCAAAAGAAAAGACCGGCGCTGCGCGCCGGCCCTAACAGTTTCCCCTCAGGTGCAGGAAGTCGCGCTCAGGCGTCTTCCTCCTCCAATGCATCCACGGCTTCTTTGAGCTCGTCCTTTGACACATCCTTCTCAGAAATCTGCGCCAATTCAAAGATGTAATCGACAACTTTGTCTTCAAAGAGCGGCGCGCGCAGCTGCTGCTGCATCTGCGGGTTCTGCTGGACAAACTCGAAGAACTGCCGTTCCTGGCCCGGATACTGGCGCGCTTGCGACATGATCGCCTGAGTCATTTCGGCGTCGGACACCTCGACCTCGGCCTTCTGTCCCAGTTCGGCCAACAAAAGGCCCAAGCGTACGCGGCGTTCGGCCAGTGTGTTGTGCTCGTCCGTCGGTTCGATTTCTGGGTGGTCGTGCCCTTCGACGTCTGGGTTTTCCTCGTGCCAGAGCTGGTGGGCGATCTGCTTGGCTTCGGCTTCGACCAGCGAGGGCGGCAGGTCGAAATGGACGATGTCATCCAGTTGATCGAGCAGGCCGCGTTTCATCACCGCGCGCGCGGCAC
>JBCDEC010000004.1:0-48603 GCA_039179965.1 Pseudomonadota bacterium
CGCGCGGCCATTGCCGACTTTTCCGACGAGTCCAATGCCGAGGCCTTCGCACGCTTTGACCGGTCCACCCGCGCATTGTTTCAGGCGTTTCGCGGCCCGATGATGGAAGCGCCCAATCCGTCCATCCGCTCCTTGATATCGACCGTCCTGCGCAACCCGTCGCTGCTGGGGGCGATGGCGCCGCTCGCCACGCTGGACGGGCATCTTGCGCGGCTCTTTTCCGATCCGCGCCTTGTTCAGCTGTTCGGACGCTATGCCACCTATGTCGGGGGTTCGCCGCTGCGCTCTCCGGCGCTTCTCGGGCTCATCTGGCAAGCAGAGATGGAAGGTGTGTGGCATGTGGTCGGCGGTTTGGCGCAGCTCCCCAAAGCTGTGGATGCGCTCATTCGCCGGCACGGCGTCACCTGCCACTACGGACACACCGTCACGCAGATCAATTGCCAGGACGGCGCCGTGACCTCGGTCTCGGCCGATGGGCTGGCGGATGTGCCCGCCGATCTGGTGGTGTTCAACGGCGATCCGCGCGCGCTGGCCAAGGGCGCTCTGGGACCGGATGTTGCGATCACCGCGCCGAACACCCTGCGCACGCCGCGCAGCCATTCCGCGCTGGTCTGGAGTTTCGCTGCCCGCCCCAAGGGCCGCGCCCTCAGTCACCACAACGTGTTTTTCTCGAAAGACAACGCGCGCGAGTTTGCGGAGTTGCAGGCCGGCCAGGTTCCAACCAACCCGACCCTCTACATCTGCGCCCAGGATCGCGGCGGCAGCGCGGCCCCACCTCCCGGAGCGCTGGAGCGTTTCGAGATCATTATCAATGCGCCGGCGGTTCCAGAGGCACGGCCCTGCGAATTGGAGTTCGACCTATGTCAAAGCCGCACCTTTCACACGCTCAGCCGGTACGGGCTAACCTTCGACCCGATGCCGCAACGGGACGCGCTCATGCAGCCGGTGGACTTTGCGATGCGCTACCCGGCGAGCCTGGGCGCTCTTTACGGCGAGAGCCCGCACGGGATGACAGCGAGCCTCAAGCGCCCGCGGGCGAAAACCGCGATCCCGGGTCTTTATCTGGCGGGCGGCGGCGCGCATCCGGGAGCGGGGATTCCAATGGCAGCGCTCTCCGCACGGCACGCGGTCGAGACGATTCTGAGCGACCGAACTTCGCACTCAAGGTCCCTGCAAACGGCTACGCATGGTGGTACGTCGACGGCATAAGCGATTGCGGCACGCGGGCCATTTCGATCATCGCGTTTATCGGCTCGGTGTTCTCGCCCTGGTATCGCTGGTCGGGCCGCAAGGATCCGGAAAACCATTGCTGCATCAATGTGGCCACCTACGGGCCCGGCGGGCGGTTCACCATGACCGATCGCGGGCGTTCGGCGCTGAAGCTGACGTCCGATACGATGACGGTGGGGCCATCGGGATTGCGCTGGATCGACGACCGGCTGGAGATCGATATCGATGAGATTGGTGCCCTGCCGCTGGTAACCCCGGTGAAGGGACGTGTCACGGTGCATGCGCCCAATCGCACCGATGTGGAACTGCCGCTCACCGAAGACGGCGCCCATATCTGGCGCCCCTTCGCGCCGCGCGCGCGCATCGATGTGGCGTTGGAAAAGTCCGGTTGGAGCTGGTCCGGCGAGGGTTATCTCGATGCCAACTTCGGCAGCCGCGCCCTGGAAGAGGATTTCTCGTACTGGACCTGGGGCCGGTTCCCAACCCCCTCGGGCAGCATCTGTTTTTACGATTCCAAGCGATTAGACGGATCGGAACTGAACCAGACCATTCTCTTCCCGCATGAGGGCGCGCCCTACGTGATCCCTTCGGCGCAAAAGACCCGCCTGCCCCGTAACATCTGGGCGCTGCGGCGCGAGATTCGCTCGGATCCGGGCGCCACGCCCCGGCAGGTGATGCCGATGCTCGACGCGCCGTTTTATTCGCGCGCACTGGTCGAGACGCAACTGGACGGCGCGCCGACGATTGGCGTCTACGAAGCGGTGGATCTGCGCCGGTTCCGCTCGCCCTGGCTCAAGCCAATGCTGGCCGTCCGCGTTCCGCGACGCCCGGGCTGGCGATTTTCTGACGCCGAGACCGAAACATAAAGACGCAGGTCGGGCTCTTGCCTTTTTGAAAGGCCCTTACAAGGCGCAAACAGGCGCTTTGTTTTCTGGTCTGCAGGTGGTGGGCACCCGTGGTGGGCACTGTGCCCTTGGTCTGATGGGGCGCTTTAGCTGGGAACCGGCGGCGGGTTGTTGGCAATATCGGGGTTGAGCTGTACAACCGACCAGTTGAGCGCACCGGCCACGCTGACCCAGACGAGATAGGGCAGGAACAAAAGCCCCGCGAGCGTGCTCACCGACCAGAGCGCCAGCATACAGGCGGCCACCGACAGCCACAGGCACAGCAGGACAATCATCCCGGCCTTGAGCCGGCGCAACCCGAAGAAGACCGGCGTCCAAAGTGCATTCAGTGCGATCTGCAAGGACCAGAGTGCTAGGGCGAGACCCGCGCCCTCCTGCCCCGCGACCAGCATCCCGGCGACCGACATACAGAGATAGAGGCTGGTCCAGGCCACTGGAAAGAGCCAGTTCGGCGGCGTCCAGCTGGGCTTGTTGAGGGCGAGATACCAATCGCCGGGTGGAAACATCGCGCCGGTCGCCCCGGCCGCTGCACAGGCCGCGAAAAAGACCACGAAGTACAGGATCTCCATGGTCACATCTCCGGGCGATGCGCCGTGAGCATGCGAGCCAGCCGTTCATCATCGCGCTGCCGCAACTGGACAAAGACATCGCACAGCGTATCGCTCCAGCCGGCCTGCGCCGCGCGGCCATGGGCGGCAGCATCGACCAGGAACGCCGTTTCTGGCAGTGGCGGCGAAAACAGGCGCGGCGATGTCGGCATAATGGCGCTGTAACCTGCACGGGCATAGGAGAGCACCAGCCAGCCAAGCTTCTGGCTCGAATTGGTCCGGGCGCGCCGGGTGATGCTGTCGTTGCCGGCGCGGCGCACGTCACCGCCGATCCCGGCATAGACGAATCGTGCCGCGAAGATACCGGGACGGCAGGCCAGCGGAAGTTTTGCTATGCCGGATTCCGAACGGGAATAGAGCTTGCGCGCTTCCGACAACAGCCGGGCCACGCAAAGGCGAATACCGGGTTCTGCCTTGGGATTGGCCATAAAGGCGTCGACGTCGACATCCTGTTCTTCCAGCCAGTCCAGCGGCAGGTAAAGCCGGTTTTCGCGGGCGTCCTCGCCGACGTCCCGGGCGATATTGGTCAATTGCATGGCCACGCCGAGGTCACAGGCCCGCGCCAGCGCCTGGGCCTCGCGCTGCCGCATCAGGACGGCCATCATGACACCCACAGCGCTTGCAACGCGCGCGGAATACGAGATCACGTCTGACAGGGTCTGATAGCGCTTTTCCATCGCGTCCCAGGCCAGCCCTTCCAGCAGGGCTTCCGGCAAGGCGCGCGGCATGTCGAAGTCCTCGACCAAAGCCGCAAATGCCCGGTCAGGCGCGGCATTCTTGGGGCGCCCGGCATAGACAAGGTCCAGCCGTTCGCCCAACCGCAAAACGGCAGAGGACTTTTCGGATTTCAGATCCACCTCGTCGTCCGCCAATCGGCAGAACGCATAGAGCGCGAGGGCCGGATCGCGCACGGACGGGTGAAGAAGCCGCGAAGCAGCGTGGAACGACAGCGATCCGTGGCGGATCGCATCGCGGCAATAGGCTAGATCATCGGGATCGATCATCGGGACACCGCCGGGGTTGGGACAAGTTTGGACAGAACCTCCGCGCTGCTCACCACACCGGGCAAGCCCGCGCCGGGATGTGTGCCCGCGCCCACAAGATACAGCCCCGGGACTTCTTCGGAGATATTGTGGGGGCGGAACCAGGCGCTCTGAAGGATGCGGGGTTCGATGGAAAACCCGCAGCCCAGAGGCGACAGGTAGCGATCACGGAAGGTCTCGGGCGTGAACACCTCGGATACCGTCAGGTGATCGCCCAGTCCGGGCAGCAGCTCGGATTCCAGCACGGCCTGAACCTTCTGCCGGTAGGTTTCGGCATAGTCGGTCCAGTCGGTCGTGTCGCCATGGCCCAGATGCGGCACGGGGCTGAGCGCATAAAACGTGTCATCCCCCTCTGGTGCCACGGTCGGGTCGGTCACGGAGGGACGGTGGACGTAGAGGCTCATGTCATCGGAGAGATGACCGTTGATGAAGATGTCGTTGATCAGGTCGCGATAGCGCGGGCCGTTGAGGATCGTGTGATGCCCCACGTCGCGCCATTTGTCGCGGGTCCCGCGCGTGCCAAAGTACCAGACGAACAGGCCCATCGACCAGCGCGACCGCTTCAGCCGCTCGTTCGTCCAGCGTTTGCGCGGCTGGTTGCGCAACAGCCGTTCATAGGTGTGCCCGGCATCCGCGTTGGACACGACGAGATCGGCGCGCAGACGGTCGCCACCGGTCAACGCCACGCCTGCCACCTTGCCGGCTTCAACGACGATTTCATCGGCCTCGCAACCAAACAGCACCGAGCCGCCTTGTCCGAGGATCGCCTGCTCCATAGCCGAGGCGATCGCCGCGACACCGCCGATGGGGTAATGCACGCCAAAGGCCTTTTCGAGATAGCTGACCAGAATATACATCGAGGTCACGCGAGTCGGATCGCCGCCGATAAAGAGCGGGTGGAAGCTGAAAGCCATGCGCAGGCGCGGGTCTTTGAAGCGTCGCGAGGCATGGGCATAGACAGACCGGTCGGCGCGCAGCATCCCAAATGTTGGCAGGACCTTGATCAGATCCCAAAGCCGGTTCATCGGTTTGCGCCCCAGATCCTCGAAGCCGAAGAGATAGCGCGCCTCGCTGTCCTTGAGGAATTTGTGAAAGCCCGCCACGTCCCCCGGAGACATCTGTTCGATCTGCGCGATCATCGCAGCTTCGTCCTGATGCGCCTGGAATTTTGACCCGTCGGGCCAGCGGATTTCGTAGAACGGCTCGAGCGACCTCAGGTCGACATCGCGGTCAAAATCCAGACCGCAGGCCGCCCAGAGTTCGCGAAACACCTGCGGGACTGTAACGATCGTAGGACCAAGATCGAACCGATACCCATCGCGCCAGATCGCCGAACCGCGTCCGCCGGGGCTGTCCAACCGGTCCAGAACTGTTACGCGATAGCCTTTGGCGCCCAGCCGCATCGCCGCCGCCAGACCGCCCAGACCGGCGCCGATGACAATGGCCTGTGGCCGCGGATCGTCGGCCGACGCTTGCTCGCTGGGTAGTATCACATCCTGGCGCGTCATGGGACCCCGCTGCCTTTGTCCACTTTAGCCGTCCGTCGCCTGTTCAAGACTCTTCCGACATCCAGAAAATTATGTCAATCTAAGTTGACAGTACGGGAGCAAAACGATTCAGACAACTACACTTAGCCTTTATCGCTTTGGCAGCCTCAGCGGTCGGCTGGGCGCGTTGGCAATGATGGGGCTGGCGCGCTGGCCCATGTCCCGCCTTGCCGGGCTGGAATTCTGGAAACTCTGCGGCTCTGGCACGGGTGAAGGATTCACCCCCAAGCCGAACACCAGTGTCTGGGGCGTCCTGGCCGTCTGGCAGGACAAGGATACGGCACGCGAGACGCTCAAGACCCGCCAGCCTTTTGCCTGGTATGAAGCCCATGCCGTTGAAAGCTGGACAGTTTTCCTGCGCCCGACTTCGGCGCGCGGGGCGTGGTCGGGGCGCAGCCCCTTTGCGGTTGCCGGCGGAGAGCCGGCGTCGGCTTCGGGCGCGGTGGTCGCACTGACCCGTGCGACCCTGAAGCCGCAGATCGCCATGCAATTCTGGCGCCGCGTGCCAGACATCAGCCAGATGGTCGGTGACAACCCGGATGTGATGATGAAAGTGGGGCTGGGAGAGATGCCGCTTTTTCGCCAGATCACCTTTTCGATCTGGCCAGATACTGTTTCGATGGCCAAATTCGCCCGTGCGCCGGGTCCGCATGCGGCCGCCATCAAGGCTGTGCGCGAGGAAGGGTGGTTCCAAGAGGAACTCTATGCCCGGTTCGAAGTGCTAGAAGAGGCAGGACAATGGAACGGAAAGCAACCGGTGGCCGCGCCCAACACAGCGATCGCCCTATGAACAAGGCCTTTCCGTTCTCTGCCATTGTCGGTCAGGACCAGATGAAGCTGGCCATGGTGCTGACAGCGATCGATCCCAAGCTGGGTGGCGTTCTGGTCTTTGGCGACCGCGGGACCGGGAAATCAACGGCGGTGCGGTCTCTGGCGGCCCTGCTCCCGCCGATCACGGCGGTGAAAGGTTGCCCGGTCAATGCGCCGCGTCATGACGCCTGCCCGGACTGGGCCGAGGTGGCCAGGGACGCGCCCATCATCGAGCGCCCGACCCCGGTGGTTGATTTGCCATTGGGCGCAACCGAAGACAGAGTGACAGGCGCACTGGACATTGAACGCGCACTGGTGAGCGGCGAAAAGGCGTTTCAGCCCGGCCTGCTGGCACAGGCCAATCGTGGCTATCTCTATATTGATGAGGTCAACCTGCTCGAGGATCATCTGGTCGATCTGCTGCTCGACGTGGCGCAATCCGGTGAGAATGTTGTGGAGCGCGAAGGGCTCTCGATCCGTCATCCGGCCCGCTTCGTTCTGGTCGGCTCCGGCAACCCGGAGGAAGGTGAACTGCGACCGCAATTGCTCGACCGTTTTGGGCTGTCCGTAGAGGTGCGTTCGCCCGTGGACATCGACGAACGGATCGAAGTCGTGCAGCGCCGCGATGCCTTCGAGATGCAACCGGAGAAATTCCTCAAGAAGTGGACCCGGGCCGATACGGATGTGCGCAAGGCGATCCTGAGCGCGCGCGACACCCTGGGCAGCGTGAAGGTGCGCAAGCCGGAGCTGCGTAAATGCGCCGAGCTGTGTATCCTGTTGGGTGCCGACGGGCTGCGCGGAGAATTGACCCTGGTGCGGGCCTGCCGTGCCCTGGCGGCCTATGACGGTGCCGCCACGGTGTCGCGGGCGCATATTGCACGCATTGCGCCATTGGCGCTGGCACACCGCCTTAGGCGCGATCCGATGGATGAGGCCGGCTCGGCCGCGCGCGTTGCGCGGGCGGTGGACGAGGTTCTGGGATGAGCGAAACACCCGATCCCTGGGATCAGATCCGCCAGGTGCTGCGCCTTCTGGCGGTCGATCCCATCGGGCTGGGTGGCCTGCATCTGCGCGCCCGGGCCTCTCCGGTGCGCGACATGTGTCTGCGAGCGCTGCCGGATCTGGGCCTGCGGAAGGCGCGACTGCATCCTGGTGTGTCAAATGACGATCTTTATCCGTCGATGGACGTGACCGCCACGCTGACAAGCGGGCGCCCGGTGTTTCGCGCCGGCGCTTTTGCTGAGCCTGCGGCCTTCACCTTTACGATGGCCGAGCGCTGTCCTGCGGATCTCGCTGCCAAGCTGGCGCTGGAATTGGACAAAGCGGGACGTATGAGCCTGATCGCGCTGGATGAAGGGGCCGAGGATGACGAGCGCTTGCCCCCGGCACTCTCGGAGCGGGTGGCGTTTTATCTGGATCTCAACGGCCTGCGCCCCGTGCTGCAAGACGCGTTGGAGGCTGAGCCGATCGCCGAAGCGCGCGCGATCTGCCCCGAGATTTCAACCCGAGCCGAAGATCTGGCCACGCTGACCCGTGTGGCCGCGCGCCTGGGAATCGACAGCCTGCGTGCCCCACTTTTTGCCCTGCGCGCGGCCCGGTGCCACGCGGCTTTGCACGGCCGCCGGGAGGTGACCCAAGAGGATCTGGAGGCCGCCGCGTCTCTGGTCCTGGCGCATCGCGCCACGATCCTGCCCGAGCCCGAAGCCGAAACCGAACAGCAGCCCGAGCAGCCGGAGGATCAGCCCGAACGCGCGAAACAAACGGAACCAACGGACGAGGATCTGACGATCGACGCGGTGCGCATGACCTTGCCCGATGGCTTGATCCCGCAATCCAACGCACGCCTGCGCACTGCATCCGGCCTGGGAGCAGGGGATCGGCGCCAGGCACCGCTGCGGGGGCGCCCGCTGAGTTCGCGCCGCAGCCGTCCTGATGGCCGCAGCCGGGTCGATCTGATCGCCACCCTGAGGCTGGCTGCGCCATGGCAAAAGCTGCGCCGCCTGCCCGGCCGGAAGATCATCGTGATTCCGTCAGACATCTGTTTGAAGCGGTTTCAGACCCGGACCGAGCGGCTGTTGATCTTTGTCGTCGATGCCTCCGGTTCGGCCGCTCATGCCCGGTTGAACGAGGCCAAGGGCGCGGTCGAACACCTTCTCGCCCGCTCTTACGCCAACCGCGACCGCGTGGCCCTGATCGGTTTCCGCAATCAAAGCGCAGAAATCCTGCTGCCGCCCAACCGGTCGCTTTTGCTGGCCAAACACCGGCTGTCCGCCCTGCCCGGTGGCGGCGCCACGCCTCTGGCGCATGGGTTGCAGAGCGCCGGAGAACTGGCGTGGCGCGCGCAACGGCAAGGGATGACGCCAACGCTGATCCTGTTGACGGACGGTCGCGCCAATGTGGCTCTTGATGGCGACCAGAACCGGCCCAAAGCGATGCAGGACGCAGAATCCATGGCCGATTGGCTGCGGCAAGCCAATGTTTCCAGCATCGTACTGGACACCGCAATCCGGCCGCAGAAACCGCTTGCGCAGCTCTCCGACCGCATGGGGGCAGAATTGATCGCCCTCCCCCGCTCCACCGCGCCGGGGATGACCCGCGCCATCGAGACGGCTATCGGGACCTGAGCCCATGAAATGGCCCGAGGATCTTCAGAACTGGCCGCAGAGCGCCTGGTCACGCCGGGTGATCTGTCCGCCGCACCGATGGCATGTGCAAGAGGCCGGAGAGGGCCCCTTGGTGCTTTTCCTGCATGGGGCCGGATCGGCGACCCATTCCTGGGCACCTGTGATGGCGGACCTGGTTGCCAGCCATCGCGTCATCGCAATCGATCTGCCGGGCCACGGCTTTACGGCCCTGGGCGCGCGCAATCGCAGCGGGTTGGAAGAGATGTCCGAGGATATCGGGCGGCTCTGCGCTCAGGAGGCGTGGCAGCCCGTGCTGATCGTCGCGCATTCAGCCGGCGGCGCGGTCGCAATGGATCTCACGGATCGCCACTTGCGCCGGGACGGCGTGGCGCCGCCCGTCCTGGCGGTGAACCCGGCAATGGACACCTTTGAGGGACCCGCGGGCTTTGTCTTCCCGATGATCGCCAAGGCCTTGTCGATGAACCCGATGGTGCCCTGGCTCTTTACGCTGGGGCCTGACGCCATGAGCCGGGCGCGGCGTCTGATCGGGTCAACAGGATCGCAGATCCCCGAGGCGCAACTGGCCTGCTATGCCCGTCTTTTGCAGGACCGGGATCACGTGCGCGGGGCGCTGTCGATGATGGCGCAGTGGTCCTTTCGGACACTGCGGGCGCGCCTGCCAGAGACGGACATCCGCTGCACTTTCGTGATTGGCGGCAAGGATCAGGCCGTGCCACCACATCAATCTCAGGCCGTTGCGCTGATCCTGAAACATGCGGAGCGGATCGTGTTGGAGGATCTGGGTCATCTCGCCCATGAAGAAGCGCCTGAGCGGGTGCTGGATGTTATCCGCGCCCAGCTTTGACGCACCTCAGGCCGGACTGATCTTGAGCCGCAACCGCTTTTGCCCGCGCAGGTTCAGATTGTCCGCGAGGATCAGATCGCGATCCAACAGCTCAAACCGATCAAGAAAGGGCAACAGGTACTCGAACGCGACCCTGGCTTCGAACCGGGCCAACTGGATGCCCGCACACAGATGCGTCCCTGTCCCAAAACTCAAATGATGGTTGCGCACGCGGGTGACGTCGAATGCGTCGGGCGCTTCGAACTGATCCGGGTCGCGATTGCCGGACGCCAGGAACATGAGCACAAGATCGTCCTTGTGCACGCGCTGCCCGGCCATCTCCAGATCCTCCTGCGCCATACGACCGTTCATGGTCACCGGCGTTTCAAAGCGCATCATCTCTTCCAGCGCGTTCGGGATCAGCGCGGGATCGTCCTTGAGAACCTGCAGCTGGTCCGGATATTCCAGAAGCAGCCGCACCCCGTTGCCCAACAGACAGGTTGTCGTTTCATTGCCGGCGTTCAGCAGGATCATCAGGTTCGCCACGACCTCATCCCGGGACAGGAGGGCGTCATCGCGCGAGGCCAGCGCCAGACTGGAGAGCAGATCGGGCCCGGGATCGGCCAGCGCAGCTTCGACCCTGGCGATGAGATAGCGCTCAAAGTCCAGGACCTGCTGCGCCCGAGCGGCAAAGTCGGCGCGATCGATATGCGTATAGAATTTAAGCATGATCCACGAATAGGCATCGCACCAGTCCTTGATCTGGTCGATGTCCTCGACCGGGACGCCAACGATCTTGGCAATCACCAGCAAAGGAAGAGGCACCGCGAAGTCTTCGATGAACTCGATCTCACCACGCGCAACGGCCGGTTCGAGTAGCTGAGCGCAGCGCGCGCGGATGTCGGCCTCGTATTCCGCAACGGCCGTGCGCGTGAAGGCGGCATGGGTGGCGTCGCGCAAATGCCGGTGGACCGGATCGTCCACCTGGATCATGATCCGGGCCAGAATATCGAAGATGTGCTGATATTCCGCCGGGTAGCGGTCCCGGGTGCGGCTGACGCGATCGACCGAAAACTGCTTGGACTTCATGATCTTGGAGATGTCGGCAAAGCGATAGGCCACCCAGGCGTTCATTGAGTCGTCCCAGGCGAAGGGCGCGGCTTCACGTTTCCTGGCGTAGATGTCGTAGGGATCCTGCTGAACGCCAAGGGTCATGATTTCAGCTACGTTCATCAGTTTCTCCTGTTCTGGTCCGCTGCAGTGGCGCTGCACATGCGCTTGGCCCGGGGGCCTTTGTTGGTCGTGTCGTCGAAGTAGGCATGCGCCACGGGTTTGAAAAGGGCCGATTGTGCCCGTGCATGGTTCAGATCAGGTAGGTCAGCACCACCGGAATGACGGCCAGAGTTGCCAGCGTCGAGACCAGGATAAAGCCGGCCACTTCGGGCGCATGCTCGGGAAAGTACTGTTCGATAAAGAGATAGGTCGCCACGGACGACGGCATGAAGCAGCAGATCACGAACGCGCTGCGACCGACATCCGGCAGGCCAAACAGTGGCGCAACGCCAAGCGAGATGGCCAGCGCCATACCCAGATGAAGCACCGTCAACAGCGTGGCGCGGCCGAGGGTCTGCACTTTCAGCGTTGCCAGCGTGTGACCCAGGGTCAGCAGCATCAGCGGGATTGCCATGCCGCCCAGAAGCCCGAAGGCCGTGTTCACCGGTGCGGGCAAGGACCAGCCTGTGCCAAGCGATACCAGCGCCAGTAGGACGGCATAGATGACAGGAGAGGTGGCGATCTCCTTGGGTGAGAACTTGCCCGCCGGGATCCACATGCCGATCGTAAAGATGCTGACCAGGACCGCGACCACGAAACCCATGGTGTAGGCCATCCCCGCACTGCCCAGCGCAAGCAGAGTGATGGGCAGGCCGACATTGCCGACATTTCCGTGCATCATTGGCGTCAAAAAGGCCCGGACAGGCAAGCGGAGCAGTTTCAGCACGATAAAGCCCAGTATGCCGAAGGCCAGAATGGCTGTTGCGCTGGCTCCGAGCATGGACAGGAAACTGCCGATCTCGATCTTGGCAGAGGCCAGATGGGACAGGATCAGCGTGGGATACCCGACGTTCCGGACGACCGAACCGATAACGGCGTGATCAAAGGGTAGCTTTCGAACCGCCATCGCATAGCCGACCGCCGCACAGATCAGAACGGGCAGGATAACATTGAATACGTGAGCAAAGAGCGAGTCCAAGGCATAGGCCTCCCGGGTATATGCCACCGATTGTGTGGGGGCGGAGTACCGCATGCGGCGGCGGGCAAGTCAAATTCTCCGGTTGCTCTGCCCGCACTGTCTGCCCAGGGCGCGTGTGCGCGCAACGGGTATCAGGTAAGCCAGTCAGGTTGTCGCGGCGCGGGGTGATGGCGCCGCAGAGCGCTGCCGGCGATCTCTGGCAAGGTCTGACCGGCGGCAAACCCGCGCATCAGCCCGCGTTTTACCGGCCCCCATGTCAGGGCGCGCACCCCCAGGCTGTGAAGCAAAGGGTAAAAGAAGCGCAGCGCCAGAGCATCGCTGTAGCCCAGGTCTTTCTGAATACGTCGGATCTGCGCGGCATAGCGCAACCCGGCTGTATTCGGCGTGCCATGCACCTCAGCCACAGCCAGTCCGGCTTCGGTGCCGGACGCGAGCGCATTGTGCAGCCCTTCCCCCAGAAAACACTCCGCCATCCCGGCGGCGTCTCCGGCAAAGAGAATCCGACCGGACCCGGTCTGATAGCTGCGCCCGCCAAAGCCCACCGGAAAACCGCAAATGTCGGTGACCGTCTCTGTGCCAAAGTACCGGGCCGCATATGCCCGAAGCGCAGTCTTGCTGAGCTTGGCGTCGGTCGCGACCGTATAGAGACCGACGTTGATGTGATCTCTCTTGGGGAAGAGCCACCCATAGCCCTGCCCCGCCGCACCGAATTCAAAGGTCGTGGGCGGCGCGGGGTGATCGGCAGAGCGGGTCACAAGGCCCTCAACGGCAAAGCCGCGGCGAAACTTCAGGCGTGGCTGTACAAGACGGCGCATCGCGCTGTTGGCCCCGTCCGCCGCGATCACATGCGGCGCCGCGAATTGCTGTTCACCGCACATCAGATCCACAGTTTGCGATCCGTCCCGTACCGCATCGATCTTCCCGATCTGGTGAAAGCGGCATCCTGCATCCAGAGCGGCCGACAAGAGCAACGGATCAAGGCGATCACGTTGCACAAAGGCACAGACAGGGCCTTTGGCGGTAACCGTCTCCAACGGTGCGCAATTCAGACCGAGATCAAGACTGCAGGTGGTTTCCTCCACCACGTCCGCGATCGAAAAGGGCAGCCGAAGCAGGGCTTTCATCGTCAAGCCGCCGGCGCAGGGCTTGCGGCGCGGGAACGCGGCCTTGTCGAGGATGATCACAGAAAGCCCGCGGCGCGCGGCATGAAACCCCGCCATGGCCCCTGCCGGTCCACCGCCGACAACGATCAGATCTGTACGCTCTTGGCTCATCTCGTAGCAAAACGAAGCCTGCGTGCCTGCAGGTGTCAATCCATGCGCGCCGGAAATGCGCCGATCCGCGGATCAGTCTCGCATCAAACGCATCGCCCAGCCCGGTTTTTGACCTGCGGGATCGCGGCCAAAACACGCCTGTGCCAGCGCGGGGATCGGAAAGATTAGTCGCAATCTTGATCAAAGCGGAGCAGGCAGCGCGCCATAAGTGTCTGATCGAATTGTATTTCCCCTGCACCGGCGGGCCACATCGGCGCAGTATTGAAAAAGCGAGACATCTCGCGGTCCAATCCTAAGAAACTGGCAGTCCCGATCTTGGAGACTGTGCAAAACGCCACTCCAACAGCCCGCCGCGACCGGGTTCTCCTGACGCAAGCGCCCCGGAACGACTGACTTTTGAATATGCCTTACGCTGCCATCGCCCGACTTTTGAAACGACCGGCCAGCCTGTCACGCCTGCCAGCGCTGTCCTTTCCCGTCAAACTGGCGGCGCTCTCGGTGACCGGGGTCTTTGTGACCGCCGCGATCCTGTCTACGGTCGGCTATATCCACATGACCGATCTGGCCCGCCGCAATGCCTTCAGCCAGCTCTATTCGGAAGCCAATCTGAACGCGGAACTGATCGAAGCTCAGGTGGAAGGCATGGTGCGGGACGCAGGTATTCTCGCGGCCGGCCCGACATTGAGCGTCTTGATCCAGGCCCATGACAATTTGCGACAGGGCGCGTCGGGGGATGCCACTTCGGTCGAACAGATGCGTGCACGGATGAGCAGCGTCTTTGCCTCGTTCATCGCGTCACGCAGTTATTTCACGCAGATCCGCGTAATGACACTGGCCGACAACGGGATGGAAATCCTGCGCGTCGAACGGCAACCCGACGGCATCATGACCGTCCCGGTAGATCAGTTGCAGGCCAAGGGTGACGAGCCCTACATGCAGCAACTGATCACTGCCGACCGGGCCTTTTTCTCGAACGTGTCGCTCAAGCGCGAGAATGGCAAAATTGTACCCGACAGCGTGGCAACGATCCGGTTCGTTCGGCCCATTCGCGACCGCAAAGGCCGCACGATTGGCGCAATCGTCATCAACGCCACCTACGAGTCCATCGTGCAGCATGCCGATCCGCGACTAAGCCCCGGGCACAGTCTTACGATCCTGCATGCCCAGGGCGACTATCTGAACTACGATCAGGCCTCTGGCGTTACCTCGTTGATGCTGCGCAGCGATCCGGATTGGGTGCCGTCCGCCTTCGCGGACACGATGCTCCTGGAAGGCGACAACGGCATTCAGGACAGCGCTCAAAACCTGGCGAACGGCGACGTCTGGAGCGGGGTGCTGGATACAGACGTGATGTGGCATGCCGCCCATGTCTATGCCACGGGGGGCTCGGATCGGCTGGACCTGCTGGTGGTGGCGCATGTGCCCCGGGCAGCACTTCAGGCCAGCGCGCTGAACGCCATGCATCAGAAATTGGCCCTTGTGGCCGTGGTGGTGACCCTGACATTGCTGGTGGCCTGGTTTGCCGGGCGACGGCTGGCCGCGCCTTTGGTGGATCTGAACAGGGCCATCCAATCCCGCTCTGATGAGCTGGAGCCGCTGCGGGTCAATGCCTCATCTAGGGATGAGATCGGTCGGCTGGCTTCTGCGTTTACCACTTTGACCAATGACCTGATCAGCCGCACCAACCAGTCGACAGCACTGTTTCAAAGGGCCGCGGACGGGATTCTGACCTTTGACATGTCAGGTACCATCCTCAGCACGAACCCGTCGATGGACACAATGTTCGGGTATGCCGAAGGCGAGATGACCGGCCTCAGATTGTCCGAGCTCTTGCCGCGTGTCGTCCACGACGGGGAACTGGAGCTTTTTGAGAACGAAAGCCTCGCACAAACCGAACACAGCCCGGCGTTGGACCAGCATTTTCGCGCGCGGCACAAGGAAGGCCATACGCTCGAAATCGAGGCCTCCATCAACCTGGTCGAAAACGGGGCGGAAGACCCCGTGTTTGTCGCGATCTTCCGCGATATCACCGAGCGGCACGCGGCACAGATCAAGCTGCGCCGGCAGACGGAGGCGCTGCAGCACACGACCAAGATCTTGGAAGCCACCTTCGATTCGATCGATCAGGGCGTGCTTGTGCTCGACAACAACTTGCACGCCGTCGTCTGGTCGAGCCGTTTTGTCGAAATCGCGGCCTACAACACAAATGTGCTGAAGCGCGGCATGCCGATTTCGGACTGGATCGGGCATCTCCACGACCTGGGAGATTTTGGCGATGCCCTCAGCCGGGACGAGGCGATTGTCCAGACACTGGACAAGCTCGGTATTCTGAACGCGGAGCGCAGGCCAAGCAGCTACATCCGGGCGCGCGGGACCGGGCAACATGTCGAGGTGATCAGCCGTCTGCTGGCCGACGGCGGCGTTGTGATCACAACCTCGGACGTCACGCGACAGCAGGAAGCCCGGCTTGAGATCGAGCGCCTTGCGATGACCGATCCGCTGACCGGTCTGAGCAACCGCAACCGCCTGCGCGGCACCATCCAGGCGGGGTTGAAGGATATCAGAGCCGGCGGACGGCAGCTTGCCTACATCCTCATCGACCTCGACAAGTTCAAGCTGGTCAACGACGTCTTCGGTCATGATGCGGGCGATCATGTTCTGGTCGAAGTCGCCCGGCGGCTGCGGTCGCATACCGGGCCTGAGGCCAGGTTGTTCCGACTGGGCGGGGACGAGTTCGCGATCGCGATGCCCATGGACGATGACCTCGATGAGCTGGACACCCTGGCCCAGACCATCATCTCCGATCTGACCCAACCCATCCGGTTCGAGGAACGCACCCTGGAGATCGGCGCGTCCATCGGGATCGCCGTGGCACCGCGGGACGCCACAAAGGAAGCCACGCTGCTGCGCAAGGCGGACGTGGCCCTGTATCAGGCCAAGAACGGCGGTCGCGGCTTGCACCATTTTTATGACGGTCAGCTGGACGATCAGGAACGCCGGGCCAGGCAGATCAACACCGATTTGCGCAGCGCCGTGCCGGGCGGCCAGTTCGAGCTGTTTTTCCAGCCCCGCATCGAAGCCGCCAGCATGCGCATATGTGGGGCGGAAGCCCTCTTGCGTTGGAATCACCCGGTGGAAGGTTTGCTGCCACCTTCCGAGTTCATTCCGGCGATGGAACGCAGCGACACCGTCTTTGAGGTTGGCGAATGGGTGATCCGCGAAGGGTGGCGCCACCTTGTCGACTGGGTCCCGCGCTTTGACATGCCGGATTTCCAGCTCAGCGTGAACGTCGCGGCCCGCCAATTCTTTGAGCCAAGCCTGCTGGAGCTGTTGAACGATCTGCGGTTTTCGGATTTCCACCTGGCGCGCAACCTTGAACTCGAACTGACCGAAGAGGTCATGATCGACAATATGAACGTCGCGGTCTCGGTGATGAACAAGATCGAGGAACTCGGCTACACAATCGCCATCGACGACTTTGGGACGGGCTACTCGTCCATTTCATACCTGCATCACATGCCAGTGCGAATCCTGAAGATCGACAAGTCCTTCCTCGAACCGATCATTTCCCGCGACACCACCGCCGCTATCGTGAAGACCATCATCAATCTCGGGCGCAGCCTGGGCATCACGGTGACCGCCGAAGGCGTGGAAACGGCGGAACATGTGGAATTTCTCAAACAGCATGGCTGCACCTACCTGCAGGGCTACTATTTCTCCAAACCGGTCCCGGCTGACGCCTTCGAAGACATGCTTGCCAAACAGGCCTGGGCCAATACCGTCGCGCGTGCCTCCTGACACACCCTTCTGGCCTAAGGCATGTGGTTGCCGCCATTCACATGCAGAACCTGTCCGGTCACGTAGCGTGCCGCGTCGGACAGAAGAAAGAGGATGGGTCCGGTGATGTCCTCCGGTTCCGCTATGCGCCCAAGCGGGATCATCTTGGCATAGGTCTCGACATCTATGGGCGGCCCGCTTGCCTCGTCAGATCGGCCCGTGCCACCGCGCAGAAAGGCGGTGTTCACGGCCGATGGCGCTACGAAGTTCACACGCAGCTTGGGCGCCAGTTCAATAGCCAGCTGCCGGGTCATAGCCGCAATTCCGGCTTTGGAGATCGCGTAGCTCCCGAAGCCGGGCCTTGCATAGTGACCCAGCCCGGATCCGGTCAACACGATCGACGCCTTGTCGGCGAGTTTCGGGGCCAGGATCGTTGCCGCCAGAAAAGTCGCCTTGAGATTGCCGGAGATCACCTCGTCCCAATTGGCCTCGGCCACATGTGCCAAAGCCTCGGGCGGGTGCATGAAACCTGCCAGAGACACGAAGCCTGCGAGATTGTCGGGCAGTGCGTCCCGCACATTCTCAAGTGCGGCGGACGACGTGGCATCCACCGGATGGAACAGAACCGACGGAGGATGACGCGCGATGGACGCTTCAAGATCCAGCACAATTGGCTGATATCCCTGCGCCTCGGCCGCGCTCACCAGCACGCGCCCGATCCCGCCACAACCGCCCAGGATCGCCAATGTAGGGGTCATCGACCACCTCCGGTTTGAGACAGGGCCGCGTCTTTTGGCGGAACGACGGCGCCGGAGCGGGTCCGCAAAACCATCAGGGCGGCACCACCAACGGCCAGACCTCCAAAAGACAGAGCGCCAAAGAGCACGGATTTGACCGGCCAGAAAGCCGCAATGCCGGCCAGCAGCAACATGATCCGCCAGACCGGACCCAGTGGCATAACGGCGAAGCCCACGACTGCGGCGGTGATCAGATAGACGCCGCCAAGCGCGGTCACCAATGTCAACAGGATCTGCCACACCGGTGCATCGAACAGAAGCGCCGGAGACAGGACAAAGAGGAACGGGACCACAACGGCCGGCCAGGCAATGCGCACCGCCTCAAACCCGGTGCGCATCGGCGGCGCCTTGGCCATGTTGGCGGCGACAAAGGCGGCAATTGCCACCGGGGGCGTCAGCATCGACAGCATCCCGAAGTAGAGCACGAAAAGATGCGCGGACATCGCGGTGAGCCCCAGTTCCATGAGAGGGGGCGCCGCCAGAGTGGACAGCAACAAGTACACGCCCACGGTCGGCAGACCCATGCCCATCAGGATGCAGACCCCCGCCGTAACCAGCAGCAGCAGCAGCAGGCTGCCCTCGCCCAGCTTGACCAGAAAGAACCCCATGCCAAAGCTGAGACCCGAGCGCGAGAACAGACCGATGATGATCCCTGCAATCGCGCAGATCAAAACCACTTCCACGGCAGAGCGCCCGGCTTTGACAATGGTCTGCCAAAGCGCGGGGGCCTGGATACGGCCTTCGTCATAGGTGCGGATCAGCGACACGGCAAAGAGGGCGCCAACCGCCAAAAGCGCCGAGGTCTCGGGCCGCAGGTTCAGAACAAAGAGCCCGCCCAGCAGCACGACAAAGGGCACGAAGATGAACCAGCCCTTTTCCATCACGGCACGGGCGGCGGGAATACGCGCGGGATCGACGGCGGCAATGTTGCGTCGTCCGGCCTCGAGGTCGGCAAAGACAAAGAGCGCGGCGTAAAACAAGAGCGAGGGGATGAGCGCGGCCATGACGACCTCGCCATAGGCCACTTGCAGGTTCTCGGCCAAAAGGAAGGCCGAAGCCCCCATGATCGGCGGCATCAACTGGCCACCGGTGGAGGCCGAAGCCTCGATGGCGGCGGCGGTCTTGGGCCGGTAGCCGCCATCTTTCATCAAGGGAATGGTGATCGCGCCGGTGGAGGCCACATTGGAAACCGCCGAGCCGGAGACCGACCCGAAAAGCGCAGACCCAAGGATCGCGATCTTGCCCGCCCCGCCCCGTGCACGACCCGCAACGGCCATGGCGAGGTCGGAGAAGAACGCCGAGCCCCCCGTTTGCAAGAGCAATTGGGCCAGGATGAGAAACGGCATGACCACCGCCACGGCGATGTAAAGCGCGGCTCCGGCGAGAGAGGCGCTGTCCATCACCATGAAGGTCAAAAGCCGGTCCCACCGAATCGACCGGCTTTGCATGGGCCCCGTCAACTGGCTGGAAAAAAGGGCGTACAGGCAGACCGCTCCAAGAATAAGGATCAGGGCCCAGCCCATCGCCCGGCGCACCGCGTCAAGCAGCAGGGCAAGCCCGACAGCGGACAGGATCAGGGCCTCGGTCGGGTGGTAGAAGACATTTTGCGAGAGCGTCGGAAAGCGCACGATCATTACGACGCCCCAGATCAGCGCAGCGACGGCGAGGATCTGGTCAATCCGGTCCGGATCCGCGTCCCGCCCGCGCAGCCGCGGACGGGTCAGAAACGTGATGGCCATGGCGGCCGAGAGCACCAGCAGCAGCACCTGTTCGGAATAGACCCTGAGGCCAATCCACAGCGGCAGCGACGACGACCAGACAATGGCCGCCAGGGTCGACACCGCTGCCAGTCCAGCGATCAGATGTGCACGCGAGAGCGTCTCGGCCATGGTGCGTTACCGGCTCCACATGCCTTGTTCTTCATAGAACTTCATGGCGCCGGGGTGATACGCGACACCGTTGTCCTTCGACATGACATCCGTGTCAAAACCCATCCAGACCGGACCACCGGAGTCGACCAGCCCGCCGGTGGCCTCATACAGCGCCTTGGTTGCGGCATAGACCATGTCTTCGGGCGTATCCTCTGAGGCCCAGAGCACATAGTCATAGGCCATGATATTGGTCGGCCCCATGATGCCGGGAATGCCGCTGTCGGTGTCGAGCGTCTGCTGGTAGCTCTGTGGCAACCATTCGCGCTGCGCCGCCAGCGCTTCATCACTGCCGTCAAAGCTCAGGTACTTGATGCCAAAGCTGGCATCGAACTCGCGGCTGTTGGCTGCACCGACCACCACGATGGTGACATCGGCGGAGCCTTCGGAAAAGGCGTTCCACATGCGCGGGAAGTTCGGCACCTGGATGCCGTTCACGTCTTCGGTCGTCATGCCTTCTGTCGCCAGATAGGCCTTGGTGACATAATCGCCCAATGCGCCCTCGGCGAAGACCGGCGCTCTCTTACCGGCGAGATCAGCAATGGAATTGATGTCACTGTCCTTGCGCACGACATAGGCATGGCGGAACGGCATCAGCGTGGCGACCATCTGCAGATTGGGAAGCGGGCGGCCCTCTGACATGCCCGCGCCGTTCACCGCATAGACCAGCTGCACCACGTTCGAGATGCCGAAATCCAATTCACCCGAGGCCACCAGCGGCAGATAATCCGCCGTATTGGCCAGCTCTTGCGGTCGCATCTGCAGATCGGAATTCTCAGAAATTGCGGCGGCCAGGGCCCGGCCGATCTGGCTGGTCCCACCGCGCTGGGTAGAGCCAAGGGCAGCGATCTGGGCCAAGGCGGGCCCTGCGGCCATAAGGGCGACAGCAGCGCCAACAGCAAGGGGTTTCAGTCTCATGGGGCGGTCCTTCTCTCAGTTGGATGGGAGCGCCCAAATGATGTCCACTCAAGCGCAAGATGTTGTTTTTTATTGGTTATTGCCGAAAAATTCGGAGGTTTGGCCTTCCCTGGCGGCCGGTTCGGCTTATATCTAGCCCAGCAGGGTCCAAGGGGAATGCAATGATGGAACGGGTGTTGATTGCCGGTATGGGACCGGCGGGTTTGGTGGCTGGGCTGACGCTCGTGCGTGCCGGAATTCCGGTGGCCCTGTTTGAAGCCGAGGTGGATTTGCCCACTGATCTGCGCGCCTCGACCTTCCATCCACCGACGCTCGATATGCTCGACAAACTGGGGCTGGCGCAAACCCTGGTGGATCAGGGCCTGATCGCTCCGACATACCAATGGCGGGACCGCAGCAGCGGTGATGCGGCGACTTTCGATCTGGGATGTCTGGCGGGCCTCACCGGATTCCCCTTTCGCCTGCAATGCGAGCAGTGGAAACTGACCCGCGCGGCGCGCGCGATCCTGGCCGACGAACCGCTGGCCGAGATGCACTTTGGCTGGGCGGCACACAGCGTGTCGCAGACCGAAGACACCGTCACGCTGATCCTGACCTGCGACGGAGAGACCCGCACGGAGACGGGCACCTTTCTGATCGGCGCCGATGGCGCGTCGAGCGCGGTGCGCCGCGCCCTGGACATCCCCTTTGACGGGTTCACCTATCCCGAACAATGGGTCGTTGCCTCTACGCCCGTGGACTTTGCCGCCAAGCTGCCCGGTCTCGCGCCTGTCACGTATACGGCGGATTCCGAGGAATGGTATGTTCTGCTTCAGACCCGCGATCTGTGGCGCGTTCTGATCCCCGTGGCGGAGGATGCAGATGCGGACATGATCCTGTCCGACGATTGGATCGAGGCCAAACTGCAAGGCATCGCCGCGCATGACACCGGCTACCCCATCGCCCATCGCACGATCTACCGTGTGCACCAGCGTGTCGCGGCGCGATACAGCGACGGGCGCGCCGCCATCATCGGCGACGCGGCGCATATCAACAATCCACTCGGTGGCATGGGAATGAACGGGGGCATTCACGATGCGGTCAACCTGGCGACAAAGCTGATCGCGGTCTTCAACGACGGCGCGGATCTGGGTCGCCTGATGGATCATTTCAGCGCCCAGCGCCGCGATATTGCCGAGGAATATGTTCTCTCTCACACCCACAAGAACAAGCAGGTCATCGAAGAGAAGGACCCTGCCAAACGGGCCGCACATCTGGCGCATCTCAAGTCGGTGGCAGAGACGCCCGACGCGCTGCTGGCCTATGTTCGAAAAGGTGCGATGCTCGATGCGGTCGAGAAAAGCATGGGTGTGATGCCCTAGGCCACGCCGCGTAAGACCCTGCCCTGCCATCACTGCGTCTCAAACAGCCAATGGTGGCCGCCGAATTGATCCTTGATGCCGA
The DNA here is from genome assembly GCA_039179965.1 of Pseudomonadota bacterium. Classification (GTDB taxonomy): domain Bacteria; phylum Pseudomonadota; class Alphaproteobacteria; order Rhodobacterales; family Rhodobacteraceae; genus Marinibacterium. The sequence continues at coordinate 22,000 of JBCDEC010000004.1, forward strand.
CCGCGCGCAAGGCATGCCAATAGGTTGCCGCGTTGATCGGGATGACTGGCTTTTCCAGGGTGGCCTCCAACTCGCGGGCCAGGCGGACCATCGACATGTTCGTGCCAACCTGCACCCAGGCGTCGATTTCATCGCTGTCGAGGCTGGTCAGGTGGTCGCGCAGCTCTGCCTCCTGAACATGGGCGATGTTCACCGGTGAGGTGCAGCGCAGGCCTTTGAACTCGACTACCTCAAAGCCGCAGTCCTGGAAAAACCGGGTGACCTCGCGGTCGGAAACCGGCTGGTAGGGCGAGATCACCGCGATCCTCTTGGCACCCGTGAGGTTCAGCGCCGCCTCGCATGCGAAACTGCCGCACGAGACACCGATTCCGGCATAGTCGCTCAGTTCCTGCATCCGCCGCTCCGAGGCCGCCCGGCCATCCCAGAACATCAGGGCCGACATGCCCATGATCAGATAGTCGGGCTTGCACGTCAGGCAGCGGTCGACGCATTCGTTGAGCGTTGAGCCAATGGCCTCGACCAGCGCGACAAAATCCGCGTCATTGTGAACGGGCATGTCCGGCACATAGATGCGCCCGAAGTGATTGGTCACGCCGTGGACGCGAAAGGCCTCCATATCGGGCTGCACGATGGTGTTCGTCGATGGCGCCACCACGGCAAATTTACAGCGCCATCCCAAAGCGTCCGGCATCAGGCCATCTCCTTGCGGCCACGGATCAGCTGGCTGATGGCCACTGCGATCACCAGGCCGCCACCGTAGAACAGGTTCTGCACAAAGCTGTCGACGCCCAGGAAGTTGAGCCCCATGATGCCGGTCGACAGAAAATAGACCGCCACGAACGAGCCGATAGCATTGAAGCGGCCGGGATAGATGGCCGTTGAACCAAGGAAGGCCGCCGCGAAAGCTGGCAACAGGAAGGCCAGCGCCGAGCTAGGGTCCGCCACGCCGCGCATCCCGGTGTAGAGCACACCCGCGAATGCCGCGATGGTCGACGACGCAATCAGAGCACCGGCGCGGACCCGGGTGACATTCACACCTGACAGCCGCGCGACCTCGCGGCCCCGACCCACGAACAGCATGCGGCGACCCAAAGTGGTGTGCTGGAAGATGTACCAGATCACCAGGGTCAGCGCGGCGGCATAGTAGAAGCCGACAGGAATGCCGAATACGCGCGTCAAGATCACGGCGCGCACGAGATCCATGGAGACACCGGCGATTGTACCGCTGTTGGAGACCCAAAGGATCAGCCCCGCGATGAAATACCCGGTGCCCAGCGTCACGATCAGCGAAAACACCCTGAAATAGAGAATAAAGAAGGCGTTGACCGCCCCGATGGCCGCGCCGGCGATCAAGGCGATGATCACGGCACCAAGGATCGGCACGTCCTGTTGTACGTTCAGGACCGCGATGATCATGGAACTCAGTCCCATGGTCGCGGCAACAGACAGGTCAAAGTCTCCGGTCGTCAGCGGAATGATCAGCGCCAGTGTCAGGACAACGACCATAGCGTTGGAGCCAAACATCGAGGCATAGGAATTCCAGGCGAACATCTGCACCGGTTTGAACGCGCCCAAAATCAGGATGATCAGGATCCAGGCAACGATCAGCCCATAGCGCTCGGCCCACTTCGACCAGCTGAAGACCTCGACAGACTCGCGCTTGGAGGCCGCGCCTTCCAGCGTCGCGATCTTGGCTTCCAATGCCGCGATGCGGGCCTCATAGGGTTCGGTGTCGTTCATATCAGGCGGCCTTGGTCATCGAGCGGTAGCAATGCTCGGCAATCGAGTCTTTTGTCAGTTTTGCCCCGGAAAGTTCCGCCACAACCTGACCGCGGGCAAAGATCAGGACACGGTGACAGATGGCTGCCAGTTGGTCATAGTCAGAGGAGGCGACCAAAATCCCGGCACCATTCTCGGCGGCTTGATCCAGCGAATCCCAGATCGCCTGTCGCGCCCCCACATCCACGCCCTGCGTAGGTTCGTCCAACAGGATCAACTGCGGTTCTGTCTGCAGCCATTTCGACAGCACCACTTTCTGCGCGTTCCCACCCGACAACGCGTCCAGGGGAAGCGCGGGCGCATTGGGTTTCACCCCGGCCTTGGCGCCCAAATCGGCCGCATGGGCATTGATATGGCGATCAATCAGGCCAAAGCCCCGGCGCAACTTCTCATAGACCGGCAGACCGATATTGTCACCGATGCTGAGCGATCCGACACCGGCCGCGCCCAGCCGATCCGAAGGCAGGAAGGCAATGCCGCGCGCCAGAGCGTCAATGGGTGTGATCCGCGACAACGACAGCGACCGGCCAGAGAGCTGCAACCGCCCGGTGGCGCCCTGCGTCGCGCCGTACACGGCGGCCGGAACAGCGTCATAGCCTGCGCCGATCAGTCCGGCGAGACCGAGGATCTCGCCCTCGTTGAGCGTGAAGGTGACGGGACCGACCCCCGGGGCCTGCAGGTTTTCCACCTGTGCGAGCGGTTTCGGAGCGGCAAGCGCCTTGGCATGGCCGCCATAGGCCTCCAGATTGCGCCCGATGATGCGCTCGACAAAACCCGCATGCGATGTCTGGGTGGTGTCGACCGTGTCAATCAGATGGCCATCGCGCAAGATCGTCGCACGATCGGTGATCTCGCGGACCTCATCCACATCGTGGCTGACAAAAATGACGCTGGCACCCGTTTCGGTGCAGCGGCGCACCAGGTCGAAGAGTTGCTCGACACCTGCGCGTGGCAAAAATGGCGTTGGCTCGTCCAGCACCAGGACACCGGGGCGGTCGGCATGATCTTCGGTGGCGTGGCGCAAATCCTCATAGGCACGCACGATTGCCAGCAGCGCACGTTCGACCGGCGACAGGGCGCCAACCTCGGTCTTTGGATCGAGCGACAGGTCAAAACGCCGAAATGTTTCGCGCGCCTTGGCATGCAGGCTGCGCCAGTTGAGACGCCAATTCCAAGTCGATGAGAAGTCGCCCAGATACAGGTTCTCAGCAACCGACAAGGACGGGATCAGCCCGAGGTTCTGGTGCACGAAGGCAAGCCCCCGCGCCCGGGCCTGTGCACCCGAGATCGGCAGCGCCATCTCTCGTCCATAAAGCCGGATCTGCGCACCGGGTTCTGGCGCGTGAAAGCCTGAGAGCACCTTGATCAGGGTCGACTTGCCCGAGCCGTTGGAGCCCAAAAGCCCATGCACCTCGCCACGTGCGACATGCAAGGCCACGTTGTCCAGAGCCGCCGCGCCGCCAAAGTGTTTGGAGAGCCCCGAAATGTCCAGGGCGGGACCGGAAACGGCCCCGCTTGGGCTGCGTGAGATCACTCGAGACCCCAGAGCGCTTTGAACCCGGCGGTGTGCACATCGCCGTAGCCGTCGTTGAACGTCGCCGGATTGCCCGCGGTCGCGACATTCTCATCGGTAAAGATGAACGCCGGCGTGTTCAGCTTGTCGACCGGGTTGAGACCGCAGAGCAGACGCATATTGGCATCCGTTCCGGCCATGCCGACCCAGCCGAGGCTTTCGCCCACATTCATTTCCACGATATCGCCATCGCGCATCATGTCGAGCACGAAGGGCGTGCCGTTGTAGCTGACAATCTTCGCGTCCGAGCCCGCGATCTGGATGGCAGGCACGATGAACTGGCTCATCGAGTCATAGACCGGCAGGACGTAGTTGATCGTGGGATCGGCCAGCAGAGCGTTTTGCACCGCAGGCTGACCTTGCGTAGCCCATTCGTTGACCGGCACGTTGATGTATGTGGTTTTGCAATCCGGGCAGTTCTCTTCGAGATAGCTGAGGATCGCATCGCGCAAGGGCGCCGTCGGGGTGATCTCGTCAGGGCCAAGGACCAGCGCATTCACCTTGCCCTCGGTCTGAACGATGGTCCAGGCGGCGATGATCTTGCCGATAGTGACGTAATCCGTGTTGGCCGCGCCGTCCATGAAGTCCGGTGCGCCCTGGGTCGATGCATCCCAGTTGTGCGTCGCGGTCACTTTCACACCGGCGCCTTGCGCTTCCATGATCTGCGGCTGGACAAACTCCGGCGGCAGCCCGCCCTGCAGATCGATCAGGTCATAGCCCTCGGCGACGGCGGTGTTGATGCCCTGAATCCAACCGGCGGGATCAAGCTGCGTCTCCCAATCGCGCAGTTCAAAGCCCACCATCGCGGCCGCATCGACAAAACCCTGGCTGATCGCCGCGTTGAACGGGTTGGCGTTGGTCAGCGGGATCACAAACATCTTCTTGTCGGCCATGCAGGCCTTGGCGTCGAAGGGATCGCCGGGCGCTTCGAAGGTGGGCGTCTGGCTGTATTGTTCGATCAGCGCCTTTGCAGCGTCCATATCCGCCGCAGCGGGCGCGGCAAGCGCGGTCACGGCCATCGCCGAAGCCATCAGGTGTTTCATAGTGTCGTCCTCACTGTTGGTCGTGTTGTTCTGTGGATTTGAGGTAGTCAAGCGCCGCGTCGGTGGAGATCAGATCGGCGTATTTGGCGCTCATGTCGAAGAGATTGGCCTTATGGGGTTCGTCGGCCCGGTCACCGACGGCGTCTTCGACGACCAGCGTGACAAAGCCATGCGAGATCGCGTCGATACAGGTGGCCCGCACGCAGCCAGAGGTCGTAACACCGGTCAACAGCAGCGTATCGACCTTGAGCCAGTGCAGCGTGGCCGCCAGCGAGGTTCCGAAGAAGGCGCTGGGGTATTGCTTGGTAATGACGATGTCCTGCGGCGCATAGGCCAGTGGGGGCACAAGTTCCTGGGTCTTTTGCCCCGCATCAAAGCAGCTGAGCGCCGGGACCTTGGCGTAAAACGCCCCGCCATCGGCACCGCCGGGTTGATACTTCACTTCGGTGAAGATCGTGGGGATGCCAGAGACGCGCGCCACCGGAGCGATGCGGGCGGCATTGTCCAGGGCGGTCTGACATCCCGGCCCGCCAAACAGCGGGGCATCCGGATCGAAATAGGCCACCGCGAAGTCGATGAAGATCACGGCCGGGCGCTGACCGCGCGTCTGCGCGGCATGATACCCTGCCTTCGCGTAGTTCTGATCAAGCGCCTCGGTCATGCGGCCTTACTCCGCCGCACGCGCGTATTGCGCGCGGAAGATCGGGGCAACCGGCGGCTCAAAGCCGGTTTCGGTCAGGCACCGGGCCTTGAGCTCTTCGATGGAGGTGAAGCCGCGATCAAACAGCAGCGTGTCACCGCGCTTGGCCGCCATGGATTTGCGCAGGCTCTCTGTCGCCTTGTCGTCCACCTTGCCCTGCGCGATCACGACACCGTAGCGCTCAGCACCCGAGACAGTGACGAGACCACGCGCGACATCTTTCAGCACCAGGGCCGGATCCCGTTCCAACGGGTCGCCCCATCCGCCGCCACCCCAGGTGTTGAAGTACAGGATGTCCCCCGGCTGCACGGCGATCCGGTCGCATTTGGAGGCGATGTTCTCCTCTGTTCCATCCGCGCGCACCAGCCGCTTCGTCGAGCGCATGCCCGGCTCGCCGCCATTGACGCCCCAGGGATAGGTCAGCCATCGGTCATCATGGATCGAGACCTCGCCCGCTTCCAGAAGTTCATAGGCAATGGCGATCCCATTGCCGCCGCGATGGAGCCCCGCACCACCCGAATCCGCAATCGTGGCATATTCACGAATGCGCAACGGGAAATAGGCCTCGAGGAATTCGTTGGGCACATTTGTAAAGGCCGGCCAGAGCGAGTGCCCGTCCGGGCCGTCGCCGGCGGGTCGACCGGGCACTCCGCCAAAGCCGATCTGGAATAGCTGGTACCATTCACCCGAAGAATCGAACCCGGAATACATGAAATGCGGGCTGTCCGAGAAGCCGGCGGCGTTCAGTGCATCCGGCGCCCCCTGTCCCAGAAGACCGCCCATCAAATCAAAAATCCGCCCCAGCATGTGCGTGCGGCATGACAAGGCCGCGGGTTTCTTGGGTTTGAGGATGCAGCCTTCGGGGATGTTGACTTCGACCAGATCATAAAACCCGTCGTTGAACAGTATCTGCGGGTCGAAGAGATTGATCGTGAATGCGCCGAAGAACATTTTGAACATTTCTTCGTTCAGCAAAAAGTTGATCGAGCTGAAAGACTGCGGATCACTGCCGGAGAAATCGAAATGGGCGACAGAGCCTTCGCGGTGCAATGTGCAGGCGATCTTGTAGGGCCCGCTGCCCATGCCGTCGTCGTCGATCCAGTCCTCGAAATAGGCCTTGTGACTGCCTTCGGGGATGATCATTTGAATGATCGCACCCATCGCCGCCTTGTTGCGCTCGAGCATGTTCTGCATGGCGCTGATATATGTGTCCGTTCCAAAGCGCTCGATGTTTTCACGTACGCGCCGTTCGGCCAGCCGCAGGGCCGCGATGATCGCGAAGAAGTCGGATTTGTTCCACTCCGGCATCCGCGTGTTGTGGAGCATGATATTCAGGATTTCGTCCTGCAGGGCCCCGCCCCGATAGATCTTGGTTGGCGGCACGATCATGCCTTCTTCGTAGATCATCTTGGCATCGGTGGGCAAAGACCCGGGCACTTTGCCACCAACATCCGTCATATGGCCGAACATGGCGGCCCAACTGACCAGTTTGCCCTCATGGAAGATGGGCATCATCAAAAGCCAGTCGTTGAGGTGGCTGACCGCGCCATTACAGCTGTAGGGATCGTTGGTGATAAAGATATCGCCGTCTTCGATCGTCCCTTCATACCCTTGCATGAAGCCGTAGAGGAATGAGCCGAACTGGCCCACGACCATCTTGCCCTCTTCGTTGGCGATCAGCGGGAACGCATCGTGCTGTTCACGAATGCCCGGCGACATCGCCGTGCGGAAGAGCACCGCGTCCATCTCATTGCGGGCATTGCGCAAGGCATTTTCCACAATATCCAAGGTGATCGGGTCGACATCGACCCGGGCGAACGGGGTCTTGTTGGTCTCGACAATACGCGCGGGCATGGCTTAGCCTTTCGCTTTCTCATGGCCTTCGGGCCAGATCAGGATGTTACCGATGGTGTCGATCACGCCGACATGGCCGGGCAGAATGACAGAGGTCGAATCCATTTCAGTCACAACCGCCGGGCCGGGCACGCGGTTGCCGGGGTGCAGCTTGGCGCGGTCGTAGATCCAGGCTTCGCACCATGTGCCGCCTTCAAAGATCCGCGTCGGCTGGACCCTGGCGGCGCTGGCATCGGGACCTGCCTGCGTGGCGTCGGGGTTGATAAAGCTCTTTTCCCCGCCCTGAACAACCGCGCGCAGGCCGACGATCTCGTGCTCGGCATCAAGCGCGAAGGTGAAAAGCTGCTCATGTTCGCTGTCAAACATCGCCGTGACCTTGGCAAGGCTGAAGTCCTCGGGCGCGATGTCCACCGTCAACTTCATGCCCTGACCGTGATAACGGATATCGACCTGATAAAAGGTCTCTTGTTCGGAGTCCGGCACGCCCTCGGCGGTGATCGCAGCGGCCGCCTCGTCGTGGAGATCCTTCAGGCGCCGCGAGATGTCGGCGTCCGACGTTCCGATCACCCGGGTCACATAGGTCTGGCTGGCCTCATTGCGCAGCCGCGTCGTGGCATCGCCATAGGCACACAGCACCCCGGGCCCCGGCGGTATGATCGCCGGCCAGGACGACACCAGTCTGGCCAGAGCATTGGCATGCAGTGGCCCCGCTCCGCCAAACCCGATCAGCGCAAAGTCGCGAGGGTCGTAGCCCTGTTCGACCGACACCAGACGCAGCGCGCCGACCATGTTTTCATTGACGATCCGGATGATGCCTTCAGCGGCGTCTTCGACCGTCAGTCCCAGCGCATCGGAAACCTTTTTGACCGCCTGTTCGGCCAGATCGCGGCTGATCTGCATATCTCCGCCCAGCTTTGCATCTGACGGCAGATATCCCAACACGACGTTGGCGTCCGTCACCGTCGGCTCTTCGCCGCCTTTCATGTAGGCGGCCGGTCCCGGCGCGGCGCCGGCTGACTGCGGTCCGACGCGCAGCGCTTTCGTCAGGTCCGGCACATAGGCAATCGAGCCCCCGCCAGCACCAACCGTGCGCACGTCAATGGACGGCGCGCGGACGGTCACGTCGCCGACGCGCGTCTCGCGCCGGGTCCGCGCCACACCCTTCTCGATCAGCGCCACGTCCGTGGAGGTGCCGCCCATATCGAAGGTCAGCAGATTCTCGAAGTTCGCCTGTTTCGCGATCCAAAGCGCGCCCGACACGCCCCCGGCGGGCCCTGACATCAACAGGTTCACCGGCTGGTCCATCGCTGCCTGCGCCGATGACAGACCGCCATCGGAGCGCAGGATTTGCAGCATGGTTCCCGCGCCCATCCGCTTTTGCAGTTCTTCCTGCAGGTTTCGGACGTATTTCGACACGACCGGGCGGACGTAAGAGTTGACCACGGTCGTCTCGGTGCGCTCGTATTCATACATCTCAGGCATGACGGACGCGGAGGTCGAGACCGGGATCTGCGGCGCGATCTCTTGCGCGATCTGCGCGATCCTGCGTTCATGCGAGTCGTTGGTGTAGCCATTGAACAGCGCCACGGTCAGCGCTTCGATCCCGGAATTCAGCAAGACGCTCAGGTCCTTGCGCAGCGCCGTTTCATCCAAGGCGGTCAACACGTTGCCCTGCGCATCCATGCGCTCGTCGGCCTCGATCGTGTATTCGAGCGGCGCGAGGGGCGCCGTTTTGTTCCAGATCACCCAGCCACCCAGACCACCGGGTACATAGCTGCGGGCAATCTGCAGAACGTCCTTGTAGCCCTTTGTGGTGACAAGCCCCACGAGGGCACCCGAAGAGGTCAAGACGGTATTGGTCGCCACCGTCGTGCCATGCATCACTTCGGTAATGTCGGTCGGATTGATCCCGGCGGTTTTGCAGATCTTCTCGATGCCGTTCAGCACACCTTGCGAGCTGTCCTCAGGTGTGGACGGCACCTTGGCCATGAAGGTCCGCCCATTGCGTTCGTCCAGCAGCAGAAGGTCCGTGAAGGTGCCGCCGACATCGACGCCCAGCCGCAGTCCCGTTCCCGTTCGGCCCCGCGCGCCCTGCCGGACAGCATCGACCGCCGACGTGCCCGTCTCGATCCGGCGTAGCCGATCTTCAAACGCGGCCAGGCGCGCTTCGTATTTCTGTATCAGATCGTCTGTCGCCGACATCTTGTCTCTCCGTCAAAGTCCCAAAAGCCGCCGCAAGAAACCCTTGCGCGGCGCGGGTGGTATCTGCTCGGTCAAGGCCGCGGCCCGTTCGGTCAAGGCCAGGGTCTTTTCCAGGGATTGTTCACGCGAGGCGAGCCGGCTTCCGGTCTCCTGCGCGTCGCGGCGGGCGACTTCGCCAGCCTGAAGGCTGCGCTCCAAAAGCGCCTCGTTGCGCCGATGGGCCTCCTGGGCGGCCTCGGCCTGCGCCATGGCCTGCTCCAGAAGCCCCAGCGATCGATCCGCGACAGCCTTTGTGCCATCTCCTTCTTCGGCCAGGCACACAGCACGGTCCAAAAGGGTTGCCAGCCGGTCGCCATGCGCCTCTCCGGCCTCGGCCCGGGCCAGCGCGGCCTCCAGAGCCGTCATTGCGCGTTCAGAGATGTTTTCAATCCGCGCCTCTCGCGCAGAAAGTGTATCGAGATGTGAAAAGGCCCGATCCAACATCTCTGCCAACCGGGCCTTGTCCGTTTCAAGCGCGTCCAATCCACGTTCGGATCTGTCCAGCGCTTCATCCTGGCGCGCCAAGAGCGCCATGAGCTGGGCAATCTTCGCGTCCCGCGCGCCGATCTCGGACTCCAGCTCTTCGATATCGTCAAACAGAAACGACAGGATCGCATCGGCCTCAAGCTCCTGGCCATCCGCCGGCATGAGATCCTGACCCAGCGGCACATCCACCCGCAACCGGCCTTCATTGTCGCGCCGCGAGGTCAAAAGCCCCCGTGCCACCGCCTCGCGCACGCGCAGCCGAGAGGTGCCGAGTGTTGCAGCGGCCTCCTCGACGGTCAGGAACGTTGTGCTTTTGGGCGGTTCTTGCATTGGCGTCTCAGATGATCCCCGCATCGCGCAGCACGGCCTGCTGGGTGTCTGAAATCCCCAGCACGTCGCCAAAGACATAGCCGTTGTGTTCACCCAGCGTTGGGCCGACGTGGCGCACCTCGCCCGGTGTGTCACTGAGCCTTGGCGCCACGTTCTGCATGGTGATCGGGCCGAAATCCGGATGATCGACCTTGATCAGAGCCTCTCGGGCCTTGAAATGTTCGTCCTGCATCATGTCCTCGGCTTTGTAGATCAGCCCGCAGGGCACGCCGTGTTCGTTCATGAGCGCTTCCAGATCGTTGAGCGGAATCGTACTGGACCAGTCATTGATGAGCCCGTCGAGTTCTTCCTGATGCTTGCCGCGCGCGCCGTGGGTGGCATAGCGCTCGTCCTCACCAAGTTCCGGACGGCCCATGGCAACCGCGAGACGCTTGAACACCGTATCCTGATTGGCGGCAATCAGAAGAAGCTTGCCATCGGCCGTGTCAAAGACGTTCGACGGAGACACATTGGGCAAAATCGCCCCGGTGCGCTCGCGCACATATCCGGCCACATCATATTCGGTGACAAGGCTTTCCATCATGTTCAGCACCGCTTCGTAGATTGCGCTGTCAACGATCTGGCCCTTGCCGGTGCGCTCGCGCGCGTGGATGGCAAACATGGCCCCCATGCAGGCGTGAACGGCGGCCAGCTCATCTCCGATCGAGATCCCCATCCGCGAAGGTTGGGTCGAAGGATCACCCACCACGTAGCGCAACCCGCCCATTGCCTCGCCAATCGCGCCGTAGCCGGCGCGCGACGAATAGGGGCCGCTCTGCCCAAAGCCTGTCACGCGCACCATCACCAGTTTCGGGTTGATGTCAGACAGCACATCATAACCGAGGTTCCAGCGTTCCATTGTGCCGGGGCGGAAATTCTCGATCAGGATATCGGCGGTCTCAACCAGATCCCGTACGATCTGCTGGCCCTCTTCGGTGCGCAGGTTGAGCGTGATCGACTTCTTGTTGCGCGCCACCACGGGCCACCAGAGCGACTTGCCATGCGGTTTCTCGCGGCCCCACTGACGCATGGGATCTCCCGCGCCGGGGGCTTCGATCTTGATCACTTCGGCGCCGAAATCCGCCAGGAGCTGACCGCAAAACGGACCAGCCAGTAGCTGGCCCATCTCAATGACCCGCAGGTCCGACAAAGGCCCTTTGCACGTATCGCTCTCTGCCATTTCTGTCGCTCCCTGTTTGATTGACGAATTCGTTCTATCTATGTTTGGTATACAAAATTAGGGAGAACCGGTAAAATGGCAAAAGATTTTTTGGAGATTATCGAGGTTTCCCCGAGAGACGGGATACAAAACGAGAAAACAATCCTCTCCACTGATCAAAAAATTGGCCTCATTGCGCGTGCGCAGGCGGCCGGCCTTCGGCGCATGGAAGTCACAAGTTTCGTCAATCCCAAGCGCGTGCCGCAGATGGCTGATGCGGATGCGGTCGCCGCCGGGCTGCCCGATGGCGTGCGGTCCATCGGTCTCACGCTGAATGCGCGGGGGTATGAGCGGGCCGTTGCGGCGGGGCTGGATGAGGCCAATTTTGTCGTGGTCGCCTCTGAAACCTTCAACCAGCGCAATCAGGGCACCGGCACCCTGGACAGCGCCGCTGCTTTTGGCGCAATTGCAAAAGATGCGCCCGGGTCCACCGCTCTGGGCGTGACGATCGGCGCCGCCTTTGGCTGCCCCTTCGAAGGCGAGGTGCCCATTGCGCGCCTGATGCAGGTGGTCGAGGCCGTCATGATCCACAATCCCGCCGAACTGGCCCTGGCGGATTCCATCGGCGTGGCAACGCCGCGCGATATCACGGCGCGGGTCAAAGCGGTGCAAGAGACGTTTCCGGATGTGCCCCTGCGGCTGCATCTCCATGACACGCGCAACACCGGCATGGCCAATGCGTGGGCCGGGATCGAGGCCGGGGTGCGGCGGCTCGACAGTTCTCTGGGCGGCACCGGCGGATGCCCTTTCGCCCCGCGCGCCACAGGCAATATCGCCACCGAAGACTTGATCTATATGCTCGACCGCTCGGGGATCGACACCGGCACCGATCTGGACGCGGCCATTGCGGCGGCGGAATGGCTTGAGGCGCAACTTGGTCACCCTGTACCGGGACTGGTGATGAAAGCCGGCGGTTTCCCCAGCCCGCAGGCCGCGTAATGGATGTCGACGAGCGTCTTCCCGCGGCCGATCTCGCCTATCTTCAAATCCGCGCGCGCATCCTGTCCGGTGATCTTGCGGCTGGCGCGCGCCTGAAAGAGCAATCGCTGGCCGAAGAACTGGGCCTCTCGCGCACCCCGGTGCGCAGTGCCATGTCGCGGTTGATCCACGAAGGATTTGCGGAACGTGGCATCGGCTACTCCACGCGGGTGGCTGTCTTTCCGGAAGAAGAGCTTGAACAGATCTTCGAGATTCGTCGCCGTCTGGAATGCTACGCCGCTGGCCGCGCTGCTCTGCTGGCCAGCGAGGAACAGCTCGATCGGCTGGACGAACTGACCACACGGATGGAGGATCTCACCCCGCCCAAGACAGCGGGAGACTATCAGGAAGTGGCCGAAATCAATGCCGATTTCCATCGGATTATTGCCGAGGCTGCGGCGTCTCCGCGTCTGATGGCGGTGCTGCAGATGGCTGTCGATGTCGGGATCGTGTCACGCACCTATCATGCCTATTCCGAACAGGATCTGATCCGATCGGCCCGCCATCACCGGGAACTGGTGGACGCGCTGCGGGCCCGGGCGCAACGCTGGGCGGAAAGCGTCATGTCAAGTCACGTGCTGGCCGCCTCGCAACGCGCCATGCAGCACGAGGCGAAAAAGATCTTTTCGGCCAACGGGGCAGAGGACACCTAGCCCCCGCAACAGATCCTAGAACGAGATCCCGAACTCTGTCTCCAGCCAGTTGAGATCGTCCCGCATACGCTCGCGGATCCTTTGCTTTGCCTCATCGGTCAGGGAAAACTTGGTGGAGCCGCCGTGAAAGCGCGTATCGCGCTCGTTGATAAAGCTCGTGTCCCCGGTGTCCTGTCGGTAGGCCTCGATCTTTTGAGCGGCTTCCAGAGTGATCGACTGGTTCCAGTTCTCGCGCGGCAGGTCCGACACGATCTCGGGCCGACCGATCACCGTCGTGAAGTCGGTCAGCAGATCACCCTCCACCAGAGCCTGTCGCGAGAAGTTGCGCAGATGCAGGCGTTCCTTGCCGAAAACGCGCACCAGGGTTTCGATCTGGCGGCGGAATGCGCCTGTCGGTGGCCGCTGGTTGAGGTCTTCCAGGCTGCGCTTTCCCGCCTTGATCATTTGCTGGGCCAGAGAATCTCCCCGATCCACCGGATCGCGCACATAATAGATGACACCGACATCGAAGCGTTCGGCCAGAAGGCCTTCCAGGGTGCGGTAGGCTGGTTCCGGAACATTCGGCAAGGTTTCGGAACTGATGACCACGTCGTCCACTTCGGGGATCTTTCCCAAAAACATTGAAATCAGCGCAAAATCATCGGCGCGCAGGGCATGGCCCAGAAAATGATGGGCGAACCGAGCGTCGTGATGCGGGTTCCGGGGCACATGCGGGTAGCAGATCCCCTTGTCCAATAGCGACTTGCGGCTGGCGTGAAAGGCACGCTGGATCGTCGTTGTTCCGGTCTTTCCCGGGCCGACATGCAGCCAAAACCGTTCTTTGGTGCCCATATACCCCTCTTTGCGCCGGGAGCCCCGGCATGGACGCACATTGCGCGGCGACGGATGCCGCGTTTTCAGCGACTCTCCAATGGAGCGCCGCGCCGCGTTCGTCAAGCGCGTGATGCGTGCGGCGTGGCGCACATCTGGCTCAGCGGTCCGTCTGCAGCGTGTTGGATCGCCGCCGGGATCCTGAACAGCGTGCGATCCACCTGGCCCGTCGGCATCATCGCCACGTCATCGAAGATCCGCCACTTGCGCGTCCTGGCGCAGGCATCTTCATTTGCTGTGCGGGAGATGCCGTGTGTCCCGGGTTCCGGCGCGCCCTTGTCTTTGGGTGGCGACCCGACAGCGACCGGCCCGCCCCGGGTCATCACGGGCGCGATCCTTTGCCTAAAGGTCAGGGGTTTGGACTGGCGGAGAGTCACTGCTATGCAGTCTGGCGCGCGGACCGGGTCACGGTGCCCTGGAACTGGCGAACCGATATCCCACGCACCCAAGTCCGAGAGCGCCGGAAAGGCCCGGGCGCGATCCCAGCCAGCAGCGGGTATTCGTGTTGAAACCGGTTGCAAAATAAGTCATCCACTTGATACGCTTTGCGACGCGCATCCCCTGCGGGACCGGAGCGCCGATGACACAAGAGGAAGGAGCCGCATGGCCGTTACGCTGAAAGACGTCGCCGCGCGTGCCGGCGTGTCCCGGTCGGCCGTGTCGCGCACCTTTACCGACGGTGCCTCGGTGTCAGACCGTATGCGGCGCAAGGTGGAAAAGGCGGCGCGCGAGCTCCGGTACAGCCCCAATGCGCTGGCCTCTTCCCTGACGACGGGGCGGACCAAGATGGTCGGGCTGGTGTCAAACAACTTCCAGAACCCGATTTTCCTGGAGGTCTTCGACCTGTTCACCAAGGGTCTGCAGGACCGGGGCCTCAGACCCTTGCTGGTCAATCTTTCAGATGAAACCGAGCCGGATCACTCGGTTCAGTTGCTCAGGCAATATTCGGTGGACGGGGTGGTGGTCGCCTCGTCGACCCTGCCGTCGGATTTCGCCAAATCGTTTCGCGATGCCGGCATTCCTGTGGTGCACTCCTTTGGCCGCCAGTCTGCGCGCCCGCAGGTGCATGTGGTTGGCATCGACAACCAGGAAGCCGGGCGTCTCGCCGCGCGCACCCTGATGGCACGCGGCTATCGCCATGTGGCCTTTCTTGGCGGGCCGGAAAGCGCGACCTCAACGCAGGATCGCTATGACGGGTTCGTGGAAGAGATGGCGCAGCATCCGCAGGTCAGGACCACTTACTCCTTTGCCGAGGCCTATTCCTTTCATGCTGGCCGTGCAGAGATGGCGCGGCTGCTGGCGGAGGGTCCGGCCGAAGCCTATTTCTGCGGCGACGATGTCTTGTCCATCGGCGCCTTGTCGGCGATCGCTGACAGCGGTCTGAGTTGCCCCGCGGACGTTGGCATTCTGGGTCTCAACGATATGGAAATGGCCCGGTGGGAGAACGTGAGTCTGACCACGATTCACCAACCGATCCGCGAGATCGTCGCCTCGTCGATTGAGCTGATGCTGGCGAGCCTTGACGATCCGGACCGCTATCCCGAGGCCCGGATCTTTTCGTGTTCGGTGGTGGAACGGGGCACGTTGCGCCCCGTCTCCTAGCGGTACATCGGCGGGCGCGCGTCCATCCAGGTGCCGCCCGACTTTGCGGAGGCCACTGCGGTGTGAACGGCCGCCATCGACCGCAGCCCGTCCGACGCCAAAGGCAGCCCGTCGCGGGTCTCGCCCCGGATCGCATCGGCCAGATCGCAATAGATGTTGGCGACCGCCTGCGGGAAGCCTTCGGGATGCGCGATCGCCACCCGGGAGAGGCGCTGCGCATCGTCATGCAAGCCGCCTTCGCCCTTTTCGATAATCTGCGTACGGCCGCCCACCGGCGTGTAGATCAATTGATTGGGATGCTCTGACGCCCAGCGCAGACCGCCGGTTTCGCCAAAGACCTGGATGTCGAAACCATGCTGGCGACCGATGGCCACCGAGGACGTCCAAAGCCGGCCAACCGTACCGCCGGTCATACGAAAATTGACCATCGCGTCGTCCTCAAGCTCGCGGCTTGCGATGGTCGAGGCGAAGTCGGCGGAGAGCTGGTCGACATGATCGTCACAAATGAAGCTTGCCATATGCAGCGCGTGGATGCCGCAATCCGCGAACTGGCCCGAGACCCCGGCCATGGCCGGATCATAGCGCCAGCGCACGCGCGGATTATCGGCGTCTTCGGCGTCTCCGTGATGCCCGTGGCTGAAGTTCGTGACCACGAGCCGAACCTTGCCGATCTCGCCATTGCGCACCATGGCGCGCGCCTGACGCACCATCGGGTAGGCGGAATAACAATAATTGACGGCGCAGAGCTTGCCCGTGGCCTGGGCCACGCGCACGATCTCTTCGCCCTCTTCAACCGTCATGGTCATGGGTTTTTCGCACAGCACATGAAAGCCGGCCTCCAGAAAGGCCTTTGTGATCTCAAAATGTGTGTCGTTTGGCGTGGCGATGGTGACCAGATCTACGCGATCTTCCCGGCCACGTTCGGCCTCCAGCATCTCGGTCCAGTCGCCATAGGCGCGATCGCGCAGCCCAAGGCGCTGCCCGAAATCTCGGCCCGCCTCCGGGCGGTGGTCCAACGCGGCGGCGGCAAAATCGAATTGCGCGTCGGTTTGCGCGGCGATCCGGTGGGCCAGGCCAATCTGGCTGCCTTCGCCGCCGCCAACCTTGCCCCATCTGAGTTTTTGCATGATCCGAGCCCTTCAGGTAAAGCCAATGGATTCAAGATGTTCGCGGTTTGCGCGCGCATCGTCGACCGGTGAGATATCCATCGTCGGGTCGCAATCCTGTTCGACCGTGCACCAGCCCGTGAAGTTTGTCTCGATCAGCACATCGCGCACCTGATCGAAGTCGACATCGCCCTGGCCGAGATTGCAGAAGATCCCCTGACCGCAGGCGTCATAGAACCCGGTCCGCTTTGCGATCACATCGGCTTTGACCACCGGGTCGATGTCCTTGAAGTGCATGTAGGAAATACGGCTCGCGTTGCGTTTCATGAACGCGACCGGATCGAAGCCCGCATAGGAATGGTGACCGGTATCAAAACAGATCTTGAGGATGCTTTCATCGACCTCGTCGAGAAGCCGTTCAAGCTCCGGTTCGAAATCCAGGAAACCGGCGGCATGGGCGTGAATGCCAACCGTGAGACCGTAGTCTTCGGTGCCGATCCGCGCGCTCTCGGCAATGCGGTCGCGATAGGCCGTCCATTCCGATTTGTCCATCTGCTCGGCTTCCTGCGCGCGGCCTGCTGTCGGCGCCCGCCTCGGCGAGATTGAGTCAATGATCACAAGGTGTTCTGCCCCATGCGCCTGCAGCGCCCGGGCTGTGCGATGCGTGGCATCGAGCACATCTTCCCAGGCTTCGGCGTCATGGTAAGGGCGGAAGATAACGCCGCCAATGAGCTCCAGATCATGTTCGGCCAGACCGTCGCCCAGTATGGCCGGGTCTTCAGGCATGTAGCCGACAGGGCCCAGTTCGATCCCCTTGTATCCGGCGGCAGCGCAGTCTTTCAGGACGGTTTGCCAGGCCGGATTGCGGGCGTCGTCGGCGAATTCCACGCCCCAGGAACACGGCGCGTTTCCAATTCTGATGGTCATCTTGCGTCTCCGATGCTCAGAAGTCCTTGATGTCGGTCCAGGTGCCGCTGTCAGACGAAGCGATCACGGCGGCGGCAACGCGATTGACGTCCTGCCCGTCGCGGAAGGTCGGCCAGATTGCGGTGCCGGTGTGGATGGCCTGCAAGAAATCGCGGGCCTCGATGATGATCTGATCCTGATATCCCGTGCCATGTCCGGGACCCTGACAGAAGGGTTCGTAATCGGGATGAGAGGGGCCGGTCAGGATTTTCCGGAATCCGCGCTCTGCGTCCGGTCCTTCCATTTTGTACAAATGAATCGCGTTCTGATCTTCCTGATCAAAGCGAATTGACCCTTTTGTACCCATGACTTCGTAGGCGTATCCCATCTTTCGACCGGTCGCGACGCGGGAAATATAGAGGTGCCCCATGGCGCCATTTTCGAACCGGCACATCCATTGCGCGTGGTCGTCATTGGTGACCTCTCCGCCCGGACGCGACTTGTGGACGGTCTCGTACACGCCCAGGACCTGCTCCATCGGTCCCATGAGCGCGAGCGCTCCATTGATCATATGCGGTGCCAGATCGCCCATGGCGCCATGCGCCATGCCCTGCGCGCGCCAGGTCGCGGGGATCTCGGGATCGGCGTAGAAGTCTTCGGTGTGCTCGCCGCGAAACCAGGTGACGTCGCCGATCTCGCCCGAGGCAATCAGGTGGCGCGCATACTGGCTTGCCGGTGTGCGAATGTAGTTGAAGCCAACCATATTGACGACGCCCGAGGACTCGGCCGCCGCAACCATGGCGGCGCCATCCTCGACCGAGGCTCCCAGCGGTTTTTCGCAAAAGACCGGCTTGCCCAGGGCGAACGCCGCCTCGGCAATGGCGCGGTGGGTGTCCTGTGGTGAGGCGATGACAATGGCCTCAACCCGGGGATCCGCCACCAGGACCTGCCAGTCATGGGTCGCGCGCGCATAGCCGAAGGCCACGCGGTAGCGTTCAGCGCTGTCCGGTGAAGAGGCGCAGACCATTTCGAGCCGAGGTCTGAGCGCCGTGTTGAACACAGGGCCGACCGCCGTCATGGCCACCGCATGAGCTTTGCCCATGTACCCGCCGCCGACAATGCCAATCCCGATTTCGGTCATTCCCTGTCCTCCCAAACCGGGCTGCGGCGCCCATAAACGAGTTTGCAACCGGTTGCAAATTTTGTATCTTGAGAATCACCGACCCGCAAGCAGCATTCACTTCGATTACGGAATTTCCCAGGAAGGGCAACGGGCATGACATCAGCGCCGGATACCATCACGCTCACGACCGCTCAGGCGATCATTCGCTGGCTCGCCAACCAGTACATCGTGATCGATGGAGAAGAGATGCGCGTCTGCGGCGGCGGCTTTGGCATCTTCGGGCATGGCAATGTGACCTGTATCGGAGAAGCGCTGCACGAGGCAAAGGACGCATTGCCGCTGTATCGCGGGCAGAACGAGCAAAGCATGGGCTTTGCGGCATCAGGCTATGCCAAGCAGTGGCTGCGGCAACGGTTCATGTTCTGCACCGCCAGCGCGGGTCCCGGCACGGCGAACCTGCTGACGGCGGCGGGCCTGGCGCATGCGAACCGGCTTCCGGTGCTGATGCTGTGCGGCGATACGTTCCTGACGCGCCTGCCCGACCCGGTGCTGCAACAGATGGAAAACTACTATGACCCGACACTCGGGCTGAATGACGCCTTCAAGCCGGCCAGCCGTTATTGGGACCGGATCACCCATCCCGCCCAGGTCATTCAATCCATGCCCGCCGCGCTGGCCACGCTGCTTGATCCGGGCGATTGCGGTCCCGCGTTTATCGCACTGCCGCAGGATGTGCAGGGCTGGACCTATGACTATCCGGTCAAGTTCTTCGACAAGAAGGTCCACCGCATCCGCCGTCAGACGCCGGATGCCGATGAGATCGCCGATGCGGTGGCCGCATTGGCCGGCGCCGCGCGCCCGATGATCATTGCCGGTGGCGGCGTCCAATATTCCCATGCGGTGGCCGAGCTCACAGCTTTTGCGGAAACCCATCAGATCCCGGTGGTCGAAACCATCGCCGGCCGCGCCAACATGCTGGCCACACATCCGCTGAACATCGGTCCCATTGGCGTCACGGGATCAGACAGCGCCAACGCGATTGCCGAGAAGGCGGATGTCATTGTCGCCGTGGGCACGCGCCTGCAGGACTTCACGACCGGATCCTGGACCGCCTTTGACAAGGATGCGCAGTTCGTTTCGATCAATGCCGCGCGCCATGACGCGGGCAAGCACATGTCGCTGCCCGTCGTGGGGGACGCCAAGCTTTCGCTCACCGCCTTGTCTGCGGCCACGGATTACGCGGGCCCGGCCGATTGGGTCGCCTATGCCCAGGCCGAGCGGAAGATCTGGGATGCCTATGTGGCCGAAAACGTGTCCTACGGGAACCGGCCCAATTCCTACGCCCAGGCCATCGGCGTGGTGAACACCCTGTGCGACAGGCGCGACCGGGTCGTGGCCGCCGCCGGTGGTCTGCCCGCCGAGGTGACCGCCAATTGGCGCACGCTGGATATCGCCACGGTGGATGTGGAATTCGGCTTTTCCTGCATGGGCTACGAGATCGCAGGAGCCTGGGGCGCCCGGATTGCGCAGTCCGAGCGGGAGCCCGAACAGGACACCATCACCTTCTGCGGTGACGGCTCTTATCTCATGCTGAATTCCGACATCTATTCCTCGGTGCTGACGGGCAAGAAGCTGATTGTTCTGGTGCTCGACAACGGCGGATTTGCGGTGATCAACAAGCTGCAGAACAACACCGGGAATGAGAGCTACAACAATCTCTTCGCCGATTGCCCGACGATCCCGAACGCCTTTGGGGTGGATTTTGTCGCCCATGCCGCCGCGATGGGGGCGATTGCGGAAAAGGTGTCGAACCCCGCCGAATTGGGCGAGGCGTTCATGCGCGCCAAGGCCGCGGACCGCACCTGTGTGATCGTGATGGATGTGGATCCCTATGAGGGGTGGACCGATCAGGGCCACGCCTGGTGGGAGGTCGGCACGCCGCACACAACCGAAAGCGAGTCGGTGCGCGCGGCCCATGTCGATTGGGAAGCCGACCGCGTCAAACAGCGGCGGGGGGTCTAGTGACACTGCTGATCGACGGCATCAAAAAGGGCCGCTTTGTGGTCTTTGGCCGCGCCGGGATGGACATGTTCGCCGACCCAGCGGGCACGAAATCCGATGAGGCCGACACGTTTCGCGCCGATCTGGGCGGGTCATCTGCCAATATCTGCGCGGGTCTGTGCAAGCTCGGGATGCAGGCGGCGCTGGTGACATCGCGCAGCGATGACAATGTCGGGCGGTTTTGCGTGAACAAGCTCAGGCACTATGGCGTCGATACGCAGTATGTCTCTGTTTTGCCAGGAGAATACCGGACCTCTCTGGCCGTGTATGAAAGCCGTCTGGAGGATTTTCAGCTGACCATCTACCGCAACAATGCGGTGGATTTCCAGGTCAGTGAGGCGGATGTGGACCGGGTTGACTACACCAGTTTCGGCGCGCTGATCACAGCGGGCACCGTCTTTGCCGCCGAGCCGTCACGCGGATCCACGTTCCGCGCGTTCGCGAACGCGCGCGCGGCCGGCCTCCCGGTGATTTTCGACATCGACTACCGGCCTTATAGCTGGCCCTCGGCGGAGGTCGCCTCGGAGGTGCTGTCGCGCGCGGGCGCGCAAAGCGATCTGATCGTCGGCAATGACGAGGAGTTCGGCTTTATGGCCGGCGGCATCGAAAAAGGGCTCGACAAGGCGCGGGACCTGGCCGCCACCGGCAAGATGGTGATCTACAAGAAAGGCCAGGCCGGCGCTGTGACCTTTGCGGATGGCGCCGAGATCCAGACCGGGATCTATCCCGTGACCGCCCTGAAGCCTGTCGGAACGGGTGACAGTTTCATGGCCGGGCTCCTGGCGTCGGTCGCGGCCGGGGACGATCTGCGCACCGCCGTGTTGCGCGGGTCCGCCTGCGCGTCGATTGTCGTTTCGCAACCAGGCTGCGCCGGTGCCATGCCAACGACTGACCAACTTGAGGCCTTTTTGGCCGCCCATCCCGGCCCCACGTCCTGACAGGAGACCGCCATGCATATCGCGCCTCACGACAACAAGAACATACCGATTGTCGACGCCGACCACGATCTTGTGCCCCTGAATTACTTCAATATCGTCAAACTGAAGGCCGGCGAGACGTTTGAGTATGCGGTGCCGGGATACGAGACCTGCATCGTTCCCGCGACAGGGTCGGTGGATGTCGAAGTGGATGGGAAGAAATTTCCTGATCTGGGACAGCGCGGCGAAGATGTCTGGGATGGCGAACCCGAAGGTGTCTATGCGCCGGTCGGCGCCAGGGTGCGCATAACCTGCATCAGCGCGGCCACTGAAACCTTTATCGCCGGGGCCAAGTTCGACAAGGTGCTGGAACCCTTCGATGTGCGCGCCGACGCGCTTGACGTGGTGCAGTACGGATCCGACGACACCAAGACCCATCGCAAGATCAAGCACATCCTTGGGGCCAACCAGCGCGATCAGGTCGGGCGGCTCCTGGTCTCCGAGCTCTTTACCGTGGGTGAGGGCGGATGGTCCGGGTTTCCCAGCCACAAGCACGACACAGATCGTATGGGCGACGACAGCGAAATGATCGAGACCCGCCACGACGAGACCTACAACTTCCGCTTCAAGCCCAACTATGGCTCGGGCGTTCAGATGCTGCAACGCGAGGACAACAAGCCGGGGGAGGCCTATCACATCATGGATGGCTCCACGATCCTGCTCGACAGCGGGTACCATCCCTGCGCGGCACTGCCGGGCTACCAGATGTACTATTTCACCATCCTGGGCGGTCTGAGCCAGCGCTCGCTCAAGCAGTTCTTCCAGCCGACCCATGCCGAGCAGCTTCACACGATCCCCGGCATTCTGGATATGGTGGCCAAGTTCAAATGACCCTGGTCCCCTTGTCGGAGGTGCTCCAACCTGCGCTGCGCGGTGGCTACGGCGTGGCCGGGCTTGTTGCCTTGGGCTGGGAGGACATGCGCGCCTTTGTGGCCGCTGCCGAGGCGGAAGACGTCCCCGTCATCCTGCAGGCAGGCCCCGGGTGTCGCGCGCATACGCCCCTGCCGATCCTCGGTCAGATGTTCCGGCATCTCGCCGAAGAGGCAACGGTGCCCGTGGTCGCCCATCTCGATCACGGCTACGGCGCTGAAGACTGCCGGGCCGCCATCGACAGCGGCTTCACCTCGGTCATGTATGATGGCTCACGCAGGCCTCTGGAACAGAACATCGATGAAACGGCGGCCATCGTCGAGATGGCCCATGCCGCGGGGGTGTCTTGTGAAGGTGAGATCGGCTTTGTCGGTTACGACGGCGCAGAGGCATCTCTGGGGACCGATCCGCAGGAGGCGGCGCAATTCGCCAAGGCCACCGGAGTGGACGCCATGGCGGTTTCGGTGGGCAATGTGCATCTGCAGCAGAACGCGGGCGGCGGTCTGGATGAGCCGCGCATTCGCGCGATTGAAGCCGTGACCGATGTGCCGTTGGTGATCCACGGCGGGTCGGGCGTGCCGGCGGCGCAGCGACAGGCTCTGGCGCGGCAGTCCAACATCTGCAAATACAATATCGGCACCGAACTGCGCATGGCCTTCGGCGCCGCATTGCGCGCCGCAGTCGCCGCAGACCCGGACCGGTTCGACCGGATCGCCATTCTGAAAGACACACATGATCCGATGGTGGCCGCCACGCGGCGGGTTCTGGCATCGTTGAAGGCGGCCTAGGCAAATCCCCGTTCTGAGCGGGTCTGGGCGCTCCGGCGGTCAGGACGCAGCCGCAGGGCTCAGGACCTATTGATCCTGTGGCGCTGGCACCAAAGCCGCGCGTTATCCGGCGATTGGACTGCAACGAGAGCGGCGGTTGTGCTTTTATGCGCTCCGGATCGCCGGGATGAGGCGGCTCCGGGACCCTTGACGTGACAGGTCGTAGGATTGGACGGCGCCGCGGGCCTTGCAGCAGCACCACTGTCCCCGTGGCCCTGCGGCTGGCCGGTCCGGGCCCCTGCCACACCAGCGCGGCAGGATGACCGAGGCCTGGGCCTAGGTCGCCTGGCGCAGCGGAATATCCAGGATCTCGCGCGCCTGGGCCCAGGTGGCGACGGGTCGCCCGTACTTTTCGCACAGCTCTGCCGCCCGGGTGACCAATGCGGCATTCGACGGGGCAAGGGTGTCCCGGTCCAGACGGACATTGTCCTCCAGACCGGTACGGGTGTGACCACCGGCGGCAATGCTCCATTCATTGACTGTCAGTTGAAACCGGCCGATGCCCGCAGCGCACCACTCCGCCTCGGGCGCAAGCCGGGCCATGGTGGCCACGTAGTAGTCAAACACATCCCGGTCGACCGGCATCGCATTTTTGACGCCCATCACAAACTGGACGTAGAGCTTGTGCGGCAACCGCCCGTCCTTGTGCATGGCGACGGCCTGATGAATGTGGCTGAGATCAAAGGCTTCGATTTCCGGGGTGACCTGATAGCTGCGCATTTCGCTGGCCAGCCAATCGACCAGATCGGGCGGATTTTCGTAGACGCGGGTCGGAAAATTGTTCGACCCGACGGTCAGCGAGGCCATGTCCGGGGCCAGCGGCAGCATGCCGCCGCGTTCTGTCCCGGCGCCCGACCGTCCGCCGGTGGACAGCTGGATGATCATGCCGGGGCAATGCCTGGCGATGCCCTCCATCAGGCGAGCGAACTTTTCCGGATCAGAGGTCGGCGTCTGGTCGTCGTTGCGCACATGGCAATGGGCGATGGCGGCACCCGCCTCGAAGGCCTCGTGGGTGCTGTCCACCTGTTCGTCCACGGTGACCGGCAGGGCCGGGTTGTTGGTTTTGGTGGGGACGGAACCGGTGATGGCGACGCAGATGATGCAGGGTTTGGACATGGCGGGCTCCAACTGAGGCGATTGGCGGCAGGGCCACATCGTCCATGCCTTGTCGCCTATGCGCAAGGCAAGAGCCAATTGGAGCGTGAGGCGCGCAATGCGCCCGGAAGGCGACCCGGCCCCGCCCTAGTCGTCCTGCCTCGCAAGCATCCGTTCACGGTCGCGCACCGCAGAGACGGACGAATAGGTCGAGACACAATAGGGCACGGCGTAGGTCAGCGCGATCTTGATCCATGTCTCAAGGTTGCCAGCGCCCATCACAACGGTGTTGCCGTGATTGATGAGCGCAAGCACCGTGCCGACGATGAGAGCGATGCGCGTGGCGCGCAGGACCACCGAACGCTCAAAAGCCAAGCCCCACATAGATGTTGGAGGGTTCTGGGACACGGGCGGGACGACCTCCTGACTGGATCGAAAGGCAATGACGCGGGCCATGGGTGCACACCGGCCAGGCGCATCCGCGTTATGTGTCTGCATCCTGATCCCAAGTCCAGCAGGCCGGCACGCTGGCCGGTCACAGTCACGCGATCCCCACCAACTTGCCCCAACTGGGTCACAGACGAGGGAAACTTTGGCGGTCTCAGAATTGTCGTTCAGCGGTCCGCGCCTCTGGCGCCAGGACCGGGGTTCACGGACACAGACCTCGACCCTGTTGCGGATGCCCCCGAGATACAATCCCCGGCGCTTGGCGCCGCGTTTTCGGGCCGGCGCATGAGAATACCGACCCGGGGCGCGCCCCGACCTGTCGGATATCAGCGATCTGGCCCAGCGGACGCGCAGCCCGAAACGTCCGCGCCGACAAAAAGTGAAAAAAGTGTGGCTTGTGTGAGGTGCTTCACAGATCTCGGCGCGGGGCCAGACCATATTGGTGTCATAGCGCCAAGGAGAGATCCAGACGCGACACCCGATGAGGGGACATAGCCAACCCGTCCCACCGAAATTATTCGGTCCCCTCGCGGACAGTACGTAGTGAGTTGAATTGCAAGAAGCCCTTTAAAACGTAGTGAGTATTAAGTTCACTAATGAGCCAATATTTTAAGTAAGATCCATTTTTAAGACCTGCGACCGGCCTTGGACCCAAAATAATTGTGGGCTCCAAGGCCGGCGTATCCATGTCCGGTGACGCCGTTCTGGACCCGGCTGCACTGCTCCGATGTGATCAACAGGTCTCATTATCCCGGCGTCCCTGCCCCGGCGTCCCTGCCCCGGTGTCATTACCCCAGCGTCCTTACCCCAGCGTCCTTACCCCGGTGTCCTTACCCCAGCGTCCTTACCCCAGCGTCATTACCCCGGTGTCATTACCCCAGCGTCCTTACCCCGGTGTCGTCGTTTCGATAAGCCGGGCCAAAGGCTGAACCTGCAGCCGCACCGTCTCGCGCAGATCCTCAAGCGACATCGTGTCTTCGGTGACGAACCGGATGAATTCCTGATTGAGCACGTTGAAGACCACATGCCCGAGCGCCTGCGGGTCGAGATCATGTGCGCCGCCGGCTCTTTGCCGCAACACGGCGATCAGCGCGACGACCTGATCTGCGAGACGGCTGTCAAGGTCGCGATAGCGCTGGCCGTTCGGGGTGCCCGGCGCTTCGATGGACAACGCCATGGCCGAACGCCACATGTCCTTGGACAGGTATTCGAGGGAATGATCGAAGTACTGGAAGATCAGCGACAGCAACGCGTCGTCCGCCTGCGCCGGCGGGTCGGCCAAGATAGCCGCGCCTGAGGCCAGGACTTCCTCCACCTCCATGGCCACCACGGCAATCAGTATGTCCCCCTTGGTCCGGTAGTAATTGTAAACCGTTCCGACAGAGACCTCCGCGACGTCCGCCAGATCCTCGATCCGGACCGAATGGTACCCATCTGCCCGAAACATGCGCACAGCCGCATCAAGGATGCGTCTTTCGCGGGCAGCTTTCTGCTTCGAGCGGAGGCCGGACATGGGGAATCGTGACTCTGGGGAAGGTCGGTCTAAATTTGAAGGTGATTACAAAGTTGAAGCGATTCAACTTTTTTCTGGACGTCCGACGAAACGAGGCGCCAAATTCAACACCAACAGGGAGTCCCACATGACCCAACTCAAATCCATTCTGCTTGGCACGTCAGTTCTGACCCTTGCCGCCAGCACCCTGGCCGCCGAGGGCGAACTCAACGCGCTGGTCTGGTGCGATCATACGGACCCGGCGCTGATCGAGCCGTTCGAAGCGGCGCATGACGTCAAGGTCAACCTGCGCGAATACGAGGGCACCGGCGC
>JBCDEC010000005.1:0-45649 GCA_039179965.1 Pseudomonadota bacterium
CCGCTCAAAATACCAATTAGCAACATTTTCAATCCGCACAACTTGAAGCTTACTTGTGCTGTTCACGTAATGGCATGTGATTTGACCGGAAATTCCGCGCCAATGATCCCAGAACCGGATGACCTCATCCACGAAATCTGCCCTGGGTCCGGGCACGCCTTCATGCGGATAGAGATGCGCCCAGGGGCCCATCATCACCTTCACCGGACCCTTGAGATGTTCAGCGATGCGAAACGGCGTGTCGCGAAAGAGATCCGCCCAGCCGCCGAAGAAATACACCGGGATCTCCACATCCGCATAGTTTTCGCAGATTGAACCACGTCGCCAGGTTGCGTCGTGCGTCTGGTGTTCAAGCCACATCGCGGGCCAGAAATCCGCGCCCTCAAGCCGGGCACGCCAGATCTCGCGCCACCGGTCCGGGCCCACGATCTGGGGGTCGGGCGGCATCGCATTGTAGAGCTGCATGATCGCGCCCCACCAGAAGTTGTCGGTCGCCAGACACCCACCGTAGAAATGAATGTCCTCGCGCCAGCGGTCGTCGGTTCCCATCACCGGCGCGATGGCCTTGAGCGCCGGGGGACGCGTGGCCGCCACCTGAAAGGCGTTGTAAGCCCCCCAGCTTTTGCCAAACATGCCGACATTGCCGTCGCACCAGGATTGTTCGGCAATCCACTGGATGACGTCGTGACCGTCCTGGGTCTCTTGATGGGAATATTCATCCTCTGCCACGCCATCGCTGTCGCCATAGCCGCGAATGTCCACGCGGATCGCTGCATACCCTGCGGCGGCAAAGTGCGGATGCATGCTTTCGTCGCGCATCCGGGTCCGGTCGCGGCGGCGATAGGGGATGTATTCCAGAATACACGGCACCGGTTTTTCGCGCGCGCCGTCAGGCAGCCAGAGGCGCGCCGCCAGACGCGCCCCGTCGGGCATCTCGATCCAGATGGTTTCGATGACTTCGGTCATGGCGCAACCGCCTTTGCTGGGGGCCGCGCGCCAGGGCCCAAGGGAAAATGACAGGCCACGGCGGCCGTGGGGGGCGCGTCTTTGTCACATTTTTGCTGGGCCCAGGGACAGCGCGTGTGAAATTCGCAACCAGAAGGGCGCGACATCAGGGAGGGCACCTCCGCCGGGAGCGTTATGCGCTCATGCGCCTTATCGGGATCGGGCTCGGGATCGGGCTCGGGATTGGCCGACAGCAGCGCGGCGGTATAGGGGTGTTTGGGGGCGGCAAACATTGCCTGGGTTTCGCCGATCTCCACGAAACGGCCCAGATACATCACCGCTGTACGGTCGGCCACGTGACGAACGACGTGCAGGTTGTGGGTGATGATCACCATCGCCAGACCAAGCCGCTCGCGCAGGTCGTTGAGCAGGTTCAGCACCTCGCCCTGGACAGAGACATCAAGCCCGGCCGTGGGCTCATCCGCGATCACCAGAGCGGGGTCGAGCGCAATCGCGCGCGCCACGCCCACGCGGCGCGCCTGTCCGCCGGACAACTGGTGCGGATAGCGCGTCGCGAAATTTGTCGGTAGGCCCACGAGGGACAGGAGCCGGTTGGTTTCATCCTGCAGGTTGCGGCCCTCGGCGCCGTGGATGCGATAGGGTTCGGTGACCAGATCGCCCACCGTCATGCGCGGCGACAGCGACCCCACAGGGTCCTGAAACATCATCGACATCCGCTTGCGCAACGGCTGCATCTGCCGCTTGCTCATCGTATCAACCCGGCCGCCTTCAAAGGCGATTTGGCCGGCGGAGATCTCCTGCAACCCATTGATGGCCTGCGCCAGGGTCGTCTTGCCGGAACCGCTTTCGCCCACCAGGGCGAAGGTCTCGCCGCGGCGGACTTCAAAGCTGACACCGGCGACACGGAGTATGGCGCTGCGGTTCATCAGCGACCCCACGGGGAAGGACACCTGCACGTCTCGGACCGATAGAATGGGCGCGTCCGTCATGTCTGTGATTCCGCCGTTGCAGGTGGCGTTGCCGGTGCCGTCGAAGTGGCCGTCATCGGCGCGCCCATCGCCAGATTGCAGCGGGCGGCGTGGCCCGCAGTCACCGCGATTTCGTCCTGTGGTGCATCGCAGCCCGTGTGCCGGTCGAGACAGCGGGCCGCAAAGACGCAGCCCGCAGGCCGGTGGCGCAGATCGGGGATTTCTCCCGGGATTGTGGGCAGGATGCGGGTGGGTTCGTGCTGACGCGCCGGGTCGCATTCCAGCAGCCTGCGCGTATAGGGATGGCGCGGCGTCTGAAACACATCGCGGACGGTTCCGCGTTCCACCACCTCACCAGCATACATCACGACCACATCGTCGCAAAGTTCGGCAATCACGCCCAGATGGTGAGAGATGAACATGACCGAACAACCGATTTTCTCCTGCAAATCCTTTAACAGTTCGATCGTTGTCAGTTCCAGCGTGGCGTCAAGCGCCGTGGTCGGCTCGTCCGCGATCAAAAGTGCCGGTTCCATCATCAGCGCCATGGCAATCGCGATGCGCTGTTTCATACCGCCGGAAAACTGATGCGGGTAGCGTGACAGGGCGCTTTCCGCGTCAGGGATACGAACGAGCTTGAGCATCTCGATCGCGCGGGTCGTCTTTTCCGCCCGTGACTTGCCGGTGCGGTACTGAATGTTGATCATCTGCCGGCCCACCGAGAGGACCGGGTTCAGAGCGCCCATCGGGTCCTGAAACACCGTGGCAATCCGTGGCCCGCGCAGATCCTGCATCTCGCGCGCTGTGAGCCGGGCCAGATCGTGCTCGGTCTCGAAAAAGATTTGGCCGCCGCGGATCTCTCCGTTGTCCGCCAAGAGGCCCAGGATTGCGTTGATCAGGGTGGATTTTCCGCAGCCGGATTCTCCGACAACGCCCACGATACGGCGTTCGGGGATGTCGAAAGTGACCTCCTTGAGTGCATGAAGCGGCCCGTCCTCGGTGGAGAACCAGACGTTGAGACCGGAGATACTCAGCGTGACCATCAGCGACCTTTCAGGCGGGGATCAAACACATCCCGCAGGGTCTCGCCCAGGAAAGTGAAGCCCAGCGTCGTGATGATGATCGGTAAACCGCCGGCAACGGCGATCCAGGGCGTGTCGCGGATCTGGGTGAAGCCATCATTGAGGATCGACCCCCAGGACGGCGTCGGCGGACGCACCCCAAGGCCAAGAAAGCTCATGCCGGCCTCAATGGCGATCACCACGGGGATGTCCATCGACGCGAGGATGACCAGGGGGCCGATGACATTGGGCATGATATGGACGCCCAGAATGCGCGTGTTCGAAGCACCCATGCTCTTGGCTGCGGTGACGAATTCAGAGGATTTGATCGCGATGGTCTGGGTGCGGATGATCCGGGCATAGCCGGGCACGTTGACCAGCACCACGACGACGATCACCGCTGTCAGCGATGCCCCCACGATCGTAACCAGCGCCAGAGCCAGCATTACGGTCGGAAAGCTCTTCATCGCGTCAAAGAGCAGGATCATCAGATTGTCGAGCCAGCGTGGCCCATAACCGGCGATCAGCCCCAGAACGATACCGATGGCCAGGGATATCGCCGTCGAGACCAGCGCCACATAAAGCGCGATCTGCCCGCCATAGAGCACCCGGGAAAAGAGATCGCGGCCCAGATGGTCGGTGCCCAGCAGATGCGCGCCGCTGGGCGGCAGGAACCGGTCGCGCGGGTTGATCCGGGTCGGATCATAGGCCGACAGGAGGTCGGCAAAGACGGCACCCAGGATAACGAGCACCACCAGCGAGAGACCGAACACCCCCAACGGTTCGCGCAGAAGGCGGCGGAAGGACCGCCAGAGTTCCGAGCGCGGGCCAGCGGGCGCGTTAGAAGCTGCTTCTGACACGGGGATCCAGGGCTCCGACAATAAGGTCTGCGACCAGGTTCAACAGGACAAACAGCACCGTGGTGACCAGAACGGCCCCGGTGACGAGCGGGAAGTTTCGGGTCAGTATGGCGTCATAGACAAGCTTGCCCACGCCGGGGCGCGCAAAAACGATCTCGGCAAAGACGGCGGATGACAGCATCTGACCGATGCCCACGCCCAGAAGCGTAATCGTGGGCAGAATGGCGATGGTCAGAGCATAGCGGTAGGTGATGGTGGTCTCGGGCAGCCCGAAGGCGCGGGCGGTGCGGATATGGCTGGCCTCCAGCACCTCCAGCATCGAGGCGCGCACCATCCGGGCGATGTATCCCACCCAGCCAAGCCCAACCGCCAGCGATGGCAGGATCAGATGAAGAAGCTGATCGCCCAGATCCCCCGGTTCTCCGGCACCGATGGCAGGAAGCCAGCGCAGCGTCACTGCAAAGATCAGCAGTGCATAGATGGCGATGACAAACGACGGCACAGCGATCACCGCAACCGACAGCAGACCGACCAGGCGGTCGGCAAGGCTGCCCCGATTGACCGCCGCCCAGCAGCCCAGCGGAATGCCCAGGGCCACCGACCAGCTGATCCCGCCGGCAATCAGCGCCAGTGTGTAGGGCAATTGTTCCAGCACCACGTCAAGCACCGAACGGCCCGACAGCACTTCCTCGCCCAGATCGCCCGTCCAGGCGCCTGTGAAGAAGTTCCAGAACTGCACCCAGATCGGTTGATCCAAGCCCATGCGCACCCGCAAGGTCTCTCTCATCGCTTCCGTAGCCCGGGGGCCAAGGGCGACCGAGGCCGGATCGCCGGGCACCAGGTAGATCATGCAAAACAGCAAAAACATGGCGAGCGATACGATGGCCACAGCCAGGCCAAGCCGCTTGAAGGCATAGTTCAGCATATAGGTCCCCAGATCCGAGCAACGTCTCGCCACACCGTTTGGTGCACGGGCGGCCGCACCGGCGGCCGTCGATGTCGCCCAGGCCCGGGTGCCGGGTCCGCGCGACGATTTCGTCAGGCCGGTTTGAACTCGGACAGCAGGGATTCACCGTTGGGTTTGAGACCCGGGGCCACGCTGTCCTTGTGGATGGCGCCGACCACCTCGTGCGTGAGGAAGACGTAACATCCGCTTTCGTCCATAAGCGCTTGCATCTGCTTGTAGATCTCGTCGCGCTTTGCCGGATCGCTTTCCACCAGCCCCTGGTCGTGCAGGGCCTTGTATTCGGCGTCGTCAAAGCGTTCCCAGTTCCAGACGCCGACCTGTTCGGGCGTGAACCAAACGGTGGCCCAGGACGGGTCCGGTTGCATCGAGAACCGGCTGAGGACCAGTTGCAGATCCATGAAGTAGTCGCCATCCTTCGAGCCCAGCGACCAGAAGGTGCCGCTGTCGTTCTGTTTGATCTCGCAGGTGATGCCGACATCGGCCAGATTGGCCTGGATGACCTGCGCGGCGGGCAGTCGTTCGGACTGGTTGAGAATGTCGAGCGTCACAAAGAGGTTGGTGGCGCCGGCTTCTTCCAGAAGCGCGCGGGCCTTGTCGGGGTCATACTCATAGGTGACGCCGTCGCGGGATCCCGGCAGCCCCGGGGCAATGATGCCATTGCCCACCGACGCCGCACCGAAGTAGGCGGCGTCGACCACGATCTCGCGGTCAATCGCATGCTGGATCGCGCGGCGGATGCGAATGTCGGCCAATGCTGCGTTGTCCTGGTTCATGCCCAGCCAGACATAGGCCAGCGACGGCTTTTCGAGAACCACGGAGCCCGCCGGCGGGTTGTCTTTCAGGCGGGGAATGGACGACACGCTGGTCCAGGTATAATCCAGATCGCCCGCTTCAAATCCGCGCTCGGCGGTGGCGGGGTCTTCGATCGGGATGATGTGGATTTCCTCGAACCCGCCGGGTTCGTATTTCCAATCCGGGTTGCGCTTCAGAACGGTCTTCTGCTTGGGCACCCATTCGCTCAGCAGGTACTGGCCCGATTGGGCCACCGCCTCGGTGGTGAACTTGCCGCCCATCTCATCGACCGCCTTTTTCGAGAGGATGCAGGAGGCCGGCGTCGGCAGGGTGGTGGTCCACAGCGGGACGAACTTGGTGTTGAGGTGTATGAGGCCTGACAGCGTGTCCTTGACTTCAACCTCCTTGAGCGCCCCCCAGTCCCCGGCATAGGGGCTTTCGTTGGCCGGATCGGCAATGCGTTCGATCGAGAATTTGACGTCCTCGGCCGTCATCTGCCCGAAGCCATCGGTAAAGCCGATCTCGGGATGCAGTTTGAACGCGATGGTGGTGTCGTCGAGCTGTTCGATGGAGTCCACCGCAACCGGTTTCCAGCCCCAGGTGTCGCCGGCCTGCGGCACGATCATTGGCGCAAAGATCGAGCGGATGATGTCATCTTAGGGCAGGGCCAGGCGAAAGGCCGGGTCAAGCACCTGCAGATCCGAATAGGACCGCACGGTCAGAACCGTGCCATCCTGGCTGATGGCCATGCGCGGCATCGCAAGGCTTGCTGCGCCAAATGCGCCAGCACCGGCCAGAAGCGAGCGGCGAGTCAGACCGGTATGTGTTTGTCTTGTCATTGTCGTCTCCCTGTGGATCGGCTCTCCAGCACGCTCCTGCTGGCAGACCAAACGGTTTCTAGGCGGTTCTTTTACGTCGACGTGCATCCGGATCTGCGTCCGGTTGGCGGGAAGGTGCCTCGTTCACGGTCGCATCGAGGGCTGCGTTTTTGGAGATGATCACGGGCGAGTTTACCCAGATGAGCCGTGCCGTGGCGTCAGAGACATTGCGCAGCCCGTGCAGGATCTGACCGGGAAAGCTGAAACTGTCGCCGGCGCGCACCGTGATATCTTCGTCCTCCAGCGTCAGAACCAGTTCGCCTTCCAGAACGTAGCCATGCTGCTCTCCGAAGCGGCTATAGAGTTCGACGGTCACCGCAGCGTTGTAGGGCGGGTATTCCGAAAGGCCCATGTGAAAACCGCCGCCAATGGACGACGACAAAAGCTCGTCGGAGTATCCCGATTGCTCGACAGGTTCGTCATAGAGCAGGTTGAGATTGCGGCGGTTCTGGCGCCGGACGACATAGCTGCGTTCCAGCGGTCCCAAGCCCTGTCTCTGAGCAAAGAACCATTATTCGGGCACACCCAACGCACTTGCGATCTGGGCGATCTTGGCAAGCGTCGGATTGACTGCCCCGCGTTCGATGGCGCTGAGGTGGCTGGTGGAGACGCCGCTTGCCCGGGCGAGCGCCGCCAGCGTCATCTGCCGGGCCTTTCTCAACTTGCGCACTTCGGCGCCAAAGGCGATCAGGTCGTCTTCGCGGGCAAGGCGCGCTTGGGAGGAGGGGTGTGGAGCAGTCACGAATCTCTCAAAGTTGGTGGCGTTGACCCGAGGGCAACCGGTCTTGGATGTCTGAGAAGAAAAATTCGCAAAAATTCCTGTATGCAGGACGGATGATCAAAAATTCCGCTACGCTATCGAGCCCATTGAAAGCGCGCCAAAGGCAAAGCCGGGCCGTTACGGCCGCTTGACATGACGACTGGCCTGCGCGTGTGGCGTTTGGCGGCTTGTCAGCTTTTGGTTCTGTCCCGTCACGCTCCGCGCTAGAGCAGAGCGGCCTCTCAGCCAGAACCGGAAAGGGTGTGAGCGATGCAGGACAGACCTCGTCCCCGAGAGGACGCTGCGCGCGGCGACCGCCGGGTGTCGGTCGTCGATCATGTGTGGATCTCCATGCCAGATGGCGTGCGTCTGGCCGGGCGGCTCTGGTTGCCCGAGGGTGGCGAGACAGCGCCCGTGCCCGCGCTTTTGGAATACATTCCCTACCGCAAGACCGACATGGTGCGTGCGCGGGACGCCCGAAACCATCCCTATTTCGCCGCTCATGGATACGCCTGCCTGAGGGTGGACATGCGCGGCTCGGGCGATAGCGAAGGCCAGATGGAGGACATGTACGGCGCACATGAACTGTCGGATGCGCGCGCGGTCATCACGTGGATGGCGGCCCAGTCCTGGTGCAACGGGCGGGTCGGAATGTTTGGGACCTCATGGGGGGGCACGGCGGCCCTGCAGACCAATGTCGATGCGCCTGCGCCGCTGAAAGCGATCATTGCCGTCTGCGCCACGCATGATCGCTACGAGGACGACATCCACCACATGGGCGGCTGCCTTCTGACCGATACGTTTGAATGGGGCGCCACGCTGCCCGCGATCCTGGCCGCACCTCCCACGCCCAATATCGGCCGTGATTGGGCCGCGCTTTGGCAGAAGCGGCTGGAGGATCTGCGATTTCCCGTGGAGACCTGGGTGCGCGAAGAGGCCCGCGGAAGCTAATGGCGGCATGGTTCGGTGATCCATCAGGCCGCGCGCCTGCGCGCACCGACCCTGGCCGTTGGCGGATGGTCGGATCGCTATTCCAACCCGGTCCTGTCCCTGGCCGAGGCCCGTCCGGACCTTGTTTGGGGCGTGGTTGGCCCCTGGGGGGATCACTACCCCGATCACGGGCATCCCGGACCGGCCGTGGGGTTTCAGGACCTGGCCCTGGAGTGGTGGGACCACTGGCTGAAGGGGCCGCCGCGCGCTCCGGACTGACCGCGCCTGCGGGTCTGGGTGAACGAGGCCGATCCGCCAAGGGACGCGCTGGACAGGCGATCCGGGCACTGGATCGAAACCGATGTGCTGGCCGATGAAACGGCCCCGCAGCGCTGGCATCTGGGGCCTGACGGTTTATCGCCGCAGCCCGCGAGCCAGCCCGCGCAAGGATGGAGCGTCCCGACGGATCTGTCCGTAGGCCAGGATGCCGGGGACGCCGGATACTTTGGGCGCTTCGGGGGGCTGCCGCTGGACCAGCGGGCCGAGGATGCGCGATCCTTGGTCTTTGACACGGCGCCGTTGGATGAAGATGTGGTGCTCTGCGGTGGTGCAAAGGTCAGGCTGCGGCTGAAGACGGGCGCGCGGGTTGCGCAAATCGTCCTGCGCCTGACGGATGTGGCGCCCGATGGCACGTCGACCCGGGTCAGCTATGCGATGCGCAATCTGGCGCTCGACGCGGATCTGGATGTGCCGACTGCGCCACCTTCACGCGCTGCGCAGGAGATCACGCTGCGGTGTCCGACCCGGGCGCACCGGTTCAAACGCGGGCACCGTCTGCGTCTGGCTTTGTCGTCTTCGTACTGGCCGATGATCTGGCCGACGCCGACGCCGAGCGATATGCGTCTTGAGGCGGGATGGATCGAACTTCCGATGCTGAACGGCCCTCCCACGCCGCTGCCGCCAGTCCGCGATCTGCCCGAAGACAAACCCTTCTATCAGACCGTTGCGGCTGCGCTTCGCCGGTTTCGGGAAACCGACGGCGATACGATGATCTCCGGCTGGAATCAGCCCTATACCGAAGTCTGCTTCACCGACACCGACACCGACACCGACACCGACACCGACACCGACACCGACACCGACACTGCGTTTGGCAGCGAAACCCGCGCCGAGCACCGGCTCCGCGCCGACCTGCCCGAGACGGCGCGGACGTGCGTGCATCACCGCGCGGCCTACCGCCGCCCCGACGGCGTGGCAGAGATTTCCTGCCAGATCGATGCGTGGTGCGATCAGGAAACCTTCTTCATCAAAGGAACACTGACCGCGGCGTGGGACGACGCGGAGATGGCGCGCCGCGACTGGCATGTCTCGATACCGCGGCGATACAGCTAGCCTGCGCCAAAGGACCTGTGAGGCGGGGCAAAGGACCGCAGGTGCCAGCCCGCAGAGAGGTGGACCTGTTGCCGCGGGGGGTTACCTTAGGGCCATGCGAATATGTGTGTTTCTCCTTGTTATGCTGTGCGGACCGGTTCTGGCGGACGATTGGGACGCCCTGTCCGACCCGGACGCCTTTGCCATCATGCGCCATGCGCTGGCGCCGGGCACCGGCGATCCCGCAGCCTTCGAGTTGGAAAGCTGCGCAACCCAGCGCAATCTTGACGCGCGCGGGCGGGCGCAGGCACAGGCGATCGGCAAGGCCTTTCGCGACCGGGGGATCACCTTCGACGTGGTGTTGACCAGCCAGTGGTGCCGGACGCGGGAGACGGCGGTGCTTTTGGAACTCGGGCCGGTGGTCGATGCGCCGCCACTGAATTCGTTCTTTCAGGACCGTTCGACCCGGGCACGACAAACCGCCGAAACACGCGCCTTGATCGCGGCCCTTGACGGGCGCGCCATGCTGGTGACGCATCAGGTCAACATCTCTGCGCTGACCGGGCAGTTCACGCAATCCGGCGAGGTTCTGATCCTGCGTCAGAATGGCGATCGGATCGAGGTGGTTGGCAGCATCCTCATCGACCCCTGATCCCGTCGGCGCAGATAGGGGCGCACCCTGTCCGGACCGGCCTCCTTGACCCGGACCGCACGGCAGCCCGAAAAGGGGTGACTTGTGCCGCTTGCCCGGTAAAGTCACGAAAACAAACCGATAGGAGGACAGCGGGATCATGGCGGGTCGCGACACCGGCGAAGCGACGCAGGGTTCTGGTGGGCGTCGACTGGCGGACCGCGACGCGGCAACGTTGGACATCCTCCACGCCATCAGCCAGTCGCGGCAGGATGTCCAACCGGTGTTCGATCTCGTGCTGCAGAAGACGATGGCGCTGTGCGACACGGACTCCGCCTCGATCTGGGTGGTCGATGGCGCGCGCACCAGCGTCACGCGCAGCGCACGGGTCCATAGGGCAGAGACGGAGGCGCCGGGTGGCCAGTGCGACCTGAGCGAGACCGAAAGTTATCTGGTCCGCCCGATCCTTGAAAAGCGAACCCTGCACATCCCGGATGTGCGTGAAGACCCCGCCCAGGCCCATGGGAACTCGGGCACCAGCCCGTCCAATACAGAGGCGGGCAGTCGCGCGATCCTGACTGTGCCGATCATTGCCAATGGCGAGGCCATTGGTCTGATCGCGACCTTCCGCGCAGAGCCCAGGCCCTTCGCCGCCGAAGAGATCGCGCTCGTCGAGACCTTTGCGGCGCAAGCCGCGATTGCGATCGGAACTGTCCAGCAGTCCCACGAAGTGCAGACGCGTCTGGATCGCGAGCGCGCGACCTCTGAGGTTCTTCAGGTCATCAGCCAATCGCCCCATGACGAAACCCCGGTGTTCGATGCGATCCTGGCCAATGCAGAGGTGCTCTGCAACGCGCAGATGTCCGCGCTTATCCTGGCCACGCCGCAGGATGCCTTTCAGCAGCTTGCTGCCCACCGCAACGTGCAGCCGCAAACAATCGAGTTGTTCCAGACGCAACAGATGCCGATGGACGGCGAGCTGACCTACGCGGCGCGTTCGATCCTGCAAGGGCGCGCAATCGCGTTTGCCGATATGGGCGAGAGCGATCTCTACGCGCAAGGCCGCCCGATCGTGCGCGCCATGGTCGACGGTGCGGGCATCCGCAGCGTGATCTTTGTTCCGCTGATGAAAGACGGCGCGGCGATTGGCACGATCACGCTGTTCCGGGCGGGTATCAATCCGTTCTCCTCCAGTGAGGTGTCTCTGGTGGAAACCTTCGCCGCGCAGGCCGTGATTGCCATCGAGAACGTGCGCCAGTTCCGTGAAGTCCAGCAGCGGCTCGAACGGGAAAAGGCCAGCCGTCAGATCCTGCAGGTCATCGGACAGTCGCGTGACGACGAACACCCCGTGTTCCGCGCCATTTTGGAGCAGGCGCAGCGGCTGTGCGGTGCGCCCTTCGGCAACCTGAACATGGTGACCGAGGATGGCCAGCATCTCGAGATCATGGCCGATGGCACCACGCCGTTTGAACCGTTTCGACCCGGCTGGCGCTGGCCGATCAGCAGCGGCCTTCTGGTTGCGCGCGCCGTACGCGAATGCAAATCGCTGCAACTGGAAGATGCGGCTTTGGACCCGCTTTACATAATGGGCGACAAGGATCGCATCACGGTGGTCGAGGCTGGTGTACGCACGGTGCTGACCGTGCCGCTTGTGTCCGGCGGGCGCGGTATTGGCTCGCTGGGACTGTACCGGCGCGACTACCGGCCCTTCTCGGAAGATGAGGTCGCGATGGTGGAGACCTTCGCCGCGCAGGCGGTGATCGCCATTGAGAACGTGCGGCAATTCCGGGAAGTGCAAAGGCGGCTGGAACGCGAAGCCGCGTCACGCGAAATCCTGGAGGTCATCAGCCAAACCCGCGACGACGATCAGCCGGTGTTTCTGCGCATCTTGCAAAACGCCAGCCGTCTCTGCCACGCGCCCCTGGCCTTTCTCAGCCTCGCCGATCACGAACGCGGGCGCGTGACGATCCCGGCCAACATCGGCGCCCGGGACGAATTCGGGACCATTCTGCGTGGTTTTGACGAGCCCATCACAAACATGGATCTTGTGGCCGTCGGGCCGATCACCACGGGAAAGATCATTCGTCAGGACGATATCGCCGACGACCCGGTCTATTTCCGCGACCGGGCGCCGCGCCGCGTTCAGATGGTCGAGGTGGAAGGCGCGCGCTCTGTGCTGGCCGTGCCGCTCACAAAAGACGGGCAGGGGCTTGGCGTTATCGTGCTCTATCGTCGCGAAGTCGCGCCCTTTTCGGACGATGATTTGGACTTGGTCGAGACCTTCGCCGCACAGGCCGTCATCGCAATTGAAAACGCCCGCCAGTTCCGCGCCTTGCAGACCCGCACCGCCGAGGTGACCGAGGCGCTCGAATACCAGACCGCGACCTCGGGTGTGCTTGAAGTGATCTCGCGCTCCCCCGACGAAGTGCGCCCGGTGCTCGATGCGATCCTCGAAGTTGTCTACCGCATCTGCCAACCCGCTGCCGCCTACATTGCACTGAAAAATCCCGAAACCGGCTTTTTCGAGGTGAAAGTTTCGCGCGACACGACCGATGACGTGCAGGAAATCCTCTTCACGGTGCCATTCCAACCGAACCGGGGCACCGCTACAGGCCGGGTGGCGATGACGGGGCAGACGGTCTACATCCCGGATCTCGAAGATGACCCGGACTACGACTGGCTGGAGAACGCGCGCATGATAAACTTGCGGTCCACCCTGAGCGTGCCTTTGACCAACCAGGGAGAAACGGTGGGGGTCATCAATGTGGCCAGCACCTTCAAAAGTGGGTTTGCGGCCAAACAGATTGCGCTCTTTGAAACATTTGCGGCGCAGGCCGTGATTGCGCTGAACAACGCCCGCCTGTTTGACGAGGTGCAACAGCGCACGGCCGAGGTCACGGAAGCGCTGGAACAGCAGAAAGCCACCGCTGACATTCTCAGCGTGATCAGCCAGTCAGTCGAGGACACGCATCCGGTCTTTGAGAAGATCCTGGAAAGCTGCCAGCGGCTGTTGGGGTGCGAAGATGTTATGGTGCAGACCATTGACGAGACCGGGCACACCCATGTCGAAGCGGTCCTGGGGCCCTACGCCGAAAGCATCACTGACCGCAGCGGGATTCATATCAGCGCGTCGGTTGTGCAGCAGGTCGTGGCCGAGAAACGCACCATTCACTATCCGGATGCCCTGAACGGAGAGAACACCTTTCCTGCTCTGGCGCGCCATGCCAGCCCGGACGACAACTTTGCGTCCGTGATTGCCCCGGTGCTCTGGAAAGACAATGTGGTTGGTGCGTTGATTGTCGTGCGATCGCACAACAACCCGAATTGCGCGCCTTTCTCCGCCGGCGATATCGAGTTGCTGCAATCCTTTGCCGATCAGGCCGTGATCGCCATCCAGAATGCCAACCTCTTTGGTGAGACGCAGACCGCGCTGTCGCGCCAGACCGCGAGCGCCGATATCCTGCGCGTCATCAGCGGCGCGCAGACCGATGTCACACCCGTCTTCGACGCCATCGTCGAGGCCGCCGTGCGTCTGCTGGCCTGCGACACGGCCGTTGCGCTGATGAGCGATGATGCCGCCTTCTGGGCGATGGCCGGCGCGACGCCCGACGGGCCGGTGCAGCAGTTGGACCGGGCCAGGATCCCCCTTGATTGGGACCACAATTACCCCTCGCGTGCGATCCTTTCACAAGAGATCTACCAGGTCCCGGATATGCGCGTTGATACGACCCCGGCCCATGACGCCGCGGTGCGCCAGAAGTTTGACCTTGGCTCCTGCCTTGTCGTGCCGCTGACCCTGGCGGGCGAGGCGCTGGGCGCTCTGGTCCTGGCACGCCGGGCGAAGGGGCATTTCAGCGCTGAAGACATCGATCTGGCCAAATCCTTCGCCGATCAGGCGGTAATAGCCATCGAAAACGAACGCCTCTTCCGCGCCGCTCAGGAGGCGCGGGAAGAGGCGGAACAGGCCAATGAAGCCAAAAGCGCTTTCCTGGCCACCATGAGCCACGAAATCCGCACACCGATGAATGCGGTCATCGGCATGAGCGGGCTTTTGATGGACACGCGCCTTGATGCCGAACAGGCCGACTACGCCCGCACCATCCGCGACAGCGGCGATGCGCTTCTGGGTATCATCAACGAGATCCTCGATTTTTCAAAAATCGAGGCCGGGCAGATGGATATCGAAGAGCATCCCTTTGATCTGCGCGAGTGCATCGAAAGCGCGCTTGATCTGATCAGCGGACGCGCCGCCGACAAACAGCTTGATCTGGCGTATATCATTGATGACGCGGTCCCGGCCGCCATCAGCGCCGATCTCACCCGGCTGCGCCAGATTCTGCTGAACCTTTTGTCGAATGCCGTGAAGTTTACAGAAGCAGGCGAAGTCGTGCTGTCGCTCACGCAACGCAAGGCGGAGAATGGCGCCGTGGCGCTTGATTTTTCCGTCCGTGACACCGGCATTGGCCTGAGCGAAGAAGGGATGAGCCGGCTGTTCCAGTCCTTCAGCCAGGCGGACAGCTCGACCACGCGGAAATACGGCGGCACGGGACTGGGTCTGGCGATCTCCAAGCGTCTGGCCGAACTGATGGGCGGGACCATGTGGGCCACCAGCGACGGTCCGGGCCAAGGCTCGACCTTTCATTTCTCCATCACGGCCAAGCCTGCTGCGTTGCCAAAGGCCGACCGGCGCGATCTGCTGGGGCGGCAGACCGAGATGACGGGCAAGCGGCTCTTGATGGTCGACGACAATGCAACCAACCGCAAGATCCTGCGCCTTCAGACCGAGAAGTGGGGCGCCATGACCCGAAGTGTCGAAGATCCCCGCGAGGCGCTGAAACTGCTGGAGGACGGCGCCGTCTTTGATCTGGCCATTCTGGACATGCATATGCCGGAGATGGACGGAGCGACCCTGGCCCGGCGCATCCGCGCGCTGGGCAAGGATTTGCTGCTTATCCTCTTCAGCTCGCTTGGTCAGCGCGAGGTCGAAGCCGATGGGGATCTGTTCGCGGCCTATCTCGCCAAGCCGCTGAAGCAATCGCATCTGTTCGACACGCTGATCACGCTTCTGGCGCCCAAGGGCGACCCGCGCGTTCGGCCGGAGGCGTCAAGCAAACCCGCGACAGATCCCGAAATGGCCGGCGCTCATCCGTTGCGCATTCTGCTGGCCGAGGACAACCTGGTGAACCAGAAGCTTGCGCTGCGGCTTTTGCAGCAGATGGGCTATCGCGCGGATCTTGCAAGCAATGGCAAGGAGGCAATCGAATGCGTGGGCCGTCAGAGCTATGACGTCGTTCTGATGGATGTGCAGATGCCGGAGATGGATGGCCTGGAGGCGTCTCGCCGGATAAATGCGGCCTATCCCGGGCCCGAACGCCCACGCATTGTCGCCATGACCGCAAACGCCATGCAGGGCGACCGCGAGATGTGCCTGGCTGCCGGAATGGATGACTATATTGCCAAGCCCATCCGCGTTCCCCATCTTGTCGAAGCCCTGCTCAATACCCCCAGCCCTCGGAAGGAACCTGAATGACCGACGGCCCCATAGACGAAGCAATCTTTGCGGAATTGGCGGACACCACGGGGGCTGACTTTGTCGCGGTACTCGTGACCGCCTTTCTCGACGAAGCGCCGGGCATGATGGAAGACCTGAAAGCGGCCCTGGGGCAAGGCGACGCCGACGCGTTCCGCCGGGCCGCCCATTCGATCAAGTCAAATGCCGATGTCTTTGGCGCCACGGCCCTTGCCGAGATTGCGCGTGCCATGGAACAGGATGGACCGTCAGCCGGCCATGATGGTCTGGGTGCGCTTGAGATCGCGTTTGAGACAGCGGCGTCTGCCCTGCGGGGTCGACTGGATGGCTGACCCGCAGGGCAGGGTGCTGATCGTCGAAGACAACAAGGTCAATCGCCTGTTGCTGTCACGGCATGTGGAATTGCTCGGCCATCGGGTGGCGATTGCCGAAAACGGCCGGGTGGCGATGAATATGCTGGCGGACGCACCATATGACCTGCTGCTGCTGGACATCGAGATGCCAGAGATGAACGGTTTCGAAGTTCTGGAAGCCATCAAGTCACAGGCCGACCTGCGGGATCTTTCGGTTCTGGTGACCTCGTCCATCGAGGGGCTCGACAACATCGTGCGTTGCATCGAACTCGGGGCCGAGGATTATCTTCCCAAACCCGTCAACAAGGTGCTTCTGGGCGCGCGGGTTTCGTCCTGTCTGGAAAAGAAGCGCCTGCGCGACGAGCAAAAGCGGCTGCTGGAACGGTTCGCCACATCGGAAGTGGCGCAAGAGTTGCAGGAAACGGGGTTCGCCATCGGCGGCAAACGCGCCCATGCCTCCGTGCTGTTTTGCGACATCCGCGACTTCACGGCCCTGTCCGAGCATCTTTCGCCCGAGGCCACGATCGAGCTTCTGAATGCCTATTACACATTGATGTTCGAAGCCGTGCGCAGCCACGGCGGGATCGTGAGCCTTATGCTGGGCGACGGGTTGATGGCGCTCTTTGGTGTGCCGCACGAGCTGGAGAACTCGGCCCAGAGCGCGGTCAATGCCGGCCGGGAAATGCTGAGCATGATCGAAATGCTGAACCAGGACCGCGCCGCGCAGGGCGAAGCGGACATCAGACTGGGCATCGGTATTGCCACGGGAGAGGTGGTGGCCGGCTATGCCGGCACCGATGAGCGGGCGACCTACACCTGCGTCGGCTCGACGGTCAATCTGGCCGCGCGTCTTGAGGCTCAGACCAAGGTGATGGGGTGCCAGACGCTCATCGACCACAATTCAAAGGCGCAGCTGACAGATTGCTCGGGCGTGCAGACCTACACAGACATTGAACTCAAAGGCTTTTCTGAATCGCTGACGATCTTTTCCGTATGACGGCCCGTGTCAGCCCGAACCCGGCGCCAAGCCGCGTCGGGTTCCGTGTTCGCGCAACCCCGTGTGGCAGATCCCGCATGTCCTTGCTGAAAAACGCTTGCCTGACGGGCGCGAAGCACCCAAGCTGGCCGCCCGTAGCAGATCCTGCGCGGTGCTCTGC
The DNA here is from genome assembly GCA_039179965.1 of Pseudomonadota bacterium. Classification (GTDB taxonomy): domain Bacteria; phylum Pseudomonadota; class Alphaproteobacteria; order Rhodobacterales; family Rhodobacteraceae; genus Marinibacterium. The sequence continues at coordinate 17,225 of JBCDEC010000005.1, forward strand.
CCTGAGCGCCAAGCACATCCGGTCTGACCCCCAAGCGCGCCAACGGCGTTAATAGATAGCAATCGGATCTTGTATGAGCATCGATCTTTCAACCTATGTTCCACGCGGCGACAAGAAGAACTCGGATTTCTTCAACGACTATCTCCCGATGATCTATGCGCGCCGGTCTTCCTCCGGAATTGCCGATCTGGTCGGCAAAATGCGCGCAATAGCCCTGCAGGTGGCGCCCGGGGATGTGTTGAACACGCTTATCGAACTCTATGTGATGACTCCGTACCGATTTGGCGCCGCCTACGTCGGGCAGACACATCGCTACTACGTGCTCCACAGCCAGCCCGAGTATCCCGCGCTGTTGGTAATGGCGCCTCTGAAGCCCGGGTTTGACGAGTTCATCACGCGGATCAATGCGATGTATCCTCTGGCGCAGAGGTCACCACAGACCCGCTATGTCGGCGAGATCTACGCCAGTTTCGATCTTGCCGAAACAGCCCGCACGCTGGAAGGCCAGACCATCCGCTTTGAATACGCCGGGGACACCGAGAACCCGTTTTACACATCGCCTGGGTTTCTCTTTTCCAAACCCTCGGACTTTACCTGCAACCGCATTGGCTATTCGGATCTCAACTTCAATGACCCGGACAGTCTGGGTCTAGGCGATCCCCTCCCGCTGACCCAGGACGAAGAAACCGCGCTGGCGCAGGCCGCAGCCTTTGGGGCGCACGAGAACACGGCTGGCTTGATGCTGGGCGTCGATCACATGGCCACCCGTATTCTGGCGGGCGAGCGTGAAGACGCCATTCTCGAGTTTCTGACCATGGTGCCCTATTACTTCTGGGGGGCTTACAACATCTCGGAGATGAACTCTTCGACCAACGTCAATCGCAACCCGAACGTCGCGGATGACAAGATGTCGCCGGCCAAGGTCTTTACCGCAAACAACACGCCGTCCTTTGTCAATTCCTTCAAGAACCTGCCGATGCCCACCGAAGACTTCGTGCGGAATTTCGGTCGGCGCATGCATCATCTGGCGGTCGAGATTCTGGACGGAGATCATTCCGGAGGCGAGAAGAATGTCGACTTCGTCGTGGATGCTTTGCAAAAGAAGGGCATTCCATTCCTCGCCCATGTGGTGGGCGAATGCAAAGACAGTCCCAACCTGAAGCAGATCTTTTCCAAGCATTCCCAGAATACGCTGCTGATCACGGAATACATCGAACGCTGCCATCATTATGACGGCTTTTTCACGAAGGATAATGTCGCGTCCCTGACCGCTGCCGCCGGGCAGGACGAGCAATACCAGCACGGTCATGTGTTCGACTAAGCCGCGCCCAGACACTCACTGTATGAGGCATCACGCCCTTGGAACGTAAACTCTTTTATGTGATCGCCGCCGCCGGCTTTGTTCTGGCCGCTGTCGTTGGAACGATGTCTTCCGCAGGGTGGTGGATCCTGGCGTTTGCCGTGCTGTGGACGGCGGTCGGACTTTACGACCTGTACATGTCCAAGCAGAACATTCTGATCAACTACCCGGTGATTGGCCATCTGCGCTATGCGATGGAGTTCATCAGCCCCGAGATCCGCCAGTATTTCATTGAGTCAAATGAGGATGGCAAACCCTACAGCCGCATTCAGCGCAATCTGGTGACAGCCCGCGCGGAAGGCCTGCCCGACACCCAGCCGTTTGGCACGCAGCTTGAGGATATGGCCGCAGGATTCATCCGCGCCGATCACTCTTTGGCGCCCAAGTCCGTCGATCCAAGCCACGCCCGGGTCATGGTAGGCGGACCCGCCTGCACGCAGCCCTATAGCGCGTCGCGGATCAATATCTCTGCAATGAGTTTCGGGGCACTGAGCTCAAACGCGATCCATGCGCTGAACGCCGGGGCCAGGCGGGGCGGGTTCGCGCACAACACGGGAGAGGGTGGGCTCAGCCCCTATCACCTTGCGGGCGGCGGCGACATCGTCTGGCAAATCGGCACCGGCTACTTTGGCTGCCGGACAGAAGAGGGCGGGTTCGCTCCCGAGCTTTTTGCCAAGAACGCCACCCTTCCGGTGGTCAAAATGATCGAAATCAAGTTGTCGCAGGGGGCCAAGCCGGCCCATGGCGGCGTCCTCCCGGCCGCCAAGGTGGACGCGGAAATCGCCCGGATCCGTGGCGTCGCGGTCGGCAAGGATGTGCTGTCGCCACCGGCACATTCGGTTTTCTCAACGCCAACCGGGCTGTTGGAGTTTGTCCAGCAATTGCGGGACCTGTCGGGTGGAAAGCCGGTGGGCTTCAAGCTGTCGGTCGGGCGGCGCGAGGAATTCGCCGGGATCTGCAAGGCGATGATCGAAACTGGGATCCTGCCAGACTTCATCACCGTTGATGGGGCGGAAGGCGGCACCGGCGCGGCTCCGCTGGAGTTCACCGACCGGCTTGGCCGCCCGATCGACGAGGCATTGTCCTTCGTTCACGACTGTCTGGTGGGCATCGGCAAACGCGACCAGATCCGGGTGATCGCCAGCGGTAAGGTCATCACAGGGTTTGATGTCGTGGAGAAACTCGCACTGGGCGCGGACATGTGCAATCTTGCACGACCGATGCTCTTTGCGATTGGCTGTATCCAGGCCGTGCGCTGCAATTCCAACACCTGTCCAAGCGGCGTGGCGACGCAGGACCGCAACCGGTCGCGCGCGGTTGATATCGAGCTGCGTCAGACTCATGTCGCTCAGTTCCACAAAGCAACGATGGAGGCCTTTCTGGATCTCGTCGGCGCCATGGGGATGACCTCGCCCGAGGAACTGTCGCGCCGCGACATATTTCGGCGCATCCGGGGCGGTGACGTCGAACAGACATGGAGCAATACGTTTCCCGATGTCATGCCCGGATCCTTTCTTGGCGCTGATATTCCGGACGCCTACAAGGCGATCTGGGCGGCGAGCGCGCCAGACAGGTTTTCATCCAGGGTTCCGGTGGCTGCCAAGGCGTAAGGGGGGCGCGTCGCGCGGCGAACAAGGGTGGTTCGCCCGCAGGCCCGGACACATGCGTTTGCCCGTGTGTCCGACCATGACGGTGGCAGCAGAGGCGGCGTATTGCATATCGTCGCCTGCGTGGTGGCTGAGAGCCCCCATAATTGTCGCCCAAAATGTGTTCCCGGCCGCAGATCGGATCTAGGCGGACAGGCACAGCTTGTTGTTGTCCAGATCCCGCACATAGGCCGAAAACCGGGCGCCCCGTTCATCCGGTGTGCCTGCGCAGGTGCCCCCCAGCTCCAGAGCCCGATTGTAAAGCCGTCGGACCTCCTCGCGTGAACCGACCGTGAACCCGACCATGGTGCCGTTCCCGTTGGTGGCTGGTTCGGTGTCAAACGGGATCGCCACGGCAAAGGCGAAGTCGTCTCCCAGCCAATAGGTCATCCGGTGCGTTGGTGAGACACGGTTCAGCTGGAGTTGCTCAAACAGCCCGGCATAGAAACCGGTTGCGGCGTTCATGTCGTTCGTGCCGACAACAAAATAGTTCATCTTCATGTGGCGATCTCCTTTTGTGCGAGCCTGTGCGTCCCTGCGTGGGCCGGCGGGGCGCCTTGGGGTCCAAACGCCTTGAGTGTCACAGAGCCCGCTGGCGTCAGCGTTGGTCTTATTGATTAATAGGACAGTTTGTGTCTTATTTCTTTGATGTCGCGCACGGATGCCAAAGGCCGGCTGAGGCGGATGGAAATGCTCGCCGTTCAGCTGAAACAGGATGGCCATCTCTCCGTCAAGGATCTGGCTCTGGAACACGGCGTCAGCACACGTACGATTGCCCGCGACCTTTCGCTTATGCGCGAGCAGGGCATGCAGATTGATGCGGATCGCGGGCGCGGCGGCGGTGTTCGACTGGATCGCAACTGGGGTGTGGGCCGGGTAAACCTGGCTTATGGCGAAGCTGTCGATCTGCTCATCAGCATCGCAGTGTCAGAGCAGATGAAGTCGCCCATGTTCCTGGCCGGTCTCGGTTCGGTCCGGCGCCAGCTGGTCGCCTCGTTCTCGCCAGAAAAGCGGGACCGGGTGAACCGTATCACCTCGCGCCTGTGGATTGGGGTGACGGCCTCCACCTATGTGCAAGCGGGCCTCAAGGCACCGCCAAAGCGGGTGGTGCAGGCGCTGCATCAGGCTTTTCTTGATCAGGAGACGCTTGATATCTCCTATCGGCGCGAAGATGGCGAGACCTCCGCGCGGCGGATCGAACCTCACTATCTCTTGCTGAACTATCCCGTCTGGTACGTGGTTGCCTATGATCATCTGCGCCAGGCGCCCCGCACATTTCGCTGCGACCGGATATTGACCGCCCAGAGAACCCAGCGCCATTTTAGGCTCTTGCCGAAAACGGAGTTTCACGCCTTGCTGGTCCGAGACGGTCTTTCTGTCTGATCCGGTTCCCTGGCTGTACGGCAAGACAGGACAGGTACAGCGCCGGGATAGTGAGTGCCCTTGGCGGAGCGCCTATTCTGCGGCGGCGCTGCGCGTCAGCAGACCCTGGCTCACAGTGTGCAGATGCTGAAGCATGGCGTCGCTCGCTGCCGCCGGATCGCGCGCCAGTATGGCGTCGCGAATACGCGCATGATCGGCATGGGAGTGATGCTCAAGGCTCGGGCCGGGGAATTCGTCACGGCTGCGCCCCCAGACCACCGTGCGGCGAATGGCATTCAGTTGATCAAACAGCGCCGTCATCACCGTGTTACCTGCGGCCTCGGCCACGGTGCGGTGAAAGTGGTTGTCGCTGGTTTCGTATTCGCGCCAAGTGCGCGCGTCACGGGCACGGGCGATGCACCTGTCCAGTTGCGCAATATGCGTGGCGGAGGCGCGAAGGGCAGCCTCGCGCGCCAGCACCGGTTCAAAGGCCAGGCGGGCGGACATCACTTCGGCCGGGCTGGCCACAGCAGCAATGGCCGTCAGCGAAAGCGTCTCCTCTGCCGGTGGCAGTCCAACGAATGTCCCCTTGCCGACCCGACGCCACAAAGCGCCTTCGTCCTCCAGCACCTTCAACGCCTTGCGCAAGTCGCCGCGCGAAACGCCCAGAACCTCGGCCAGTTCGCGTTCGGGTGGCAGACGGCTGTCTTCGCCGAGCTTCTGTTGTGCGATCCAAGCCCGCAGCTGCGTCAGTGTTCCTGTGTCCGCTGGCATTTCGATGCTTTCGATTTCCCGGTCCGGCGTAATATAATGCGATAATTTTTCAAGGATAGAGTGGCCGGAGTTGACCTCTATTGGTTTGACCAATAGGGTATTGGTTAGGCGCTTGTCTAGCTTTTGGCCCAGCTTCGGCCGAGGTCTGGGGGAGGGGCAGGGCCTGTCATAGGAAGTTGGTTCTAGCAGTTGGTCCGATCCGGCACAGGTCGTGCTGGACACACTGCATCTGTGCGATTGACAGATATGCGCGCAGACCAAACACGGGGAGGCACATATGCCGGACGGACACACCAAAACACCGGGGCCCTTGGCCATTGCGGAACCGCCGCGAACGTTTTTGCCCACCACAGGCGGCGAACGCTTCCCTGTGCGGCGCATTTACTGCATCGGCCGAAATTACGCCGATCATGCCATCGAGATGGGCCACGATCCGGACAAGGAACCGCCGTTCTTCTTCCAGAAGAACCCCGAGAACGCCGATGTCACCGGGGCGTTTCCCTATCCGCCCGAGACGCAGGATGTGCATCACGAAATCGAATTGGTCGTCGCGCTGAAATCGGGCGGGCGCAACATTGCGCTGGACAGCGCCCTTGATCACGTCTGGGGCTACGGGATCGGGATCGATATGACCCGGCGCGACCTGCAGGGGCAGATGAAAAAGATGGGCCGGCCCTGGGAGATCGGCAAGGCATTCGAACGCTCCGCGCCGATGGGTCCGTTGCATCCGGTGTCCGAAACCGGCCATCTGGATCAGGGGCACATTTCTCTGAGCGTGAACGGCGCGGTCAAGCAGGACGGTGATCTGAACATGATGATCTGGAAGGTGCCGGAGATGATCACCTATCTTTCGACCTTCTACGACATTGCGGCCGGAGACGTGATCATGGCCGGAACACCCGCTGGCGTGGGCCCGATCCTCACCGGCGATATCATGGTCGGCAAGATCGAAGGTCTGGGCGAGATCGAGGTTGCTGTGACCTGAGGACCGGCATGCGTTTTGAAACACAAAAAGGCCCGCGCTTGCTGCGCGGGCCTTTTTTGTAGGGCGGGGTTTACCCCGCCGCGCCGAACCTCGCCGGTTACCGTTTGGCGGCGTAGTAGCTGACCCTGCGTTCGCAATAGGCCAGGAGCTCCGAAATCGAAAAGGCCATGGCAAAGAGCACGATCAGCACGGCCCAGAAATGCGCCATCAGGAAGTTGGCGGAGTACAATTCGAACAGAGCGCCAAAGCCCACGATCGAGATCAGAAGCTGGCCGATGATCACGCCCTTGACTGCCCGGATGACACCGATGCGCACGCCGCCCAGGATCTCGGGCAGAGCAGCCCAAATGTAGATCTTCGAAAACGCGTCCCAGGGCGAGGCACCAAAACTCGTGGCCATCTCTACCAGCGACCGGTTGATCTGCTTCACGCCGGCCCGCGTGTTCAGGATGATGATCCAGATCGCGAACAGCGTCGTGGTGATGATGATCGACTTCATGCCGAAGCCAAAGAGCACCATCAGCACCGGAACCAGCGCGGTGAGCGGCGCGGAGAGGAAGATGTTGACCCAGGGCAGGAGCAACTCGTCCAGCAACCGGTTCTTGCCCATCAGGATCCCGACCGGAATGCCGATCACAATGGCAAAGAAGACGCCGCTGATAAAGGCGTAGGCCGTTTCGCGCAGCGCAATCAGAAAGGCGGGCGTGAAAAGCACCGAAAAGAGCGTGGAAATCACTTCGCTCAGGGGCGGCACAAAAAAGGTCAGGCCGGACTGGCCGATGATCTCCCAGAGAAGCCCCCAGAGGATCAGCGAGGACATGGCCGGCAGTCTGTATCCGAAAAGAACCATGCCGATTACTCCACGTAGGACCGCAACGTCGCCCAGACGTCGTCGACAATGTCGAGATACTCCGGGTCGCGGCGAATGTTGTCCACGCCCTTTTCGCGAAAGCCCGAGGGACGGATGATTTCGTGTACGCGGCTGGGGCGCGGCAGCAGGATGGCAATCTGGTCGGACACGTAAACCGCCTCTTCGATCGAATGGGTCACAAAGATGAAGGTCTTGTTCTCGTTGGCGACCAGACCCAGCAGGTCTTCCTGGAATTTGCGCCGGGTCTGCTCGTCAACGGCCGAGAAGGGTTCGTCCATCAGGAGCACCTGCGCATCGACCGCCAGGGCCCGGGCCAGGCCGACGCGCTGGCGCATACCGCCGGACAGTTCGTGCGGATAGGCGTGCTCAAACCCGGTGAGACCGACATCGTTGATGTACTTTTCCGCAATGTCTTCCCGCTCGGACTTGGCGACTCCGCGCAGTTCAAGCCCGAAGGCCACATTGCGCAGCACCGAGGCCCAGGGCATCAGCGCGAAATCCTGAAACACGAAGGCGCGGTCCGGACCCGGTCCGGTGACCGGTTTGCCGTCCACTTCGACCGCACCCGAGGTCGGCTCCAGAAGTCCGGCGATGATCTTCAGCAGAGTCGTCTTGCCGCAGCCCGAAGGGCCCAAAAGCGACGTCAGCTGGCCCTTGGGGAAGTCCAGCGACATATCCCGCAAAGCCTCCACTTCGCCGTAGTTCTTATAGACATTGCGCGTGGAAACCGCGTTTTGCACCTGGAAGTCTGCGGCTTGCACAACGTTATCCTTAGTCAGAGACATACCCACGGTTGTTCCCCTTGAACAGATTGGTTTCCAACGACTCCAGCAAGTTCAAGAACAGAACCGCCAGAACGATGATCGAAAAGATGGCCGCATACATGGCCGGGTAATCGGCAATCGACCGGCTGAAAGTAATGATGTCACCAACGCCGGTGGGCGTGATTTTCAACTCCGACAGAATGGCGCCGATAAAGCCCGCGGACACCCCAAGGCGCAAACCCGAGAAAATGATCGGCGAGGCGGCGGGCAAGATGATCTTGAGCAGCACATCGCGGTCGTTGCCCTGAAACGAATGGCACATCTCTTTGAGATTTGTCGGTGTATTGCGCACCGCACCTGCCGTATTCAGCACGATGACAGGCATGGCCATGATGCACACCACAAAGACCTTGGAGGTCAGCCCGATCCCGTAGGCCATCACCAGAAGCGGAATCAGCGCGGCCAGCGGAGCGGACTGCATGACGATGAAGATCGGCGAGGCGATCCAGTCAAAGAACCGGCTCAGCCCGATCCACAGACCCAGGACGATGCCGCTGACGGTGGAAATGGCCACTCCGATCACCAGCGGCTGCAGGGTCTCGCCATAGGCGATAAAGAGCGTCCCGTCGAAGATCATGCGGAAGAGCGCCGCCATGCTGTCGGTGAACGTGGGAAATGCGTAGCTTACGGGGATCATCCCGGCGATTTGCCAGGCGCCGAAGACGATCAGCGCTGACATCAGCTTGAGAGCAAGCGAGCGTTCAATGGGTAGGTTCACGGGATCTCCTCCGGCAGCGGGCCGACAGGCGTAGGGCAGGACTGCAATCAGTCCCGCGAAGGAGGCGGTCCGGAGTCCGGACCGCCCGGAAGCATCAGTTGGTCGACAGCGCTTTGTCCAGCGGCGCCATGTACCAGAAGTCAGTGATGTTCAGCGTATCGAGCGCCCCTTCGATTTGACCGGATTCGGAGTACCACTCCAGATCGGCCTTGGCCGCGCGCTCACCGCCGCCATCCGGGGAGTAGAGCCCACCGGCCACGGCGGCCGAGTAGAAGTCATCGAGATTGCCCAGGATTTCCGGGGGCAGCTGACCGATCGGTCCCTTGGGATCCGTTTCCTTGGCGATGATCGACGGATCTTCGTTCATGTCGGCCCAGACCGAGGCCAGGGCAGCCACAAAGGTGTTCACGGCGTCCTCGTTCTCCTCGATCCATTCGAGGTTGGCAAAGAGCGCCTCGTCACTGGCTTCGACTTCAAACATCGGCAGCACGTTGAACTTGTCCGGATGCTGGTCGATGATCTTGTTCTTGTTGGACAAATCGATGATCGTTGCATCCGCCTGGCCGGCCACCAGCGCGGCCACACGGTTGGACGAGCCCGGCACGTAGGAGCGTTTGCCAAAGGTCATGCCGACGCGGTCTTCGATCACATTGGCAATCGAGTCCGTGCCGCCGCCGCGCGAATGCAGAAGGATCGGTTCGCCGTTGAGTTCTTCGAGCGAAGAATACTTCTTGGTCGTCACCGGGAAGAACTTCAGCTTTGAGAGCTGGAAAATGATCCGGATCGGCGCGCGCGACCGCTGCATGGCGGCGTAGGGCGTGCCAAAGCCGATGTCCATCTGCCCCGACAGAACCGCCTGAATGGCCAGTTCCTCGTCAGAGAAGGCGGTCCACTCATAGTCCAGCCCGTTGGCCTTTGCCCGATCGAGTGCCACGAAGAAAGCGGCCAGCTCATCCGATGGCGTCTCGGCCAGTGCAATGCGGATCACGTCGTCGGCGTCCGCCTGTTGCGGCGCGCCCAGTGCCAGCGGCAGCGCGCACAAGGCCGCCCCGATTGTTCGAGTTACATAGTTCATCAATGTCCTCCCATGGCAAAGTCATGCCATTCCATGTGGGCCGCGGTCTTCGCCTGTCTGACCCAAACTTGAGCTCTTATGAGCCCCTCGCATTGCCGCAACACGAATCGCGGACAAATTGGTTAGATTGGTTACATTTTGGTGCAGAACCGCCCCGTGATCAATTGGGATTTCCGGTTTGACGGGGGAATCTGTCTCATTTGGCATGCGCGGCGCGGTCGTCGACCCTGTTGTAAGGTGCAAGTTTTGTGTTTAAAATCAGTTTTTTATCGAGGATGCGGGCGCTTAACCTTCCCAGGGGTCACGCAAGGGCTGGGTCAAAGACACCCGCCACTGGTGCGCTCTAGATCGTTACGGGTGTCCCGGTTTCCGCCGAGATCTGTGCAGCCTGACCCATGCGCACGGCCCAGACACCGTCCTCCAACGTGACCTCGACGTCGCTGTTTGAACGCACCACATCGAGGAACTTCTGATGCTGGTAGAAGGTCGAGCCGTTATGATCTCCGGCCTCGAGCAGCGTGGCATCGACGGGAATCTCGGTCACACGCGGCCCCTTTGGCGCACGTGGGCTTTCAATCAGCTGTGGCACCGGGGCGGGTCCCAGATCCGCTGGCCAGAACCGGCCAGGACCGGGCACCAGAGCTTCGACTTTGCCCGCTGGTCCCACGGCCGAGATTTCCTCCTGATAGCGCGCGCCTTCGGCAAACATGCAGAGTTCCAGCATGGCCCGCGCCCCTGACGCGAAATCGACGATCACATATCCATGGTCCAGAATATCTGGCGTCTCGCCCCCATAGGCTTCGTCCAGATGATTGACCGCCTGTCCGCCCGACGCCATCACCCGCACCGGGTCGGACTTCAGGATCAGACGCATGAGATCGAAGAAGTGACAGCATTTCTCGACAAAGGTGCCACCGGTGTTGCGATTGAACCGGTTCCAGTCGCCAACCTTGGGCAGGAATGGAAAGCGGTGTTCGCGGATCGTCAGCATCTGCACACCTCCGGTCACGCGCTGAACGGCCTCGGTCAACGCCGCGATGGGCGGCATGTAACGGTATTCCATCGCCACCCAGATTGGCGCGGGGTAGGTGGCGCGCAACCGCGCCATTTCGGCGGCGTCATCGCGCGCTGTAAAGAGCGGTTTCTCAACCAGCAGCGGCATGGGCCGCGCTTCGGCGATCTGGCGCATCTGCGCGACGTGGCAGTGATTGGGGCTCGCGATCACCAGGCAATCGAGTGCGTCGGTGGCCAACAGGGCGTCGAGCGAGCCCACCATCCGCGCCTCGGGTACAAGCGCCTGCGCCGCTGTGGCCATTTCGGCGTCCGGTTCAAAGATCGCGGCCACCCGGGTGTGATCCAGCAGGGCGATGTTGCGGATGTGCTCCTGGCCCATCATGCCGCTGCCGATCAGCCCATAATTGATGTCTCGGGTCATGTCCGCCGTCCTTTCGGGGCTCGAGCGCTCATTTCAGGCGCTGCACATAGATGGCGCGGTCCGGGTCAAACCAGGTGCGCGAAAACTCCACCGGCCCAGGCTGGTCGGACCAGCTGAACCGCTCGATGTATCCCGTCGTTGTGCCAACGGATTTGCCAAAGGCTTTTGGGGTCCAGGCGGGGAGGGTGCCCAGACTGACCCGGTCTTCGGCGCGGGTGATCCAAAAGCCAAGTTGGGTCTGGTAATAGTGGTAGAGCGAGTCGGACAGGGCCTCGGGCACGATCTGACCCGCCGAATCGTCGAGCCAGATCTCTTCCATTGCAATGATTGTGTCATTGAGCCAGCGCATCCGGCGCACGCGCGCGGCATAATCCGAATGCCCGAAAGCCGGCAGGTCCAGCGGTTTGCGCAGGCGCTCGACACCCAGCACGTCGGCGCGGGGCAGGCCGCCGCCTTCGGGCAATTCCAGCCGGAACATCGCATAGACGGAATCCTTGCCACCGCCGTCGCGGACGTAGTTTCCAGAGCCCTGAACCCGCTCCAGAAGGCCCTTTTTCTCAAGCTCCGCCAGCGCCTTGCGCAGGGTTCCGACTGAGACGTCCAGACCGGAGGCCATCTCGCGTTCCGGGGCCAGACGCTCGCCGTCCAGGAGCCGCCCGGACGCGATGTCGCGGATCAGAAGTTCCGCGATCTGGACATAGACCGGCAGGGCACTGGGACGTCGGGTGGGTGAGGACATGATGGTGTGAGAAAAAATTGATACACCATTGATCTACATCAAGGTGATTGCTACGCAAGGGGAAATCGACATCTCGCGGGAGGCTCCATTAATGACGATTGTCCCCATCACATCTGCGGATCTCGATGCGGTGGAGGTGTCGTGGTTCTCGGCCCTCTGTTCGGATGACTACCAGTTCCTCGGTGTGCCGGAAGGCGATCTGCGGTCAAGCTGGGCGCATTGTTCGGAGATCGTGCAGGAAGCCGAGAGACAGGGCTTTCGCAACATCCTGTGTCCGTCGTCCTATCAGGTCGGGCAGGATACGCTGTCCTTCGTGGCCGGCTGCGCGCCGATCACCGAAAAGATCAACCTGCTGGCCGCCGTGCGCTGCGGGGAGATGCAGCCCATCATGCTGGCGCGCACCATCGCAACGCTCGATCACATGTTGCAGGGCCGTTTGACGGTCAACATCATTTCTTCGGACTTCCCCGGTGAAAAGGCCGAGAGCGCCTATCGCTACCAGCGCTCGCGCGAAGTGGTGCAGATCCTCAAACAGGCCTGGACCCGTGATCAGATCGATCACGACGGGGACGTGTATTCCTTCAAAGGGCTGACAACCGACCCCGCGCGCCCCTACCAGACAGGCGGCCCGCTGCTTTACTTCGGAGGCTATTCCCCGTCGGCGCTGGAGCTCTGCGGCGAGTATTGCGACGTCTATCTGATGTGGCCCGAACCCGAAGAGCAATTGGGCGAACGGATGAAAGCGGTCCATGCGGTGGCGGAGGCCAAGGGCCGGACGCTCGACTATGGTCTGCGCGTTCATATGATCGTGCGCGACACGGAGAAAGAAGCCCAGGAGTACGCCGACTACCTCGTCTCCAAACTCGATGATGAATACGGTACGCTGATCCGCGATCGGGCGCTTGATTCGACGTCTCTGGGCGTCAGCCATCAGGCCCGCGCACGGGAATTGGCGGATCAATACGGCTATGTCGAACCGGGGCTCTGGACCGGCATCGGACGCGCGCGCTCGGGCTGCGGCGCGGCGCTGGTTGGCTCGACCGACCAGGTGATGAGCAAGATCGAAACCTACCAGAAGATGGGCATGCGGGCCTTTATCTTCTCGGGGTACCCGCATCTGGATGAGGCCAAGCACTTTGGCGCGCGGGTCATGCCCAACCTCAAGACCTGTTCCTTGCCACATGCGTACGGGCGGGTGCCCGAAGAGATCCCGCAGACGCCGCTCGGCCAGGGCGCGAGACGCTGATGGAACGCGTCACGTTTCAGGGCGGTCTGGAAATGAGCCGCATCGTCTATGGGCTCTGGCGCGTGGCGGATGAGGCCGATACCTCGGTGCCCCACGTGACGGCCAAGATCAAGGCCTGCCTGGATCAGGGCATCACGACGTTCGATCAGGCGGATATCTACGGCGGCTACACGGCGGAGGCGGTGTTTGGCGCTGCGCTGAAGGCCGACCCCGGCCTGCGCCGCCAGATGGAGATCATTACGAAGTGTGACATCGTGGCGCCGGTCGGGCGTCATGCGGATACGCCGGTGAAGCACTACGACACCAGCCGGTCCCATATTCTCAAGTCCGTGGACCTGTCGCTGCGGGAGATGGCGATCGATCACATCGACCTGTTGCTGATCCACCGGCCCGATCCACTGATGGATCATCACGAAACCGGGGCGGCACTGGACGAGGTTGTGGCCTCGGGCAAGGTCGGGCATGTCGGCGTGTCGAATTTCCGACAATGGGATTGGGAGCTGTTGCAATCGGCGATGACCTCTCCGCTGGTGACCAATCAGATCGAAGTCTCGCTGGCCGAGATTTCGCCTTTTACGAACGGCGATCTGACCTTCCATCAAAGGATCGGGACACCTGTGTTGGCCTGGTCGCCGCTGGGCGGCGGTGCGCTTATGACAGACGACAGTGCGACCGCCCGGGTGGCGGACGAGATCGCCCAGGCACAGGGCGTGGATCGCGCCGCGGTCGCTGTGGCCTTTCTTCTCGCGCATCCCGCGGGCATAGTGCCGGTGATGGGCACCAACAACCTGACACGCATTGCTCAGATCTCTGACGCGTTGAAGGTGGTCCTGGATCGCCCGACCTGGTTCCGCCTCTACGAGGCGGCTTTGGGCGCCGAGGTGCCCTGACCCTGCCGCCTGTGCGGCGGACTTGTGCGGCGCTCGAACGAGAGAGCCGCGCGCCAAAAAAATGCTGGCCAGACCAGCACATGCGTGTCAGCCATTGGCACGACAATAAAAGCGGCGGTTCCTGAAACACGCCGTGACAAAAGGGAGGATCCGCATGGGCGGATTGGTATCGGTGCTCGTGCCGATTGGGGCTGTGAATGCGGCCTTGCTGCGCGTCGGTCGTGTGATTGGCGCCGGCGCCGTGGGACTGATGGTCCTGGCCATCCTGATCCAGGTCTTCTTCCGATATGTGCTGAACAACGCCCTGCCCTGGCCAGATGAGGCAGCCCGGTTCTGCATGCTGTGGATGACCGGCCTGATGGCCCCCACGGCATTCCGGCGCGGCGGCTTCGTGGCCATCGATCTTTTGGGCACACTGATTCCCGCGCGCGCCGGTCAGATCCTGAACATCTTCCTGCTTCTGGTCAGTTTCATGGTGCTGATTTTCGCCGTGCAACTGGGATGGAGTGAGGTCACCGGCTTTGGCGGTCGCTTCACCACCGCCTCTCTGTATGTGCCGATCTCGTTTGGCTTTGATGAATGGATGCGGGTGCCGCGCAGTTGGATGATGGCGTCGCTTCTAGTGGGGGTCGTCTTGCTGATCATGGTCAATATCGAGCTGCTCTTGCGCTCGTTCGTCATTCTGCTGGGAGGCGGCGACCGGCTGCCCGAGATCCCGGGCGCGGTGGGGAGTGCCGAGTAATGTTGATCTGGTTCCTGCCCGTTTTCCTCATTCTGCTGCTGATCGGCCTGCCGGTCTTTTTCGCGCTGCTGGCCGCGCCGGGCGCGCTGTTGTTCCTCAATGGGCAGGAGCGTGACATCACGCTGCTCTACCGGAATGTCTACAACGGCATGGACAGCTTCCCGCTGATGGCCATCCCGTTCTTCATGCTTGCCGGCGAGCTGATGAACCGCGGCGGGATCACCGAACGGCTGGTGGAATTCTCGCAGGCGCTGATGGGCCACCTGCGCGGCGGTCTAGCGCAGGTGAACATCCTCAGCTCGATCCTGTTTGCCGGCCTTTCGGGCTCGGCCGTTGCCGATACCTCTGCGTTGGGCTCTATGCTGGTCCCGGCGATGGAACGCGAGGGCTACACCCGCCGCTATGCCGCCGCCGTCACGGCCGCCTCATCCGTGATCGGGCCGATCATCCCGCCCTCGGGGATCATGATCATCTACGCCTATGTGATGGGCGAAAGCGTTGCGGCGCTGTTCCTGGCGGGCATTGTGCCGGGCATTCTGGTCGGTGTGGGCCTGATGACCATGGTGCGGCTGACGGCCGATCACTACGACCTGCCACCGGCACACCGCGTTGTGCTCAAAGGCACCGACATGGGCCCCGTCGAATGGTGGGTCTCTTTCCTGCTGGTTCGGCTCAACGTGGGCCTCTTGATCTGGGTCTTTGTCCCGCTGAGCGAAGAGGCCCCGGCGTCGCTGTCCTGGCTGAGCCTGGCGCTCTGCCTTGTTGCGGCCCATGCGCTGTTCCTGGGCGTGCGGCGTCTGGTCAGCCATGAGGTGCGCATGGTCTGCAAACGCGCCATGGTGCCGCTGCAGACTCCGATCCTGATCCTGGGCGGCATTCTGGGCGGGATCTTCACGCCCACGGAAGCCGCCGCCATTGCCGTGGCCTATGCGCTGCTCGTTGGATTTTTGATCTTGCGCAGCCTGAAGTTCAAGGATCTGCCGGCGATCTTCACCAACGCCGGGATCACTTCGGCCGTTGTGCTCTTGCTGGTGGGCGCCGCAATGGCGTTCAAAACGGTGGTCAGCCTCGCCCATGCGCCCGAAACGCTGGCCGGGATCATTCTGGGGCTTTCGGACAACCCGCTGATCCTGCTCTTTCTGATCAACCTGCTGCTCTTTGTGGTCGGTATGTTCCTGGACGCCGGTCCCGCGATCATCGTGCTCGGCCCGATCCTGGCGCCGATCTTCACCGATCTGGGGATCGATCCGATCCACTTCGCCATCATCATGAGCGTCAATCTTACCGTTGGCCTCGCCACGCCACCCATGGGGCTTGTCCTCTTTGTGGCAGCAGCGGTCTCGCGAGAGCGGGTCGAGACCATTGCCAAAGCCATTCTGCCGTTTCTTGCGGTCGAAGTCGCGGTGATCTTCCTGATCACCTACGTGCCCGCGATCTCTATGACGATCCCGCGTCTGACCGGGTTCGCAAACTAATTTGAGCCATAACTGGGAGGTTCCAACATGCTCAAGACAGTCCTGAAATCGGCCGCAGCGGTCGCACTGCTCGCCGGCTCCACGATGATGGCGCACGCGGCGGACTACACGCTGCGGGCGACCGCGAATTCAAATGAAAACGACGAAGACTACGATGGCCTTGTGGTGTTCAAGAGTTTCGTCGAGGCGGCCTCAAATGGCGCGATCGAGGTCGAGCTTTTCATTGGCACACAGCTCTGCTCCAACGGGGCGGAATGCCTTCAGGGCGTCGCCGATGGTTCGATCGACATCTATGTCGCAACCTCGGGCGGCTCCTCGGGCATCTTCCCCTTCGTGCAGGTGCTCGATCTGCCCTACCTCATGGCAGATGACCGCATTGCGGAAACCGTCCTGGCGAACGGGTCGGGCTTTGTGACGACCATGCAGGAACTGGTAAGCACCTATTCCGACGGCATGATCCGTCTGATGACCATCGGCAACACCGGCGGCTGGCGCAACTTCGCCAACACGCAGCGCCGCGTGCAAAACCCCAGCGACATGGACGGCCTGAAGATCCGCACCGTGGTCGCTGACCTGCCGCAGGAACTGGTCAAGGCGCTGGGGGCCTCACCGACGCCGATCCCGTGGCCCGAACTGTTCACCTCGTTCCAGACCGGCGTTGTCGAAGGCTCCAAGAACGGCATTACCGACATCATGAACATGAAGTTCCCGGATGCCGGCCTGCAGTACGTGACGCTTGACGGTCATGCCTACATGGGTGCGCTCTGGTTCATGAACAACGAGGTCTTCATGTCCATGCCTGCCGAACTGCGCGCCGTGGTTGTGGACGGGTTCTATCAGCTCCAGCAGGCCACCTTTGCGTCGCCAAAGCGCAAATCGATCCAGGCCTACGCGGATTTCGTGGCCGGTGGTGGCGATCTCTACGTTCTGACCCCGGATGAAAAGGCCGCGTTCAAGGCGTCGGCCGCGCCGGTCTACGACTGGTTCAAGTCCAATGTGGACGGTGGAGAGCAGGTCTTTGACGCGCTCACCACCTCGGTCAGCGAAGCCGACAAGCAGATCCAGGCCGCACGTCAGGCAGATATGCAATAGGCAACGGCCGCAGCGATCAAAAATGGCCCGAAGCGTGCGAAAACCGCGCTTCGGGATCTTGCCAGACCGGTCGGGCTGCGTATGGATCGCAGGACAGGGTTGCAAGTGGACGGAACATCAATGGGATCAAATCAGGGCGCATCGCTGGGTGGGGAATGGACAGGCGTTTACGACTATCCTGATCCGGACAGCCCGCCAGTCCCGTTTGAAGCGTCCTTGATGGACATCTCGGGCGTGCTCTGGGGCACAATCCGCGAACCCAACACGTTTTCTCCTGTTCCAGCGCATCATCTGGATGCCAGCCTGAGTGGCAGCAGATCCGGGCGCGAGGTTCAATTCCTCAAGGAATATGCCGACGTGCCGGGGGCAGATGCGCCGGTTGGATATGTCGGCAAGGTCAGTGCGGACGGGACACGGATCGAAGGCGACTGGTCGATCTGGCATCCCGGGCAGATGATCACGGGACGTTTCATCATGAACCGCCCGGGCGCGGCCGAAGAGCCAAGGACCAGAGTTGCGGCGGCAGAAGCAAAGCTATGACCGGATCAGCGGAACGGATACATCCAGGGGCGGTAGTCATTGACGAGGATCTGCGCCCGCTCGATCTGCTCCCGGGTCATGCGTTTGACGATCTCTTCCAGGCTGATGGCGGCGTCCGGGTCGCCACCGATGGTGCTGAGCGCGTACCACAGATAACCGCGCACCAGATCCGGGGCCGGCATACCCAGACCCAGTTCGTAATACCAGCCAAGCCCGGATTGCGCGCCGGGATGGCCCTTGAGCGACGACCGCAGGTACCAGTCAAAAGCCCGCTCATGGTCCTGCGGAACGCCAAGGCCCATGGCATACATCACCCCGATCAGTTCTTCGGCATCGGCATTGCCGGAGCGCGCGGCCGGCAAGAGCACCTCACGCGCCGCGCCGAATTGCCCGGCTTCCATCAGATCGCGCGCCTGTTCGATATCGGCCAGGGCCGCGCCCGTGCCGAGCGCCAAAACCAAAGACAGAAGAAGTGGACGCATGTCCTCGCCTTTCTCATGCTCGCCGGGCCGCTGGCGGCGCAAGAGCTGCCCCGGCCACTGACGGATGCGGATTTCCTGGCCTTCGATATGGACCAGGCTGCAATTGGTCATCAACTCTTTTACGACCCGATTCTGTCGGGCAATCAGAACATCTCCTGCGCGCATTGCCACCATCCCGAATTCGGAACCTCCGATGGTCTCTCGCTGGGGATCGGCGAGGGGGGACAGGGGCTCGGGCCGGACCGGACCCCGGGTGTGGGCGATGACAAGATCCGCAAACGGGTGCCGCGCAACGCGCAGGCCTTGTGGAACCTTGGCGCGCGCGATCTGCACACGATGTTTCACGACGGGCGTCTGAGCGTTTCGGATCTCTACGAGAACGGGTTCAACTCCCCGGCCGAGGAATGGCTGCCTCCGGGACTGAACTCGCTGCTCGCCGCGCAGGCGCTCTTTCCGCTCACCGCGCAGTTTGAGATGGCCGGGAACGTGGGCGAGAACGAGGTAACCGGCGCGGTGCATGATCGCATCGACAAGGGCTGGCCGATCCTGGCCAAGCGGGTGCGGGCCGACCCGCGCTATGGTCCGGCCTTTGTCGCGGCATTCGATCACATCGAGACAGCCGAAGACGTCACGATTTCAGAGATCGCCAATGCGCTCGCAGCCTTCATGGCGATTGAGTGGAAGAGCATCGACAGCCCTTTCGACCTGTACCTCGCCGGTGACCACAGCGCCATGACCGACGCGGCCAAGGCGGGTATGCGCCTCTTTTACGGCGATGCGGGCTGCGGGGGGTGCCATTCCGGTCCGCTGATGTCCGACCAGCAGTTTCACGCCTTGGGCCTGCCGGCCTTTGGGCCCGGGCGCACCCGGATCTTTGATCCATATGCCCGCGATGTGGGGCGTCTGGCCGAAAGCGATAGGCTGGAGGATGCCTACCGCTTTCGTACGCCGATGCTGCGCAATGTCGCGCTGACAGCGCCCTACGGGCACAACGGCGCGTTCCCCACGCTGGAAGGGATCATCCGGCACCACTTGGACCCCGTTCAAAGCCGCACGCAGTGGCGCCCCGAAATGGCCGCGCTGCCCAAGGTGCCCTGGCTCACGGCGGCGGATTTCGTGATCCAAACGGACCGGTTCGAAATGGCGCGCCAGGCCCGCGCTCTGGACATCAAACCCCTCGCTCTCAAGGACGCGGACTTGGCCGCGCTGGTCGCCTTCATGGAGGCTCTGACAGGGCGTTCGGTCGATGATCCGCCCTTTGGCGTGCCCACGGATTTCAAGCCCTGAGACTGGTCTGAGACTCAGCGTCTTGACGCGCCGATTTTGCCATTTGAATTGGCCGGGATCGGCGTGAATTGGTCCAAAAGCTGACACAATGCTCCTGTTTACCGTTCATTGACCCAAAGCGCGCCATGAATAGAGCGCCAGTTGAGCAGTCGAGGGACAGAACGTGACCAAATCTACGCCGCAGACAGCGCGCTCTATCGGTGTGCGCCATGTACTTGGATCGACAGCCCTGAGCGGCCTGTACGGATCTAACCCATATGACGGGCGGTGGGGGCCGCTAAACAGAGGGATCCCGCGCCCCTTGGCGACGGTCAGCGTCGTCGCGGCGCTGATGGCGGTGGCGGCACCGGTCGCAGCCTCCGACTGCGACACCAGCTCGACGGAATACGTCTGCACCGGCGATGTTCTCGAGACAGACATCGATGCCACAGACCTTGACGACGATGTCACGACGATCCTCTTTGAGGACGTCGACAGCTCGGATGGCGAAGGCACTTACTTCTTCTGGGTCGACAACACCGGAGATGAAGGCAACAGCCACGGGGATGACGGCGACGATGTCGACTGGATCCAGGCCACTTTCGCGGATTCGGATACCTCCATCGTTCTGGAAAGCGGCGGCGATGAGCCGGCCATGTCCCTGACGGGCCAAGGCGGCAAGGGTCATTCGGGCAAGGACCGGACCACGGACACTTCTTCCGGCAAGGGCGGCAACGGTGGCGATGGCGGCGATGTTCTGGGCACCCAGTCCATCACATTCGACCTCGGGTCCGTCACAGGCGATGCGGCTGGCGCAGTCTCCGTGACCGCCTCGGGCGGCGACGGCGGCTCCGGCGGCAAGGGCCGGTCCTACGGCACCAGCGATGGCGAAGGCGGTGATGGCGGCGACGGCGGCGCTGGCCAGTACGCCGAGTACTACATGGGCTTTGAGGCGGAGCTCGACATATCCTCTACCGAGGACAACACCCCCGGCATCTATGTGATCAGTTCCGGTGGCGAGGGCAATGATGGCGGCAAGGGCGAGGGCGGTGTCAACGCCAAGGGCGGCGACGGCGGGGCTGGTGGCGATGCGTCAGATGCCCTCCTGTATGCCGAAGGCGATGCATCGCTGACCATTTCGACCGATGCCTCCAACGCGCCCGGGATCGAAGTGCTGAGCCAGGGTGGCGACGGCGGCGACGGCGGCAAAGGCACCGAGAGCACCGGCGATTCCAAAGGCGGCGACGGTGGCGCCGGCGGTTCAGCGGGCGACGTGACGGTCTACATCGACGATGCGAGCACCACAATCACCACAAACGGCACCGATTCAATCGGCATTCTGGCGCGCTCCTATGGCGGCGCGGGCGGCGACGGGGGCGATGCCGATTCCACCTTTGGAAGCGGCACGGGCGGTTCCAGCGAGGAGCCCGGGCCGGCCGGCGACGTGAAGGTCACGTTCAACGGGACGATCTTGACAACAGGCGACGGTGACAGTTCTGACGACGACGGCGACGATGCCACCACGACCTCCTCGGGAATTCTGGCCCAATCCGTCGGCGGCTTTGCCGGTGATGCGGGCGATAGCACTGGCTTGTTCGTGGCCTATGGCGCGTCGTCGGAAAGCGCTGGCGACGCCGGCGATGTGACGGTCGGGATCGGCGGTACCAGTTCGATCACCACGCAAGGCAGCTATTCGGTCGGTGTCGAGGCGCAATCCATCGGCGGTGGCGGCGGCAAAGGCGGCTCATCGGATGCGATTGACTCGGTGGGCGGCGATGGCAGCTCGGGCGGCGATGGTGGCACAGTTACGGTCACCCTCGACGCAGGGGCGATCGTGTCGACCAGCAAAAACAATTCCGCCGCGGTCAGCGCGCAATCCGTGGGCGGCGGCGGCGGTAAAAGTGGCGGTGCCTCGGGTGTTGTCTCCAGTGGGGGCACCGGCGGCGACGGAGGTGACGGCGGTGACGTGACGGTCAATCTGGGCGCGACGCTGAACACAGATGAAGACTATTCGGAAGGCGTCTTCGCCCAGTCGCTCGGCGGCGGCGGCGGCACTGCCAAGTCCACCTCGGGCTGGATCGAAACGCTTGGCGGCTCGGGTGGTGACGGGGGCAACTCAGGCACCGTTGAGGTGATCCACAGCGCCGGCGATATCACCACTCTGGGGGCGGATTCAGACGGCGTCGACATACAATCGGTTGGCGGCGGTGGCGGCAAAGGCTCTTCGGCCACGAGCGTGGGTCTCGAATACAGCCTTGCCGTCGGCGGGGCCGGCGGCGATGGCGGCGACGGCGGTACGGTCTCGTATTCGGAAGACCCCGACACGGATGTGGCAGATTACCTGATTTCAACGGGCGACGAGTTTTCAAGCGGGATCACGGTGCAGTCCGGCGGCGGTGGCGGCGGCAACTCAGGCAGCGCGGTCAACGTGACGGCTTCGGTTGGCGTGGGCGTGATCGTCGGCGCGACCGAGGACGCAGGCGCCGGCGGCGACGGCGCGGATGTCACCGTGGACACCATTGCGGCGATCACCACAACCGGCGCGCATTCCGACGGGATCTTTGCACAGAGCTACGGCGGCGGCGGCGGCAATGCCGGCACGGTTGTTGATGTCAGCGCGAGCTACGACCTCACCGCTGTGTCCGTGTCCACGGGCGGTGCTGGCGGTACTGGCGGGGATGCCAGCACGGTCGAGGTCACGTCGACCGGCGAAATCCAGACCGGGGACGACCATTCGCATGGAATCTATGCGCAGTCTTCCGGCGGTGGCGGCGGTAAGTCGAGCAGCGTCTACACCGTAAACGGGGTGTCGATGGGGTCAGTGTCCGTGACAACGGGCGCCACCGGAGGCGATGGCGGCGATGCCTCCACCGTAAAGGTCGACAATTCCGGCGACATCACCACCACCGGTGAGAAATCCACGGCCATCTTCGCGCAGTCTGCGGGCGGTGGCGGCGGCAGTTCGGGCACCACGTTCGATCTGGACGTGATCTCAACGGTGTCGGTCGGCATCGCCGTGGGCGGTGACGGTGGTGGCGGGGGCAGCGCCGATGACGTCTCGGTGACCAATTCCGGCACGCTGACAACGGGCGATTCAGGGTCTGACGGTATCTTTGCGCAAAGCATCGGTGGCGGCGGTGGCGATTCCGGCAGCACCTATAGTGGCAGCGGCTTTTCTGCCACTAGCGTCAGCGTTGCGGTTGGCGGTGACGGCGGCTCGGGCGATACGGAAAATGCCTCTGGCGCGGTCACGGTCAAGAACACCGGAGATATCACCGTGACCGGCGAGAATTCGTCGGGCATCTACGCCGAAAGTCGCGGCGGCGGTGGCGGCAAATCCGGCATGACCATGTCGTTTTCTACCGTTTCGTTGGGCGATGCTGCGGTGGCCGTGGGCGGCGAAGGCGGCGATGGCGGCACGGCCGGCACGGTTAATGTGACCAACGAAGGCACGATCAAGGCCACCGGTGCCAACAACATCGGCATCTACGCCAACTCGCAAGGCGGCGAGGGCGGCAACAGCGGAACCGTGGTCTCGGCCTCTGGCGTAACTGGCAGTTCGATCACCGTTGGCATTGGTGGCGGCGGTGGAGATGGCGGCACAGCGAGTGCGGCAAGTGTCTACAACTACGGCGAGGTCCAGACGACCCAGGATCTGAGCTACGGCATCCTGGCGCAAAGCATCGGTGGTGCGGGCGGCAACGGCAGCGATGTGGTCACGGCCGAAGTGTCGGGCCTCTTGTCAGATGCCACGGACGGGATTTCAGGCAATGTATCCTTCAGCCTCGGCGGGGATGGCGGCAGCGGCGGCGTTGCCGGGCAGACTTATGTGGAGAATGGCGCGAACATTACCACCGATGGCGCCAAGGCCTACGGAATCCTCGCGCAAAGCATCGGCGGCAACGGCGGCAGCGGTGGCAGCGTCTATTCTTTCAATCTCGAACTTGGGGCGGCCAGCGCGATCGATTTCTCCGCCTCGATTGGCGGATCCGGGGCCGGTGGGGCCGCATCAAACAAGGTTACGGTTCAAAACGATGCCGCGATCGAGACATATGGCATCTATGGCCATGGCATCTTCGGCCAGAGTGTTGGAGGCTCCGGCGGCGCAGGCGGCTCGGTGATCACTGCCACGGCCTCTACGGCAACAACCGTTGATCTCGGAGTTTCGCTGGCCGTTGGCGGCGAGGGCGGCGATGGATCGGTCGGCAACGAGGTCGATATCACGAACTACGGCTCGATCATCGCAAACAGCGCCGGCGGGATTGGCATCTACGCGCAGAGCATCGGTGGCGACGGTGGGGACGGTGGCTCGGCCACGGCCTATGTGCTGGACTATACGCTTGCGGAAGCCGATGGCATTTCGATTTCGGCAAGCTGGTCCATGGGAGGCACGGGCGGCTCCGGCAACGATGCCGATCTCGTCACCGTGCTCAATTCCGGATCGATTGACACCTACGGCACAAGCGGTGATGCGATCTTTGCGCAATCTGTGGGTGGCGGCGGTGGCGATGGCGGATCAGCCGAAGCGACGTCGATATCCTTTATCGACAACCCAGACGACTTTAGCTCCCTGGGCATTGAAGTGGCCTTGGAGATCGGCGGGTCTGGTGGCAGTGGCGGCGATGGCGGCGAGGTCAAAGTCACCAATGATGGCACGATCTCCACCACTCAGGACGTGGCCATGGGCATCTTCGCGCAATCGGTCGGCGGTGGAGGCGGCACGGGCGGCGAATCCGGTTCGACGTCCTCGGTGACCACCGAAAATGCCTCGACCTGGGAAGACTATGCTGAACTGGTCAACCTCGACTTTGTCGATGCGCTGGTGAGTTCCTATACGCTCTATTCGCTGTATTCGAATTACAGCAGCTATTTCACAAACTGGACGGTCTCGGTCGGAGGCTCGGGCGGCGCCGGCGGGAACGGCGATACGGTGACGGTGTCCAACACCGATGAAATCGAGACCGGCGGGGCCGATTCAACGGCCATCTATGCCCAATCGGTTGGCGGCGGGGGTGGCGCTGGCGGCACAGGCACCAGTGCCTCCATCAAGACCAAGCTGATCGCGGGTGGTTCTGGCGCAGCCGGCGGCCACGGCGGAGATGTGACGGTGAACAACTCCGGGAAGATCTCCACCACGGGTCAGCGTGGCAACGGCATCTGGGCCCAATCCGTCGGCGGCGGCGGCGGTGACGCCGGAGACGTGGAAGGCGGCTTTGGCGCGTTTCTTGATGACGCCACCAATGACACGATCGATAGCTATGACAGTGACTCGGATTTTGAACTGAACTTCTCGCTGGATATTGGCGCCAATTATGACGGTGACAGCGGCAATGGCGGTGACGGGCGCACCGTCGCAGTGACGTCGACCGGAGCTGACATCACCACCACGGGCAAAAGCGCGGTGGGGATCTGGGCCCAGTCCGTCGGCGGTGGCGGCGGTACGGCAGGCAGCATTGCCCTTTCGCTGTATGTCGCCGGCTCCAACGGCGATGCAGGTGACAGTGGCGATGTCTCCGTGGCGCTGGACGACGCAAGCGTCAGTTCTTCCGGCGACTATTCCATTGCCGTCTTTGCGCAGTCCAGCAGCGGGTCCTACCAGGAAGCCGATGACACCAGTTCGGTCGATGCCAGCTTCACCTATGATGGCGACGACAGCTATGACGCGGGCGACATCGCAATTGAGTTGACCGATAGCTCGTCCATTGCGGCATCCGGGACCTATTCCCGGGCCATTCTCGCGGCCTCGACCGGCTATGACGAAGCTGGCACGGTCTCGATCCTCGTGGATGAAACCAGCTCGATCACCGGCAGCGATGGAAACGCCAGCGTGATCAACATCTACGACGGGAATACCAATCGGATCACCAACTACGGCACCATCGCGGATGAGGATTACACCGATGCCGACCGGACCGACAGCGTCTATGTCGTGCGCACCAAGATCACCAGCAGCGACTACGACGGCTATACGTCAGACGGCAATGCCAAGCTCAAGCTGTTCAACTACGGCACGCTTTCGGGCGCGATCAAACTGCACGGCGACGGCACCAGCAACAAGGTCTACAATCAGGACGGCGGCACCTTCAACACAGGCAGCATCGTCGACATTGGCGATGGCAGCGCGACGTTCATGAACTACGGCATTCTGTCTCCGGGTGGCATCGATAGCCTCTTCACCACCACAATTTCAGGCGGGAAGACGAAGCAGACCAGTTCGGGTTCGATTGCGGTCGATCTGGAAATGAATACGGCTTCGGACGATGAAGACGCGGATCTGATCGTGGCGGAAAAGGTGACGCTGCTTGAGGGCGCTCTGTCGGTCAATGCCACCGGCACCAATGATGTCTCCGACGGCGACAGCGGCTCGGTCTACGTCATGGTGGCGGACAAGATCCGAAATGCGGATCTAGAGGCTCAGGACAGCGCCATCGTGGACTATGAGGCGGAAGTTCTGACCAATCAGGATGTCACGGTGAACGGCACATCCTATTCCGACAAGGATGTGGTCGAACTCAGCTACACGATTGATATCGGCTCCTCGGGTGCCAGCGTCAATGCAACGGAACTGTCCAGCTATGTCAGCACAAGCAGCAGCGATGACGACAGTGATGACGACAGCGACAGCAGCGCAGCGGCGTCAGGATCGGCGGCCGTGTCGAGCGCGGCAGCCGCGCCAAGTGCAGCCGCCGCATCGAGCACCCTGGCGGTGTCTGACACCGCGGGCAGCAGTGCCGACAGCGGTGTCAGAGCTGGCATGAAATCACTCTTCAGCGATCTGATGAACGCCGGGACCGCCGAAGAACTCGACACACTGGCGTCCACCCATGTCGTGGACGAAGCTGGCGCCGCCCTCTTTGCGGCACGCCAGGCCAGCCTGGTGGTGCACAATACACTGCGCAGCTGTCCTTCGATCAGCCGGTCCGGCGCCCGCGACTTCCTTCAGGAACGCGACTGCTTCTGGGTCGGTTTTGTCGGCACGGACAGCCAGTACGACAATGATGCAGGCGGCACGTCCTTTGACGAACGGTCGTTCGGTCTGGCGGCCGGCGGTCAGCGCGTGATGGACAATGGCTTCATCCTCGGCGGCATGATCCGCGGTGAAGACGTCACGCTCAACGGCGACAACTTTGAGCAGGACGGCACCCGCTTTACCTTTGGGGCAGTGTTCAAGCTCGAAGACGGCCCCTGGACCTACTCGCTGTCGGCGGCCTACGGGCGGCAGGCGCTGGATCAGACCCGAAACTACCTGGTGGGTGGCACCGATTACGTGGCGACCTCAGACATCACCAGCCATGTGTTCTCGTCTGATGCGCGGGTGACCTATCTGCAGGACTTTGACAAGAACTACCTGCGCTGGGGGCTCGGCCTTGGGCTCTACTACACCCAGCAGGACGGGTTTAGCGAAAGCGGCACGGGCCCATTGAACTGGACCATGCAGGGCACCGATCAAACCGATGTCGTGCTGCGTCCGAGCCTGGAATTCGGCCGCACCTTCGGGCGCAACAACGATGAAGGGCGCATCTTTGTCGTGGCCGGGCTGGCCGCCAACCTGACCGATCCCGACAATACCGTCTATGGCAGCCTGAACGGGGCTGGCGGGGCGTCCATGGCCCATGTGTTCGAGTACGATCGCGTTGCGGCCGAAATCGGCGTCGGGCTGGACTATCAGCTGCGCGATAACATGCGCATCTCGCTGCGTGGCGGCGGCACCTTCTCGGAGAACGCGCGTACAAGCGACTTCTCCGCCACCATCCGCTGGTTGTTCTGACAAGATCAGGCGGGTTTGCAGCACTGAGACGTCGGTCGCAAGACCGGCGTCTTTTTTTGTGCCTGCGCCCGAGCGATCAACATCTCGCAAGCGACAGGCCCAGGCACCGGAGCCGGGGCAGGTGTGGGATTGCGGAACACGGCTCTGACAGGTCGCGGATGACGCGCCGTGACGCCGCAACCGTGGCGCGTGGATGATCGCGGCGGGGCGCGTGGATGATCGCGGCGGGGCGCGTGCTGCGGCCGGAAAGGCGGAGGCCGTGGTGATGGGTCGTGCATCGGGCGCCTGTCAAGCAAGGGCACGGCGTTTGGATGAGCGAGCCCGCCCAAGCCGCTGCCCGTCTGGCCCTGAAGGCCGTGCGCGAAGGAGCGATGGCGGTTTTAGCGCAGCGCGAGCCCGTCGGGGCCAAAAAAGTGCAGATTTTCCTGCCGAAAAACCAGCCCCACCGTGTCGCCCGGGCGAAACGCGGCTTCGCCAAAGCTGCGCACGGTGATCTGTCCCAATGCGCCGCCGTCGATGATGACGTAGCTGTCTGCGCCGAGGTATTCGATCACGTCCACGGTGCCGTCCATGGCCCCGTCGCCCGGGGCGGCAATGTCGATATGTTCGGGACGGATGCCCACATGAACGGCGCCGATGCCGCCGCTTGAGGCGCCGCCGCGCCCGCCTTCGAGGTGGTAGGCACCGTCCGCGACCCGGCACGGCAGGATGTTCATGGCCGGGCTGCCGATAAAGCGGGCCACGAAGAGGTTCGCGGGCGTTTCATACAGCTCGCGTGGCGGGCCAACCTGAGCAATGGTGCCGAACTCCAGAACCACGATCCGGTCGGCGAGCGTCATCGCCTCAACCTGGTCATGGGTGACATAGATCATGGTCGCTTCCAGCGACTGGTGCAGCTTGGCGATCTCGTAACGCATCTCGACGCGAAGTGCGGCGTCCAGGTTGGAAAGCGGTTCGTCGAAGAGAAAGGCCGTGGGGTCCCGCACGATCGAACGGCCAATCGCGACCCGCTGCCGTTGCCCGCCCGAGAGCGCCTTGGGTCGGCGATCCAGAAAGGCCTCCAGCTTGAGGATGCGCGCGGCTTCGCCCACTTTGGCTTCGATCTCGGCGCGCGGCGCGCCGGAGGTCTTCAGCG
>JBCDEC010000006.1:0-39370 GCA_039179965.1 Pseudomonadota bacterium
AACACCTGGTATCAGTCCCGGAAATTACACCGGGATTGTGTCTGGGGAGTATTTGCTGGCGAGCGCTGCGAGGTTCTGGAACTTTTTTCGGTAGGCCGCCGGGCTGAGACCAACCCGTTTCTTGAAGATCCGTCGAAAGGACGAGCTGTCCTCGTAGCCGACCGCTGTCGCGATATCATCGATCTGGCGGCTGTTGCGTTCTAGCTCCTGCTTGGCCTCTTCAATGCGCAGCGCCTGAACGTAGTCCATCGGAGTGTAGCCGGTGGCAGACCTGAACCGGCGGGCGAAAGTCCGGGCGCCCAGACCCGATCGCTCGACCATCCGTTCGACCGGGTTCGAGCATTCGTAACTCTCACCGATCCACGACTGGCATTCCGCGATCAGCGCATCCTTGACCTCCATTGGGCGTGTCATGACCGCGTAGGGCGACTGACCCTCTACGTGATCAGACATCAGGAAGACCTTGGCGGTGTCGACAGCGTGCCGATAACCGCAAAAGCGCGCAATGAGGTAGAAGGCAAGGTCATGCCACGCGCTCACCGCGCCGGCCGTAACGATCCCGGCGCTTTCCGCTTGAAGGCACAGAGCAGAGTTCTCGATAAATGTGACCTTTGGATAATATCGGTGGAACATGTCCCGGTAGGCCCAGTGTGCCGTTGTTGCACGGCCTTCCAAAATCCCGGACTCGGCAAGAACCAGCGACCCAGAACACACCGAGGACAGTAGGACGCCTGCCGAATGCATCTCGCGAAGCCACGCGCATTCCGCCGGATACCGTCCTGTGGGTACAGCCGTGACGGCCACGTACATGTCACACACGATCACCGCATCAGGGCGGTTTCCCGCCTTCGAAAGATCGCTCACGCTCACATGAGGCTTCACAGGAATGTCGCCCGCGCAATCGAAAGGCTGCCCGTCTATCGAGGCTATTTGGACCTCCAGCAACTCGCGCTCTGGCGCCCCCTTGACCATTTCGGGATAGACACCGCCGACGGTGGTCAAGACATCGTAGAGACCATAAAGCACCATGGCCGAAGTCTCGGGCGAAGCCAGCAGCACAAACTTCGGCCGCCGCTGTGAGGTGTTGTCGGGCTCTGTCACTTTCGGCACGATCCTGTCACATAGTGCGAGTTTTGCTGTCAAATCTCGCACGTTTTCATCCGTTTTGCCACTGTCTTCCCGGGAAGCCCTGGCCAATAGTTGATCCATGCAATGTGCAGGGAGGCTCTTATGGACGCCCAGAACACTACGATAGATCACTTCAAGTCCGATTTTGCAGGTCAAGTTTTGACAGAGGAGGATGCGGGTTTTGATGCCGCTCGATTGTTGTGGAATGCGATGATCGACCGCCGCCCGTCGGCTATCGCACAGTGCCGTGGTACAGCGGATGTCATTCAGGCGGTACGTTTCGCGAAAGCTCAGGGCCTGCCTGTGTCCATCCGCGGTGGCGGCCACAATGTAGCCGGCCATGCTGCATGCGACAGCGGTATCATGATCGACCTGTCCCAGATGCGGTCCGTCCATGTCGACCCTCAGGAACGGATCGCAGTGGTGGAAGGAGGCGCGACATGGGCAGAGGTGGACCGCGAAACGCAAGCCTTCGGTTTGGCCACGCCAGGCGGTCTGATTTCCGAGACAGGCGTCGCAGGTCTCACGCTCTCGGGGGGGTTCGGGCACTTGCGGGCGCGGCATGGACTGACGATTGACAACCTGGTCGCCGCGGATGTTGTGACCGTTGACGGCGGTCTCGTGCGCACCAGCGCCGATGAAAACCCGGACCTGCTTTGGGCACTCAAGGGCGGAGGCGGAAACTTCGGCGTCGTCGTTCGCTTTGAGTTCGCGCTGCATCCGGTCGGTCCTGAGGTATTGTTTGTTGCTCCGATCTATGCGGTGGAAGATGGCCCTGGACCCATCCGCGCATGGCGCGACTATGTTGCTCAACATGATGAGGATCTCGCGATGATCTGTGAATTCTCGACAGTGCCGGAAGACGACGATTTCACACGCGAGTCATGGGGCAAGAAGGTCTTTGCTCTTGTCGGTATCGCTACAGGTGCGCCAGATGCCGCTGAGGCCCTAACCAAACCGCTGCGCGAACTGGGGCCGGTGGTGACGGATTTCTCGGGCCGCATGCCCTACAACGACATCCAAAGACTGTTTGACGCGCAAACGCCCTTTGGAAAGATGCGCTGCTACTGGAAAGCGCGCTATCTCACGGATCTGCCCGACGCAATGATCGATCTCGCCATGGAAAATGCCGTGCGCGCGCCGTCGCCCAACACGATTTCGTCCCTTTGGAACATGGGCGGTGCGGTTCGGTCCGTGCAGCCGAACGCGACGGCCTTCGGCGACCGGTCCATGGGCTGGATGTATTCCGCTGACGGCGTCTGGTCCGACGCCGCAGACGACGGAGTGAACATCGCCTGGGCCCGCGACAGCTGGGCGATCGCCGAGCCTTTCGGCCATCAAGGACGCGCTTACCTGAACTTTCCCGGCCACGGCGAGGATAGCGCCCTGACCCGCGCGGCATTCGGCGAAAACTATGCCCGGCTGGCGCGGATCAAGGCGCGGTACGACCCGGGCAATATGTTCCGGTTTAACCAGAACATCGAGCCGCAAGAGTAGCGCCAGTCAGCACGTCAGGATTGGTGCGAGCCAATTGGGTTTCTACGAATCCACGCGTGTTCGGACCAAACCGAAGAGCCGCCCATGTCTTTCAGCCATCCAACCCCGCACGATGATCTAATCTATCTGACAGAGGGCGGGTTCGAGACAGAACTCCTTTACTTGCACGGCATCGATCTGCCCTGTTTCGCCGCTTTCGCGATCCTCTCCGAACCGTGGAAACGCGCGGTTTTCAAGAGTATCTACGAGCGGGTCTGCGATGTTGCCGCTGCCGAGAACACGGGCCTGCTGCTTGGCTGAATCGGCTACCGGGCAAGCCCGGATTGGGGCGCCAAGCTTGGCCTGTCGCAGGATGGGCTGAAGGAGGCGACCCTTGCAGGCATCGACTTCCTCGAAGAGCTTCGAAAATCCTATGCCGGGCAAGTTCCCGATTTCCGCATCAACGAAGGGCTTGGACCGCGTGGGGATGCCTACGGAACCGGCGGCGCAATTAGCGAAGGCGAGGCCGAAGCCTACCATGCGGTTCAGATTGAAACGGTCAAAGGCAAGGTCGATCTGGTGTGGGCGGCCACGCAGAATAACATTCCCGAGGTGATCGGGATGGCACGCGCCGCAAAGGCCCTGGGTCAACCTCTCGCTGTCTCATGGAGCTTGAACGGCGAAAGTCGTCTGAACTCAGGTCCAACCCTGGAAGAGGCGGTCACCCAGGTCGACACTGCGGTGCCCGGTGGTGTGGTATGGCATTCCACAAATTGCTCGCATCCACTTGAGTTCGAGTCGGCCCTCACGCCCGGAGCTTGGCTTGAACGGCTCCGCTGCATTCGTCCCAATGCCGCCGCGATGGACAAGATTGCTCTGTGCAAGCTCGGGCATCTTGAAGACGGCGACCCCATGGAACTTGGCCGCCAAATGGGCCGGGTAGCGGACCAGTTTCCGTGGATGGATATCTGGGGAGGGTGCTGCGGCACGGATCACCGCCACCTTGCGGAAATCGCAAGGAACGTAAAGGCCGTCAGAACGGCAGTGTCCGAAGGCTCACCGGATTTGGAATACGCGTCCGCAGGTGGAAACCCTACTGGTTAACCGGACGGCTTCGTCATACCCGACTGCTGTGTCCAACAAATCGGGAAAACAACCAACGCCGCAAATTGCGCTTGCAGTGAAAGTCCGGCCTGACGGGCCCCCGCCGCAGTATCCGAGAGAGTCTTCGAACGACCGCAATGGGCAGGCAGCGGCCCTAAAACCGAGATGCTCAATGATATTGCACCGCCTCTGAGGTCTGCTGTGAACATAGCTTGTTTTTTCTCAGGAAGTGGCTTTGCCATCTAGGCCGGAAGGCGTGCGTGTATTTCAATCGGGGCAATCAATCCGCCTTCGATGTTTTGCACCATGTGCTGAACTTTCAGCGCGGTATCCTCGCCCATGACAAGATGCAGGCCCAGCGGCGGCGGGCCGTTCGCGCGGCTTTGCGCGTCAGCAAGGTCGGCAAAGAATTGTTTGGCGAATGCGGTACGATCAATCCGGTTGATCACGTCAAAACCGGCGGATCTCAAAGCTGCCTCATATGTTTCCGGAGAATCCAATGCGCTTTGATCGGAAGACGACGCCCAAGGTGCGGGATAGTCCATCAGCCCCTCTCCAACTTGCATCACATCGTATATCGCAAAGACGCTACCCGGCTTGAGGACGCGCCTTGCCTGCTGGGCTATGCCGACTTTGTCCGCGATGTTCATGCCAACGTGGATCATGTAAGCGGCGTCCATGAGGCTGCCATCGAGGGGCAGTTCGAGAACGCTGCCTTTGATAAGGTGCACGCGGTCTGACAAGCCTGTCCACTCAGTCAGGGCGCGACCGGTCTCGACAAACTCTGTGGTCAGATCGATGCCAGTGACCTGGGCTCCCGTCACTTTTGCGACGTAGCGAGCTGGCCCTCCAAGACCGCAGCCAAGATCGACAACCTGACTGCCAGACGAAATATTCAGGGCCTTTATGAACGATTCGGTGGCGCGTCGCCCACCGATGTGAAACTCGTCTACGGGTGCCAACGCGTCCAGCGAAATGGGTGGCGTGAGATTGAGCGCGGCGCAGCCGTCAGAAATGCGCTTTAGCAAGTGTCCGGAATGATAGTGATGCGCAACATCATTGGGAGCGGTCACAAGTAGCCTCCTGATTGATTTCGCTAAGATACACAAATGGATACATTGAGTCATCTTTGCCCGCTCGCGACCACCTCGCGACCGGCGCAATTTCGCATTTGCAGCAAACCGCTAGTTCGACGGACGCACCGCAGCATCCAAACGCAAAGGTAAAAGGCGGCTCTGGGCCATCCGCTTCGATGCCATCTCTCCCGATCTAGCCGAATGCGGTCTTGCATCCGAGGTCCGCAAGGAGCCAGAGTGCCCATTGCCATTCAGAAGTTGAGCTTCCGATAAGTGGTACGAAGCGGTCGTTGATGGGCATTGGTCGCATCATGTGTTGGTTAATCGCAGATTGTCGCTCCGGTGGGTCCGAAGCGACAATGTGACGGTGGCAACCCTGCGTAAGCCTTAGTTCACAACTTGCGTCACCGGGGTGATCTTGCCGATTGGTGCCCCCGCCAAAGCGCCGTGTTCGCGCAGGGTGTCCGGATCGTCAGCGCGATAGACGCAATACGTGCCTTCGCTGGTCAGATAAGAATGATCCCACTCGATTACATCACCCAACTTGGCCATGGCAGCAATCGAGCCTTTGGAAATCTTCGCTTTCTTGTCCAGCCCGAAGAACCCAACACCAGGAATGGGGCGTTCGATGACAAAGACCTGATGGTCCTCGCGCGGCGTCTCACCCGCTGGCTGACCACCCCCAACCGTCGGCGAGTTGATGAACAGCACTTCCGAGATCTTTTCTGCCGTGTTGGACGTGCCCTGCAACAGGCTGCGAATTGCATCTTCGTCCTGTGCCGACATCACGACATAGCTGTCCGCACCGGCAGAGAGCGTTTCGTCGACGGACACGCCCTTCTGCTGCAACACCTCCGCAGCGGGCGCATCGAACGGGGCGTCCAGTTCAACGACATATTGCCCGGCCATTGCGGCGGTGGCGGTGGCGGTGGCGAAAACGGTGACAAGTCCTGCGTGAATGTATGTATTTTTGAACATGGGAGCCTCCCAGATTGAGTTTAAAGTGTTGTGGTTTTCATGGCTATGGCGCCGAAAACCACGTAAACTGGTGCCTTCAAACGACCTGAAATGTCCTGAATGAACTCCGAAATCGGCCCGAAATCCGGAATTCTGCAAATCGACGCGGCCCGGTACGACCGCGCTACTGCTGCGCTTACGGCAGCGGACGGATCGCCGATACATTTACGCAGGCAATCCGCCCAAGTCCTTGCCGCCCTGGCGGTGCACCCCGGCGAGGTGGTCAGCCGCGAGGATCTGATCGAGGCTGTCTGGAAAGGCATCGCGACCACGGACGATTCCCTGATCCAATGCATCAGCGACATACGCCGCGCGCTTGGCAAGGACGCCGTCGAAACCTTCCCCAAGATCGGATACCGCCTCGCCGCGACAGTGGACCATACACCAAAACCGAAAGTGCAAACCAAACCTGCGCTCCGGCGCTTGCCCGCGCTCATTGCAATTTCAACGCTTGTGATCCTGGCAATCGGGATCGGCGTCCAGCAACTCCGCACGCCGGCCACCCTCACCCAGGACACAACTGAAATCACACCCCCGCGCATCATGCCGGATAAAACCCTGGCCGTACTCCCCTTCCTCAATCTTGGCGGTGGCGAAGACGAACGTTTCTTCGGTGACGGCCTCAGCGAAGACCTGACGACCGATCTGTCCAAGGTTCCGGACCTGACCGTCATCGCCTATGCGTCCAGCGGCGACTTCCCACGGGCAGAGGCGGGGTTCAGTGACATCGCCGATGAGCTGGGGGTGCGCTACCTCGTACGCGGCACTGTGCGCCATCTGGGCGAGCGGGTGCGCATAAATGTCTCGCTCATCGACCCGGTCGAGGGCGTCAATATCTGGGCCGAGCGGTTCGACCGGCTCAGGCAGGACCCGTTCGAAGTGCAGGAGGACGTCACCCGCGCCATCGTCGACGCGCTCTCCCTCTCGCTCGAGGCCGAATCCGCGCCGCTCCGTGTTGCCCCGGACGCCTATTTCATGCTGCTGCGCGGGCTGGAGCCCCTGCGCGAAAATACCACCGCAGGCAACCGCCAGGCGCGGGAATACTTCGCCCGCGCACTCGAACTGGAACCGAACTACGCCCGCGCGCACGCCTACATCGCCGTCGCATACGGGCGGGACACGATGTTCGACTATTCCGGCGCGCCCGGCAGGCAATCCGTACAGAAAGGCTTGGAAGCCGCGATCACCGCGATACAACTCGACCCGGATCTGCCGAACGCCTATTTCGCGCTGGCCGTCCTGAACCTCGCGATTGGGGAGCATGACAAGGCGCTGGCCGCCGCACGCCACTCCATTCGCCTCAACCGGAACTTTGCCGATGGCTATGCCGTCCTATCAGAGGCCGGGGTCTATGGCGGTGACCTCGACGAAGCCTTGTCTGCCATCCAGCACGCCAAGCGCCTGCATCCCCACCACCCCGCCAGCTACGACTGGATCGAGGGCCATGTGCTCTTCCAAAGGGGCGATCCCGCCTCCGCGCGCCCATTGTTGGAGATAACGGTGGAGGTTACCCCGGGGTTTCTGCCAGCATATGCGACGCTGGCGGCAGCTTATGCTGAACTGGGAGAATTTGAACGTGCTAGATCAGTAATCGCAGCATTGAAGGCAATCGCCCCCGAGTTTACGACCGACAGTTTTTTGGACGCGACACCCTACGCGGCAGAGGCGCGCTTCAGGAGATTCAATGAGGCGCTAGACAAAATTACAGCAGATTGACAGGCCGTAAAAGCTTTTGGCGACCTTTGAGGCCATCGTGAGCCGCGCAGTCAATGCGCGAGAACGCAGCCTTTTCGATCTGATAGGCCGATCTTTCTGGTTGGGACAGTCGTGTTGAGCGTTTGCAAAGATTGATCGGCGCAGTTTGCTTGGGCCGATCTTGCGGTGTGCAGCCGGCTTAGTGCGATGAATGTTGACCAGCGATAGGTCATGCGGGCTTTTCCCGTGGTGGCGCGCGCGACATCGGTTTCTGCCCGCGCCGGAAAGTCTCGATGATCCGCATGGGCCCGCCACAACAGCGGCATGGTTCGCGCGGAGTGAGCGGGGTGGCCTCTGGCTCAGTGTCTTGGACATCTGCCTGATCTGGTGGCTGGACGCAGAGCAACGCACGGATTTTGGCGATGTTGGTCTTCCGGACTCCGCTGGCCAGCAGGCCGTAATGGCGGGTGCGGTGAAAGCCATTAGGCAGGACGTGGATCAGGAAGCGTCGAATGAACTCGGACGTGGCGAGGCGCATGACCTTTTGACGGTCACCGCGCTTTATGCGGTAGTCTTTCCATTGGAACGCCACGGTGTCAGCGTCTGCGCTGACCAAGCGGTGGTTTGAGATGGCGACGCGGTGGGTATACCTGCTGAGATAGGCCAGTACCGCCTCCGACCCGCCGAAGGGCGGTTTGGAATATACGACCCATTCGGATTTGTGGAACGGGGCGAGCCAGGCGATGAAGGCGTCGGTCTGCGCCAGATGCTCCAGATCCCCAAAGAAAGTCAGTTCTCCGGCTTGGTGGAGCGCCAGCAGCCCGTCCAGAAAGAGGCGGCGGAACAGGCGCGACAGCACGCGCACATGCAGGAAGACCCCAGGCTTGCTGGCAATCCACTTGGTGCCATCCGGCGACAGGCCGCCGCCGGGCACGATCATATGGATGTGAGGATGATGCGTCAGCGCCGATCCCCAAGTGTGCAAGACGCTGGTTATTCCCACCTTCGTGCCCATGCGCTTTGGGTCAGCCGCGATTGTCATCACCGTTTCCGCCGAGGCTTTGAACAGCAGGCCGTAGACCGCCTTGTTGTTCCAATAGGCGATCTGCGCGATCGCTGCGGGCAGTGTGAAGACCACGTGGAAATACTCGACCGGCAGCAGATCCTCGGCGCGGGCCTCCATCCAATCTCGTGCGGCCGGTCCCTGGCATTTGGGACAATGGCGGTTTTTGCACGAGTTATAAGCGATGTGGTGGTGACCGCATTTGGTGCAACCTGCCACATGCCCGCCAAGCGCCTCGGTTCGGCAGGCTTCGATTGAGGACATCACTTTGAGCGGGCCCAGGCCGATACGACCTGCATTGGCCTGCCGATACGCAGGGCCATATCTTCGGAAAATGTCAGCGATCTCCAGTTTGGGCCGGGACACCCCGGCGTCCAGTCACTCCAGGCTTCGTTTGAGGGTCTGGTCTTGCAAGCCAGCCAGCATCTCTTAAGGGCTGACGGTGTCCTTGATCGTCTTGGTGGCGACATGGGTGGATTGGGCGGTTGTCGTCAGCTTGGCGTGCCCCAACAGCAGCTGGATCACCCGAACATCCGTGTTGGCCTCGAGAAGATGGGTCGCGAAGCTGTGCCGCAAGGTATGCAGCGTGGCCGGTTTGGAAATGCCCGCCATATGTTTTGCGGACGTAAACGCCCGGTTCAGCTGGCGCGATGAGATCGGGTTGATCTTGGGCTTTCCGGGAAAGAGCCATCCTTCCGGCCGCGCCTCTTTCCCATACTCCCGTAACAGGTCCAACAGACCCGGTGACAGCATGACTTTGCGATCTTTGCCGCCCTTGCCCTGATCGACATGGATCAGCATCCGATTGCTGTCGATATCGCTGATCTTGAGGTTGCACACCTCCGAGGCGCGCAGACCAGCGCCGTAAGAAATGCTTAGCGCAGCCCGATACTTCAATCCAGGTCCCGGCGTCGCCATCAACAGGTCGGACACCTCTTGCACGCTGAACACCATCGGCAGCTTCTTGGGCTGCGTCTTGGACTGCATGAAGCGCTTCATGTCCTCGCGCCTGCAGGTGATGCCGAAGAAGAACCGCAGCGCAACGATACGTGTGTTGAACGTTGACGGCGTCGCACCGCTGTCGATCATATGCAGCTGATAGGCGCGTAATTCCTCGGGCGTGGCGGTATCCGGGGCATGGCCAAGACATGCGGCGAAATCCTTGATCGCCCTGATATGCGACTTCTGGGCCTTATCGCCCATGCCCCGGATACGCATATCCTCCATCATCCGCGCACGAAGCGGGCTCATCTTCTCCTCTGTCATGGGAACCTCCTGTTATCAGATCGAGAAACCTCAATCGTCAGACAGGTTTGGCAGCTCTCAAAACGCGGCCAGATCGGGTATCACTCGAAACACTCACCAAAAGCGCCATTGCCGCGCAAGCGGCTTAGTCCTGGGGCCGAACGCTACTATCTTGCTTCCTTGTTTGGGTCGCTAGCCACTTCGTCACTTGACCCTATAAAACGCTTACAATATGTCATGTTGCGCTGAGCGGGCGTCGTATACTGGCTATTACCTCAGCCTTCCAAGCTGATGAAGCGGGTTCGATTCCCGCCGCCCGCTCCAAGTCATCCACAGCGACGATCCGGCAGTTCCGTCCCGCAATTGCGCCGCGCGATTGGACTTGGCTGCGCCCTTCCGCCAAGATCCGGTCAGGACGGCCAAAACAGCGGAGAAAAATCCATGTGCACAGCTTGCGACTATACAATCCACGGGGCGCAGCACCATTTCGGATGGGACAATTCCATAGCCCCGGTGGAGACCGTCGCACCCGGTGCCACGCTCCTGTTTCACTGCCGGGATTCTTCGGCGGGGCAATTGCAACCGTCTTCGACGGTCGCGGATATCGAAACGCTGGACTTCGGGCAGATCAATCCGGTCTCAGGTCCGATCTACGTCGACGGCGCCGAACCGGGGGATGTGCTCAAAGTCACGCTCGACCAGTTCACACCGCGCGCAACCGACGGTTCGGCCTGGGGCTGGACCGCCAACATCCCCGGCTTCGGACTGCTGGCCGATCAGTTCACGGAACCCGCCCTGCATATTTGGACCTACGACGGCGACAGCCTCGCGCCGGCGCTCTGGGGCAGTATGGGGAAAGTCCCGCTCAAACCCTTTGCCGGAACCATTGGCGTTGCCCTGGCCGAACCCGGCCCGCATTCCGTTGTGCCGCCACGGCGCGTGGGCGGCAACCTCGACATCCGGGACCTGGCCGCCGGGGCGTCGCTTTATCTGCCTGTGGAGGTCGCGGGCGCGCTGTTCTCGGTCGGTGACACCCATGCTGCGCAGGGCGACGGCGAGGTCTGCGGAACCGCCATCGAAAGCCCGATGGACGTGGCCCTCACGCTCGATCTGATCAAGGGCGAGACGCTCAGGATGCCCCGGTTCGAAACCCCCGGTCCGGTGACCCGGCACCTGGACGCCGAAGGCTACGACGTGACGACCGGGATTGGCCCGGATCTGATGAGCGGGGCACGGGATGCCGTCTCCGGCATGGTCGATCTCTTGACGGCCCGGCACGGGATGGCGCCGGTGGAGGCCTATATGCTGGTCTCCACCTGCGCAGACCTGCGGATCTCCGAAATCGTCGACATGCCCAATTGGGTCGTCTCGTTCTATATGCCGCGTATCGTGTTTGCGTAGGGCGGGGTTTTACCCCGCCGTCCGTTCCCTGAGCGCAGGGTCCAATGTCATCCCCGCAAGACCCCGCCGGTCGCCTTGCTGACCTTCTCGACGATCTTCGCCCCGACAGCCTCGATATCCGCGTCGGTCAGGGTCTTTTCCGTCGGCTGCAACCGGACCGCAATCGCAAGTGACTTCTTGCCCTCGCCCAGCGATCCGCCGATGAACTCATCAAACACGCGCACCTGTGAAATCAACGTCTTGTCCGCCCCCTGCGCGGCATTCACCAGGCTCAGGGCTTCGACCTCGGCATCCACCACAAAGGCAAAATCCCGTTCAACCGCCTGCAGATCGTGCAGGTCCAGCGCAGGCCGCGTGGCGCCGGTCTTGCGGGGCAAGGGGATCACGTCCGGCCAGAGCGTAAAGGCCATCGCCGGGCCTTTCACATCCATGGCCTCCAGCACGCGCGGGTGCAGCTCGCCAAAGATCCCGAGCACTTTCTTTGGTCCCAGACAGATCTTCCCGTGCCGTCCGGGGTGCCACCAGTCGCGCGCGCCGCGCAGGATCTGCACCTTGGCCGGCGCGCCCAAGGCCTTCAGGATCGCCTCGGCATCGGCCTTGACGTCAAACACATCCACGGCGCGCGTGCCGCCGTGCACATCCTTGGATCCGGTCCGGCCGACCAGCAGGCCCGTCACAAGGTTGTGCTGCTCCCCCGGCTCGCCGCCATCAAACGCCGGTCCGCATTCAAAGAGCGCCAGATCCATGAACCCCCGCGCCTGATTGCGGGCCGCGGCCTGCAGGAGCCCGGGCAACAGGGCCGGCCGCATATGCGACATATCGGTCGAAATCGGGTTCTCCAGCTGCGTGTCTTCCGCACCGCCGCCAAAGAGCGCTGCCGCGGCCCGATCGATGAAGGAATAGCTGACGCATTCATTGTATCCCAAGGCCGCTGCCATGCGCCGTGCCGCAGACGTGCGTTTCTGCTCAGCCGTCAGTACGGGCTTTGGCACACCTGCGTCGGTGCGCGGCAAGGGGGTGCCTCGCAGACCGGTCAAGGACGCGATCCGCGCGACCTCTTCCACCAGATCCGCTTCGCCCTGCACATCCGGCCGCCAGCTTGGCACCTGCGCCATGTCGCCGTCAAGCGTGAAGCCCAGAGCCTCCAGCGTCGCACGCTGGGTTTGCGGGGCAATGTCCATGCCCACCAGGCTTTGCACTCTGTCCGTGTCCAACCGGTAGGCGCGGGCGTGATCCGGCACCGCTCCGGCCACCACGACCTCCGACGCCGCCCCGCCGCAAAGATCCAGGATCATCTGCGTGGCGGCCTCGAGACCGGGCCGTGTATAGGCGGGATCCACACCCCGTTCGAAGCGATAACGCGCGTCCGAATTGATCTTCAGGCTCCGGCCCGCCAGAGCGATCTGAATGAAATCCCAAAAGGCCGATTCCACGAAGACATTCGTGGTCTCTTCGGTGACCCCGGTCGGATCGCCCCCCATGATGCCCGCGATGCTCTCCGGCCCCTCATCATCGGAAATCACGATCATGCCGGGCTCGAACGTGTAGGTCTTGTCATCGAGCGCCGTCAGCGTCTCTCCACCCTCGGCCCGGTGGACGCGCAGGTTCCCCTTGACCTTGTCGGCGTCAAAGACGTGCAGCGGCCGGTTCATGTCGTAGGTGAAGAAGTTGGTTACATCGACAAGCGCCGAGATCGGTCGCAGCCCGATCGCCTTGAGCTGATCCTGCAGCCATTTCGGAGAGGGCCCGTTCTTGACGCCTCTGATCAGGCGCCCGGTGAACAGAGGGCAGCCGTCCAGCGTATCCTCTTCAATGTGAACGGAAATCGGGCAGGGGAAGGTGCCCGCCACCGTCACGTCCGGCGCCGGGATCAACCGCCCGAGACCGCGTGCGGCCAGATCACGGGCCACGCCACGCACGCCCAGCGCATCCGGCCGGTTCGGCGTAATGGCAATTTCAATCACCGGATCCACCGCTTCGGGCCGGTGCTCGGCCAGCCAGTCCACAAAGCTCTGCCCGACGTCGCCTGACGGCAGCTCGATGATCCCGTCATGTTCGTCGCTGAGTTGCATCTCGCGCTCAGAACACATCATCCCGAAGCTCTCGACGCCGCGGATCTTGCCGACGCCGATGGTCGTGTCGATCCCGGGCACATAGGTGCCGGGTTTGGCGATCACGACCGTGATCCCGGCCCGCGCATTGGGCGCGCCGCAAATGATCTGCGTGACGCCGTCGCCGGTCTCGACCTGGCAGACGTTGAGCCGGTCCGCATCGGGGTGTTTCTCCGCCTCTTTGACAAAGCCGAGTGTAAAGTCCTTGAGCGCGTCGAGCGGGTTTGTGACCTCTTCGACTTCCAGACCGAGATCGGTCAGGGTGTCGAGGATCTCCTCCAGGCTCGCCTCGGTGTCGAGGTGAGTTTTCAGCCAGGAAAGCGTGAATTTCATGTCTCTGCGCCCAAGATCAAACAGCGGTTCCGGCGCGGTTTAGCCGAAGGCGCTGCCGGGGGAAAGGGGCCGTCGCGGCGCCCGTCGGGTGCCGGTCCGCTCAGGGGTAGGAGAACGGCAGTCCGAGGAGTTCGTCAAGATGCCGGGCAATCCATCCATGGGGTATGAAATGGCCGCCCGGGTGGATGTCGAGCGCCACCTGACCGGCGGTGCAGTCCTGCCACTCCAGGCGCGTCAGCGTCAGGAAGCTTCGCGCCTGCCACGCGCCGACGGGTGTGACGTCGCCACAGTCCAGCGCCTGTCGCCAGAGCGCCACCGGCCGGGTCTGATCGCCGCCGGCGCCCATCGGAAATTCCATCACCGTATCGTCCAGCCCATGGACATGGCGCACGCTGCGCGGCGCACTGGGACAGTCTTCGTCCTGGCGCAGCGTGCCTGCGATGGCCAGAAGCGCGGCCAGAGGCACATCGGTCTCGCAGGCGAAGCGCCAGGCCATTGCGCTGCCGTAGGAATAGCCGGAGACGTAGATCCGGGCGCGGTCGATCGGGTAGCGCGCCGCCACATCCGCCAGCACGGCTTCGGCAAACGCGGTGTCGGCTGACCCGGGCCTCCAAAAGGACCAGGTCCGGTTGCGCCCGTTCGGCGCCACCAGGAGTACGCCGCGCTTGCGGGTCGCCGAAGCGATCCGGTCATGGCCGGTGACAACGTCGCCCTGGCGTCCCCAGCCGTGGAAATGCAGCAAGACCGGCAATTCGGATTGCCCGTCCCACCCGTCCGGCAGGCGCAGGAAGTAGCCGCGATCCTCGATGGTGCAGGGCTGATCGATGCCGCAGGGTGCGTCGGCCCGGGCCGGGCCTGCGAACAAGGCGAGGAGAAAGAGCAGGATATGCATGTTGCGGACCATAGGTGGAACAGTTGCGCTGTCACCTCACATCGCCGCGACGTGGCCGATCGCGCTGGGGGGCGCTGCCCCCGGTGGCCTGCGACCCCCTCCCCCGGAGGATTTCCCCCAAGAAGAAGAGGCAGGCGGTGCACGGCGTCTCGACCGTTGTGCGAGGTGATACAGCGGTCCCGAAGGGGCCGCTGGCCGGCCCAACGCACCGGCTGGTGCGGCGTCAGCCGCGCTGGCGGGTGCGGCGGGAGCGTTAGCGTCTGACCGGTTTGCTATTCGGACA
Source organism: Pseudomonadota bacterium (assembly GCA_039179965.1). GTDB lineage: Bacteria > Pseudomonadota > Alphaproteobacteria > Rhodobacterales > Rhodobacteraceae > Marinibacterium. The sequence continues at coordinate 14,825 of JBCDEC010000006.1, forward strand.
CCGTATTGGCGGTGCCGACCGCCCCGGCAAAGACCACGAGGATCCGGGTCGGACCGTCGCCTGTGTTCTCGCCGTCGTGGCGCGATTTGAGCGCATCCACCAGCGCGTCGCCTTCGCGATAGGTGCGTTTGCCGTTTTCGCCGTAGTCCACCGTGATTTCGCCTTCGAGCATATAGGCGATCAGCGGCGCATCATGGACGTGCCAGCCGGTCTTTTGCCCCGGCGCCATGGTGACCAGGACAACGCTGACCTCGGCCTGGCCGTCCGGGTAAACGATCGGCTCGCCGATGGCGGTTTGCGTCGTTTTCAGCAGCACGTCCAGGGGCGGGTAGCTGTCTTCGGCGGCCGCCGCGCCGGTCCACAGCAGCAGCGCCAGGGCCGCCCACCGGATCATCGGCTGAGCCCGCCATACAGCGTCGGCACCTCGAGCGCCGAAAACCCGTAGTGGCGCAGCCAGCGCAGATCGCTGTCAAAGAAGGCGCGCAGATCGGGGATGCCGTATTTCAGCATCGCGATCCGGTCGATCCCCATGACAAAGGCAAAGCCCTGATAGATGTCCGGGTCGATCCCGCCCGCGGCGATCACCTTTGGATGCACCATGCCCGAGCCCAGAATTTCCAGCCAGTCGTTGCCTTCGCCGATCTTCAGCGTACCGCCCTCCCAGGAACAGCGGATATCGACCTCGGCGGAGGGTTCGGTGAACGGGAAGTGCGAGGCCCGGAACCGCAATTCGACGTCGTCGACCTCAAAGAAGGCCTTCACGAACTCTTCCAGCACCCATTTCAGGTTGGCCATGGAGATATCCCGGTCCAGCGCCAGACCTTCGACCTGATGGAACATCGGCGTATGCGTCTGATCGTAGTCGGCACGGTAAACCCCGCCCGGACAGATGATCCGCAGCGGCGCGCCCATCGCTTCCATCGACCGTATCTGCACCGGCGAGGTATGGGTGCGCAGCACATGGGGCGGACGGTTGTCGCCTGTCTTGCGGGCCATGTAGAACGTATCCATCTCGGCGCGCGCCGGGTGATGTGACGGAATGTTGAGCGCGTCGAAGTTGTACCAGTCCGTGTCGATCCGCGGACCTTCGGCCACGGTAAAGCCCAGCTCGGCGAAAATTGCGGTCACTTCGTCGGAGACCTGTGAAATCGGGTGCAGCGAGCCTTGCCGCGCGGCCCGGTCGCTGCGACCCGGCAGGGTCACATCCAGCCATTCGGTGCGCAAACGCTCTTCCAGCGCGGCATCGCCCAGCGCGGCTTTGCGGGCCGCGAGGGCGCTGTTGATCTCGTCTTTCAGCGCGTTGAGCTGCGGCCCGGCCACCTGGCGCTCCTGCGGGGTCATCTTCCCCAGTTCGCGCATCTTGAGCGCGACCTCGCCCTTTTTGCCGACCGCCGCCAGACGGATCGTCTCCAAAGCGGCCTCATCCGCCGCATCGGCAATCTGGCCAAGGTATTTGCCCTTTAGATCGTCCATGACGGTCCTATCGAATTTGCGTTTGCGCCGACCTAGCGCAGAGCAGGGCGGAATGGCAAGGGGAGCCGCGGACCGCTTGCGATAGACACCCCTGGATCGGGCGCATATAGGGTGCGCGCAACCCGGAAGGAACGTGCGATGCAGTCCATAGATGCCATCCTGTCAGAGGCGGTGCGCACAGGCGATCTGCCCTTTGTTGTGGCGATGACCGGCGGGGCGTCGGGCATGACCTATTCCGGCACCGCCGGAGGGATCGAGCCCGATGCCGTCTTTCGCATCTATTCGATGACCAAGGCCATCGGTGCCCTTGCCGCGATGCTGCTGATCGATCGCCGTCTGATCGGCTTTGACACGCCGGTGGCGGAGATCCTGCCCGCGTGGAACGACCTGCCGCTGCTCACCGGCTGGGACGGTGAAACACCGGTTTTGGCCAAGCCCGCCCGGACTGCCACGATCCGCCATTTGATGACCCACCGGTCCGGAGTGGAATACGATACCTGGAACGCGGATGTGAAACGCTACCTGGCGCTGAACCATATCCCGCGCAGCGCCTCCGGCGACCTCGCGGCGCTGGCCGGGCATCCCCTGACCTTCGAACCCGGCACCCGCTGGGGTTACGGCCTGTCCGCCGATTGGCTGGGCCGCGTGGTCGAGACGGTGTCGGGGCATCGCATCGACGCGTTTTGCCAGGCTGAGATCTTCAATCCGCTCGCGATGTCCGATACGGTCTTTGAGATCGACGGGCGCGAAGACCGGCTGGCGCCGGCGTACCGGCGCACCAAAGAGGGCGATCTGTCCGAGATCACGCTCGGGCCTCCTTCGGCGCCGGGTTTCTACGGCATGGGCCATGCGTTGTATTCCACCGCGCCCGACTACATGCGGTTTTTGCGGATGATTTTGAACAAGGGCACGCTGGATGGTGTGCGATTGCTTTCAGACGCCGCGTTCACGCAGTTCTGTGCGGATCAGATGGAGGGCCTTCAGGTTCAACGGATGATCAGCGTCAGCCCAAGCTCTTCGGCTGATGTGGATCTGTTTCCCGGTCTTCCGGTCACGCATAGCGCCGGGTTCCTGCGCGTGGAAGCCGACGTGCCCGGCAAACGCCGCGCCGGCAGCATGAGCTGGGCCGGGCTGTGCAACACGCATTATTGGATCGACCCGAACAGCGACGTTGCGGCGGTCTTCATGACCCAGCTTCTGCCCTTTGTGGAGCCGGGCATTTCCCGCGCCTATGATGCGTTTGAACGGGCGGTCTATGCGGCCGCGCCCTGACGCCTGAGGCTGCGTTTCGGTCAGGTTTCCTCAAAGTCGCTGCAATGGTCATGATCCCGCCGGAATATGTGCGCAGTTCCGGCGCACAGCGCCCCCAGAAGGGGCGGTGCGCGGCGCGTCGCCCGCAGCCGTGACAGTGATTTGCCAAAGGATACGGTATGACCCGCAGTGCAGCGCTCGCCGCATTTTCCCTCCTGCTCTTTGTCCCGACCGCCGCCATCGCGCAGGCCCAAAAGGCCGAAACGCTGCGGCCGCCGGCCAGTTACACCGGCCAATGGTTCACCGCCGCCAACGGCTGTTCCTACAGTCGCGCTCAGGCGCCGGGCTATCCGGTGACATGGCACCTGATCCAGAACCCGCACCACATTGGCAAACAGAACGCCTCGCGGCGCTGCCCGTCGATGCTCTGACACCCCAGGCTGCCTATCTGCGGATCCCGACGGCATACGACGTGACCGACCTAGGCAGCCCTTGGGGCAGTCCTTGGGGCCGCTCAGGAGCCGCCCTTGGGGCCACCTGGTGTCCGCTCAGGGCGCGCCGACAGGAATTGCGCGCGCCCAGGCGCAGTGCAGACCATCCGCTTGGACGGCCCGGGCAGCCATGTCACGGCAGCCCATGCCCGGCAGCCCATGCCCGGCATCCCGTCAGGCAATGCATTGTATTTGAACACCGTGCCCAAAAGAAAAAGCCGCGCGCCCGGGGGGCCGCGGCTTTCCGAATGGTGCACATGCGCTGATCAGGCGACCAGAGCGCCCTTGGCCTTGTCAACGATCGCGCTGAACGCCTCGGGCTCATGGACGGCCAGATCGGCCAGAACCTTGCGGTCCACTTCGATCCCGGCCAGCGTCAGGCCGTTGATAAAGCGCGAATAGGTCAGGCTTTCGTCATGCGAACGGACGGCCGCGTTGATCCGCTGGATCCACAACGCACGGAAGTTCCGCTTGCGTGTCTTGCGGTCCCGCGTGGCGTATTGGTTGGCCTTGTCGACCGCCTGGGTTGCGGTTTTGAAGTTCGACTTGCGGCGGCCGTAATAGCCTTTCGCCTGCTTGATGATCTTCTTGTGACGGGCGTGGGCGACGGTGCCGCCTTTGGTTCTCGACATCTCTAAGGCTCCCTCAAATCAGCGGTCGTAGGGCATATAGCCCTTGACGGTCTTGGCATCGGGCGCCGACAGAGTCGTTGTGCCGCGTGCGTCGCGAATGAATTTCTTGCTGCGCTTGATCATACCGTGGCGCTTGCCGGCCTGAGCCGACAGCACCTTTCCGGTGCCGGTCACCTTAAAGCGCTTCTTGGCGCTCGATTTGGTCTTCATCTTGGGCATTTCGGTCTCCTGAAAACATTGGTCCGTAAAACGCGACTCGGCATGCCACATGAGCCGGCCGCGCATCAGATTGCGCCCTTTAAAGGCAACGCGCGCGACTGGCAAGGGGCGACGCGCGATAACGCCGCACGGCAATGCCGCGCGACATGATCAATACAGAGCAGGTGCTACGTGATCACACGGGCAATCACGTCGATGAAGGCATTGGGCACATCCGGCCAGGTGTAGCCGCCGGGCTTCAGCGTGATCGCCCGGTAGATCAGGAACGCACCGCCCGCAGCCAGAAGGATCGGCAGTTTCGGGATTTGCCGGTCGACCAGCGACGCCAGGCATCCCGGGATGGCAAGACCGGCCAATAAAATGCCGATCACGAGCGAAAGATCGGGGTCCATTTCATCTCCTCAAGTTCGAAGACGCAACTTACTCCCCCGGATCCATGTAGTAAATCATGCGTTCGTCACAGGGCGCGACGCGCAGGATATTGGTGGTGCCCGCGACATTGAACGGCACGCCAGCGGTGACAACAATCTGATCCGTTTCAGTGGCATAGCCGGTCTGTATCGCGGCCCGCACCGCGTTAACCACGGCCATCTTAAATCGCGTCAATTGTTCGGTCATGATCGGCGTGGTGCCCCAGGTGAGCGCCAGTTGCCGGGCCGTCGATTCCATATTGGTCATCGCGATGATCGGCACGGCAGGCCGTTCACGGGCGGTCAGCAGCCCGGTGGTGCCCGACTGGGTATAGGCAATGATGGCCTTGATGTCCGTGGTCTCGGCAATTTCGCGCGCCGCGGCAACGATGCCGTCGTTGACACTGTTTTGGCGGCCTTCTCGCGAGGCGGCGATGATCTTCATGTAGTTCGGATCGACCTCGACCTCGCGCGCCACGTTGTCCATCGTGGTGACGGCTTCCACCGGGTATTGCCCGGCCGCAGATTCCGCCGACAGCATGACCGCGTCCGCGCCTTCATAGATCGCAGTGGCCACGTCCGAAACCTCGGCGCGCGTGGGCATCGGGCTTTCGATCATGCTTTCCAGCATCTGTGTGGCCACGACCACCGGCTTGGCGGCGGCGCGGCACATCCGCACGAGGCGCTTCTGGATGGGCGGCACCGCATGGACCGGCAGTTCGACGCCCAGATCCCCGCGCGCCACCATCACACCGTCACAGACCTCAAGGATCTCGGCAAAACCGTCCACGGCCGCCGGCTTTTCCACCTTGACCATGATATTGGCCCGCACGCCCACAAGACCGCGCGCCTCGATCACATCCTCGGGGCGCTGCACAAAAGACAGCGCAAGCCAGTCGATGCCCAGATTGCAGGCAAATTCAAGATCCTTGCGGTCTTTCTTGGTCAGCGCCGCCAGAGGCAGAATCACATCCGGCACATTCACACCCTTGCGGTCGGAAATCGTGCCGCCGGCAACCACCGTGCAATCGGCGAAATCCTCACCACAGGCCTCGACCTTCAGACGGATCTTGCCATCGTTGACCAAAAGCCGGGCGCCCGGCTCCAAAGCGGCAAAGATCTCGGGATGCGGCAGGCCCACGCGTGCGGAATCGCCGGGCGTATCGCTGTCCAGATCCAGCCGGAAGGACGCGCCTTCCACCAGATCTTCCGAGCCACTGGCAAAGGTCGCCACACGCAACTTGGGACCCTGCAGATCGCCCAGGATGGCAATCGGGCTCTCGACGTCATCTTCGACCTGACGGATGATCTTGTGGCGGGCCGCAATCTCTTCATGCGTGCCGTGGCTCATATTCAGGCGAAACACATCGGCGCCAGCTTCATGCAAGGCGCGGATGGTATCGTAATCGTTGGATGCCGGCCCCAATGTGGCCACGATTTTCACTCGACGGTTTCGGATCATAGGCCCTGGCTCCTAACGTGGACTGTTACCGCTATCAGTTCTGTTCAGCCCTCTAGCGGGTTTCCGTGCGAATTTCCATCCCCGGACATTTGCCGTAAACAAACGGGGAAAGGCGTGACACAGATATGACAGACAGCCCGTATTTCCTGATAGACCACGATCAACCGTCGCGCTGGCGCATCACCTGCGATCATGCCAGCAACCGGGTGCCACCTTGTATCGGGGGCGGCAGCCTCGGAGTGCCTCAGGAGGATATGACCCGCCATATCGCCTACGATATCGGGGCCTGGGGGGTCAGCACAACCCTTGCGCGCTGCCTGGACGCCCCTGTCGCCGGCGCCAACTTCTGCCGCCTGGTGATTGACCCCAATCGCGGCGAAGACGATCCGACTTTGGTGATGAAACTCTCGGACGGCGCGATCATTCCGGCGAACGCGGCGGCCGACAGGGCCGAATGCGACCGGCGACGCGATGCCTTCTACCGCCCCTATGACGCGGTATTGGCCACACTGATGTCGCCGCCTGAGGCAGTGCTTGTGTCGGTGCACAGCTTCACCCCGCAAATGCGCGGCCGTCCACCGCGCCCCTGGCACATCGGTATTCTGCACGCGGGCGAAAACCCGCTGGCCACGGACCTGCTGACGCTGCTGCGCAAAGAGCCCGACCTCTGCGTTGGCGAAAACGAACCCTACGGCGGCCACCTGCCCGGAGATGCCATCGACCGCCACGCATTGCGCCAGGGGCGGCCCAATGTCTTGATCGAATTGCGCAATGACCTGATCGCAACACAAAAGGAGCAGACCGCCTGGGCGCAGCGCCTGGCGCCGATTCTCATTCGGGCGCTGGATCGCTCCGGGCTCTGACTCCCCGTACAGAGCCGGGCTTTGCTGCTTCTTTCTTTTTCCAAATACCCCTGCGACCGGATGCAACAGGCCCGCGGAAACCAAAATGCCTTGTCATTGCCACCCAGAGCGCCCAAATATGAAGGCAACAGAACAAAGCTGACAGAAAACCGATGATCCTACTCCTTGCCTTAATCGTAGCCCTGGCCGTGGCCGTTTTGATGATCTCCACCCGGTCGCAGGCGCCCAGGCGCGCCGAGATTCGGGTGCGCGCCGATGATGCGACGCGCAAACGCTCCAATCATCCGCGCTTCCGCGGCAAATAGCCGAAGAGGCCAGCGGCCTGACGGCAGGCCCATGTCGCGCCGGATGCCACCGCGTCCGGGCTTAAACTGTGTGAGAGGCCGGCAATGGAATCACAAACAGAGATAGAATTGCAGGCCGCCGCCTTCCGACGGTTGCAAAAACATCTGATGGAAGAGCGTCTGGACGTCCAGAACATCGATATGATGACGCTCACGGGCTTTTGCCGCAATTGCCTGAGCCGCTGGTACAAAGAGGCCGCCCTGGAGCGTGGCATCGACATGGACGATGCCAGCGCCCGCGAAACCTTCTACGGCATGCCCTACGGCGAGTGGAAGTCCAAGTACCAGACCGAAGCCAGCCAGTCCCAGAAACAGGCGTTCGAGACGGCCTTCACCGAAAACGTATCCGAAAAGACCTAGACCCGGCCGGACAAGGCCGAGCCGCCGGTTTTGCGCGGATCGGGCCTTGGCACGGCTGACAACGGATCAGCCCGGACGGCCTCCCGGAAAACCCCGCGCCCCGGTCGCGCGGCTGCGGCTGCGGCTGCGGCTGCGGCTGCGGCTGCGGCTGCGGCTGCGGCTGCGGCGAACCTACACGGCTGCTTTGCGGCTTTCGTCAAGATAGATCTCGCGCAGGCGACGGGCTACCGGCCCGGGCGTACCGTCTCCCAGAGCATTGCCGTCGATATCGACCACCGGCATGACAAAGCTCGACGCCGAGGTGATAAAGGCCTCGTCGGCCGCCTTGGCCTCGTCGATCGTAAAGGAGCGCTCTTCGACCTCCATCTGCGCCTCGCGCGCAAACCGCAGCACCGCCGCGCGGGTGATGCCATGGAGACTGTCGTTGGACAGCGCTCGCGTGATAATCTTGCCACCCTTTACAATATAGGCGTTGTTCGAGGTGCCTTCGGTGACAAACCCCTCTTCCACCATCCAGGCATCATCGGCGCCGGCCTTCTTGGCCATCATTTTTCCGATGGAAGGATAGAGCAGCTGGACAGTCTTGATGTCCCGCCGGCCCCAGCGCAGATCGTCGATCGATATGATCTTCAGCCCGGTCTCCGCCTGCGGGCTCATGGCCAGCCCGGGCTTGTTTTGCGTGAACAGCACAACGGTCGGCGCGGTCTCGTCGGGATCGGGAAAGACAAAGTCCCGGTCTCCCGGCGCGCCGCGCGTGATCTGAAGATACACCAGCCCGTCGACAATCTCATTGCGGCTCACCAGAGTCCGGTGGATCTCGAGCAGACTCTCCTTGTCCATCGGCACGGCCATGTCGAGTTCGCCCAAAGACCGGTCCAGACGCATCGCATGACCGTCGAAATCCACCAGCTTGCCATCAAGCACCGACGTCACCTCGTAGACTCCGTCAGCCATCAGAAACCCCCTGTCGAAGATCGAGATTTTGGCTTCGGTCTCGGGCACATAGTCGCCATTGACATAAACAATACGGGTCATGAGCGTCTCTCCGGTTGGACCGCCTCTTGGTCCCAGTCACCACGTTGCGCGTCAAGAGGAGCTGTGGGAAAATCTGAGAGGGCGGGCTGGGGTATTTGGAAAAAGAAAGAAGCAGCAGTCACGCTACCCCCACAAGGCGGGCTGGGGCGGATGGACACCCGATGTGTCATAGTGCAGCGGTGTCGACCGGTCCTGCGCCAGAAGCAAGGGCGCGTCCAGATCGGTGAACCTGGCACCTTGCGCGAGAATGACGGCCGGCGCCATGGCGAGGCTTGATCCGACCATGCACCCGATCATGATCTCGTAGCCTTCGGCCAGCGCCGCCTTACGCAGCGCCAGGGCCTCGGTCAGACCGCCGGCCTTGTCGAGCTTGATATTGACCACATCGTACTTGCCTTTGAGCGCCGGCAGGGAGGCGCGGTCATGGCAGCTCTCATCCGCGCAAACCGGCACCGGACGCGCCATATCCGCCAGCACATCGTCTTCCCTGGCCGGCAAAGGCTGCTCCACAAGCCGCACGCCAAGCCGCAGAAGATGCGGCGCAAGGTCAGCATAGACCTCTGCGGTCCAGCCTTCGTTGGCATCCACAATGATCTCGCACGCCGGCGCGCCTTTGCGCACCGCCTCAAGACGACCCATGTCATCCGCCGTACCCAGCTTGATCTTCAAGAGTGGCCTGTGGGCATTCTCGGCAGCCTGAGCCTGCATCGCCGCGGGCGTATCAAGAGACAGGGTATAGGCGGTAATCTCCGGACCCGGCACTGGCTCCCCTGCGAGATCCCAGGCCCGGCGCCCGGCCTGCTTGCTCTCGAGGTCCCACAACGCACAATCCACGGCATTCCGCGCCGCCCCGGCCGGCAAGAGCGCCGCCAGCCGCACCCTGTCGAGATCCTCCGGCAGGGCGCGGATTTCCGCCTCGACGCTCTCCAGCGTCTCCCCGTAGCGCGCATAAGGCACACATTCACCACGCCCCACATGCGCGCCGTCGGTCAAGGTCACGGTCAAAACCTGCGCTTCGGTGCGCGACCCGCGGCTGATGGTGAACGCCTGCGCCAGGGGAAACCTGTCCCGCGTCACGTCAATTTGCATCACACCGCTCCTTGCCAGACCCTCTGGCCACCCAGTACAGCGTCCCACATATGCGCAATCGCCCTGCTTCTTTCTTTTTCCAAATACCCCGGCGGCCGGTCCGCCACGGCTCGGATCACATCCCCTGAAGCGCCTCGACCAGCCGCTGCGCGCCTTGCCGGAACGGATCCACCGTCGGCAGGCCCATCCGGGTCTCCACCTGCGCCATGTAGGACATCGCCTCGTCCTCGCCCATATGCTGGGTGTTGATCGAGACCCCGACCACCTGACACGCCGGGTTCGCGACTTGTGCCAGAGACAGCGACATATCGCGCACCGCTTCCAGCGTGGGCATCCCATAGTCTGGCAGACCCCGCATATGCGGACGCGTCGGTTCGTGGCTCAGGATCAGCGCATCCGGCTGCCCGCCATGCACCAGCGCCATGGTCACACCCGAATAGGACACATGAAAGAGCGAGCCCTGCCCCTCGATGATATCCCAGTGATCGTCCTCGTTGTCGGGCGTGAGCCATTCCACCGACCCGGCCATGAAGTCGGCAATGACAGCGTCCAGCGGCACGCCACCGCCGGTGATCAGAATCCCGGTCTGACCGGTCGCGCGAAAGGTACTCTTTAGCCCGGCGGCGCGCATGTCACGATCCAGCGCCATCGCCGTATACATCTTGCCGACCGAGCAGTCCGTGCCCACGGCCAGCACGCGCTTGCCCGCCCGTTTCTTGCCGTTGGCAATCGGATAGACCACGCTCGGCACGCGCACGTCATGCAACTGCTGTCCGGTGGCCTGAGCCACGGCCGCCAGATCCGCCTCATCACGGAGCAGATTGTGCAAGCCGCTGGCCAGATCAAACCCCGTCTCCAGAGCTTCGATCAGAACCTTCTTCCAGGCCTGGCTGATCACCCCGCCGCGGTTGGCCACTCCGATCACGAGCGTCTTTGCGCCGGCCGCCTGTGCGTCGGCCAGGGTCATGTCGGTCAGGCCGACATCCGCCTGACAACCCGGGAGCCGCAGCTGGCCCACCGCATTCTCCGGCCGCCAGTCCTTGATGCCCTGTGCCACTTTCGCGGCCAATTGGTCCGGCGCGTCGCCAAGAAACAGCAAATAGGGTGTGTGGATCATTCTCGGGCTCCCAGCTTGGACCGGCGGAGTCACCCTCCCGCAGGTTGACGCGGAGTATCTCGCGACATCGGGCGGATGTCCTGCCAAAGAGTCGTGGGAGAGGGCCGAATAGGCGAAGATTGTCCGACGAATAAGCGCCTTTGTCGAAGAATTATGCGCTGGCAACACGCGATCCGATCGCGTGCGTCTGTCCTGACCGGGATCTGTTTTCTGCAGGTGCACAATTGCTCTTGCGCAGGGTCGCGCAATTTAATAGCAGCTAGATGCGCCTGAAACGTAATAATCTAACCGAGAGATCGCCGATGAGCTTCCGCCTCCAGCCTTCCGCCCCAGCCCGTCCCAATCGCTGCCAGCTCTTCGGTCCCGGATCGCGTCCGGCAATTTTCGAGAAGATGGCCGCATCAGAGGCGGATGTGATCAACCTCGATCTCGAAGACGCCGTGGCCCCGTCGGACAAGGCGGCGGCGCGGGCCAACATCATCCAGGCGATTTCCGACGTTGATTGGGGCACCAAATGGCTGTCGGTGCGCATCAACGGACTGGACACGCCGTATTGGTACCGTGACGTCGTCGATCTGCTGGAGCAGGCCGGCGAGCGGATCGATCAGATCATGATCCCCAAGGTGGGCTGCGCGGGCGATCTCTATGCTGTCGATGCCCTGGTCACCGCCATTGAGGCCGCCAGGGGCCGGCAGAAAAGGATCGCCTTCGAGGTCATTATCGAAACCGCCGCCGGGATCGCCCATGTGGAAGAGATCGCCGCTGCCTCCCCGCGCCTGCAGGCGATGAGCCTTGGCGCGGCAGATTTCGCGGCCTCCATGGGGATGCAGACCACCGGCATCGGCGGCACGCAGGAGAACTATTACGTGGTCCACGAGGGGCAGAAATACTGGCCCGACCCCTGGCACTGGGCTCAAACCGCCATCGTCGCCGCCTGTCGCACCCACGGGGTGTTGCCTGTCGATGGTCCGTTCGGAGACTTTTCCGACGATGACGGCTTTCGCGCCCAGGCCCTGCGCTCAGCCACCTTGGGCATGGTCGGCAAATGGGCGATCCACCCCAAACAGGTCGCTCTGGCCAACGAGGTCTTCACTCCGTCGGACGCCGCCGTCGCCGAGGCGCGCGCGATCCTTGCGGCAATGGAGGACGCCAAGGCCCAGGGGGAAGGCGCCGCCGTCTACAAGGGTCGCCTGGTCGATCTTGCCTCGGTCCGTCAGGCCGAAGTTATCGTGCGCCAATCGGATATGATTGCCGGCGTTTGATCGACCGGTGTCGCCGCGATGGCGACACGGGGGTGGCCCGGCCCCGCGCCACCCGCAATTAGAACAACTGTCTCACAATTGGGACGCGGAAACCTTGATGAATTCCATCCGGTAGACGACCTCTTCGCCGGTCGCGGGGTCCAGACCCGGAGCCCCGCTGATCACCAGCCTGTCGCCTTCAAGCGTGAACGGACGCGACAGGTCTCCCTGCCAGTTCGGGTTCCAGGACCCGTCCACATGATGAACGACGCGATTGCCCTCCAGCGTGTAGGACGCGACATAGGCCAGCATGTCGTCGAAGAGCCGTGCCTTCTGGGTGTCCGGCCAGGCGTCGTGTTGCGGGGCTGGCCGATCCCGCCGGAACACGGTGGCCATCATGCGCCCGTCCGCATGATAGGCGATGTAGCCGATGGGCTCGGGCCCCAAGGCATCGGTGATTTCGCCGGTCGCGACGGACTGGCGGGTCCACGCCTGCATCTTCCACGACCCGATTAATGCGCTGCTGTCCAAACCCAATCCTCGCCCTGCTCTCGAAAACGCCGCCTGCGTCCTGCCGCCCTGTCTGTCTCAACGCGCACCTTGCAGCAACCGGGAACCCAGGCTTGCGCAGATCTGGTCCGTCATCAGAGCGCAGAGCAGGTCCAAAACGGAAGTGGTCCCTCGACCCGAGGGGCGGTCATCTGGTATGACGTCGCGCCCGCGCAGCGCCCCAAAACCCCGCACCGCGTTTTGTACAAAACGGAAACCCCAAGGATCCAGGCCCGTACAAAACGCACAAAACGGGTCAGGCGCGCAGATCCTTGGGCGAGCCCATCACCACATAAGAGGTGATCGCATTCACATGTGGCAGCGTCCCCAGAACATCCGTGTGGAAGGTTTTGTAGCTGGGCAGATCTGCGCATTCCACACGCAGGAAATACTCGATCGGTCCGGTGATATTGTGGCACTCGACCACCTCCGGCGACCGGGCCACCGCGCGTTCAAAGGCCTGTTGCGCCTGTTTGGTATGGTTCGACAGCCCAACCCCGATGTAGGCCACAAAGCCAATGCCCATTGCGCCGGGGTCGAGCACGGCGCGGTAGCCCGAGATCACACCGGCGCGCTCGAGGTCCTGCACACGCCGCAAACAGGCCGAAGGCGACAGGCCGACACGCTCGGCCAGATCCAGATTGCTGATCCGTCCGTCTTTTGTCAGCGCCTGCAATATTCGGCGGTTTATGTCGTCAATCTTAGCCATTAATTGCAAGACTAGCGCGAAACCGGTGACATTTGCAATTTCATGAGGGCCGTTTTGGCACAGGCTCGGCGCCATGTCCTACGATATTTTTGCCGCCCTTGTGCTCTTTGCCTTCGTCTCTTCGATCACGCCGGGGCCGAACAATCTGATGCTGATGGCGTCGGGCGCCAATTTCGGGTTCCGCCGCACGGTGCCGCATATGCTGGGCATCGGTCTGGGCTTTACGCTGATGGTGCTTCTGGTCGGTGTGGGGCTGGCGCAGGTGTTTTCGCAATGGCCCGTTCTGCATCAGATCCTAAAGGTGGTGTCTGTCGGCTACCTGCTTGTTTTGGCATGGAACGTCGCCAATTCCGCGCCGTTGCGCGATGGCGCCAGGGCCGGACGGCCACTGACCTTCCTGCAGGCGGCGGGGTTCCAGTGGGTCAACCCCAAGGCATGGACCATGGCGCTGACGGCGACCACGGCCTATGCGCCCTCGCACACAATGGCCGCCATGGCACTGGTGGCCGTGATTTTTGGCGCGGTCAACCTGCCGTCCATCTGCACATGGACGCTCGCCGGACAGCAGGTGTCGCGGTTTCTGACCAGCCCCAAGCGGCGCGCCGTCTTCAATTGGACCATGGCAACGCTGCTGGTCATTTCTCTATATCCTGTGGTCAGGTCTTGAGTGGCGCGCAGATCTGGGTCCTGAGTTCGGTGGCCGGCGTGTTGTGCGGCGCGTTGAGATAGATCTCGAACGAGGGCGCATCACCGGGTTCTTCCCCCGAATTGGGAAACCATGCGCCGTAAAGATGATCATAGGCGGCCTGCAAGCCGGTGTAGGGCCCTTCCAGCATCAGAACGGCATGGCGGCCGCCCGGCAGGATGTGCTCGGTCAGACCCTCGGGCATGTCGGTCCCCTCCGGCAGGATGACCGCCGCAAGGCTTGTAAGCTCCTCGATCGCGACCGCGTTGGGATCATCGAAATAGACCCCCGCCATGCCGCGGGTCTGCGGCCAGAGCCCACCGGTCGAGAGGATGGTTTCCAGCTTTTCAAAGGCCTTGCGGATCTCGGGATAGGCGCCCTTGTGTGGCATGGATGCCAGGCGCGTGGCCGGCAAGTATTTGATTTCAATGTGATACATGGTCGAGGTCCTGTTGCGAAGGCGCAGCGCGGCCCGTCCGGGCACGCCCGAGCGCCGAAACGCCGCCGGAGTCATGCCCTGATGATCCCGGAAGGCGCGGTTGAAGCTGCGGATGTTGTCATAGCCGACCGAGGCCGCGATCTCTTCGATCGAACGCGCGTCATGAACCAGCGCAAACGCCGCGCGTTCCAGACGGATCCGGCGGACGGCCTCGGCGCAGGTTTCTCCGGTCATGGCCCGGAACACCCGATGCCAGTGAAAGCGGGACATCGCGGCCACGTCGGCGAGCCGGTCCAGCGACAGATCCTTGCCCGGATTGTCATGCACATAGCGCAGCACACGGCGGATGCGATCTTCGTATGGATTGGACATTGGCGTCCTCTCTGTGTGTCCCGGCTCACGATGTGCCATGGCCGCGCAGGACAAGTCTTGCTGACCTGTGAGGTCTTCGAAGCCCGTTGCATCCGAGACCGCGCTTCGCCATATAACCCGGCAACACCGTATTTGAGGCGCCGTCAATGACCCAATATCTGGATTTCGAAAAGCCGCTGGCCGAGATTGAAGGTAAGGCCGAGGAACTGCGCGCTTTGGCGCGGACCGGGGATGCCATGGATGTCTCCGCCGAGGCCGAAGCGCTGGATGCCAAGGCAGCCGCGCTGCTGGTCGATCTGTACAAGGACCTGAGTCCATGGCGAAAATGTCAGGTGGCCCGGCATCCGGAGCGGCCGCATTGCGGTGACTACATCGACGCGCTCTTTACCGAATACACCCCCCTCGCCGGGGACCGGAACTTTGCCGACGACCTGTCGGTCATGGGGGGGCTGGCGCGGTTCAACGATACGCCTGTGATGGTGATCGGACACGAAAAGGGGTCGGACACGAAGTCGCGGATCGAGCGCAACTTCGGCATGGCCCGGCCGGAAGGATACCGCAAGGCGATCAGGCTGATGGAAATGGCGGACAAATTCGGCCTGCCGGTGATCACTCTGGTGGACACGCCGGGGGCCTACCCGGGCAAGGGTGCCGAGGAGCGCGGACAATCCGAGGCCATCGCGCGCTCGACCGAGGCCTGCCTGCGGCTCGGTGTACCAATGGTCAGCGTGATCATCGGCGAAGGCGGATCTGGCGGCGCCGTCGCCTTTGCCACAGCCAGCCGCGTGGCGATGCTTGAACATTCGATCTATTCGGTCATCTCTCCGGAAGGATGCGCGTCAATCCTTTGGAAGGATGCCGAAAAGATGCGCGAAGCGGCCGAAGCCCTGCGTCTGACCGCGCAGGACCTGATGCGTCTGGGCGTGATCGACCGGGTGATCGAAGAACCCAACGGCGGAGCCCATCGCGCCCCGGACGTGGCCATAGCTTCGGTCGGACGTGCGCTGGACAGCATGCTCAGCGATCTGTCCGGTTATGACCGAGAAAAGATCGTGAAGGACCGCCGCACCAAGTTTCTCAAAATCGGTGAGCGCGGCCTGGCGGCCTGACCCGGCCAAAGGCGCCGGAAAATTCGAATTTTCCGGTCCGGAATTTTCAAAAAATTCCGGGCGGGCGCCACCCGGTCAGCTGGCCAGGAGACGCAATCCCTGTGTCACATCCGAGCGCACGGCAAGCCGCAGCCCGGGCTCATCCCCGGCCTTGAGAGCTGCCACGATCAGCCGGTGATACCGGGGCGGTTCGGTGCGTCGCAGTTTTCCGTAAAGGGCATGCATGGTCGGCCCAAGTTGCAACCAGACGGTTTCCGCCATGGCCAGCATCGCAGGCGCCTGCGCGCGCAGATAGAGGGTGCGGTGAAACTCCAGATTGGTCCGGATGTAGCCCACGGCGTCACGCTGCGCGATCCGCTCTGCAATGCCGGTATCGATGCTCTGCAGCCGTTCGATCAGGGCGATATGGGCCCGCGGAAGGGCGCGGGAGGCCAGTTCGACTTCCAGAAGCGCGCGCAGCGCAGCCAGCTCTTCAATCCGTTCATTGCTGAGTTCGGGCGTCGACACCCGGCCTGACGTGGACAAAAACAGGGCCCCTTCCGCCACCAGCTGCCGCACCGCTTCGCGCGCCGGAGTCATGGAGACGCCGAAATCCTTGCCGACTCCGCGCAGGGTCAGCGCCTGACCGGGCGCAATCTCGCCATGCATGATGCGCGTGCGCAGGCCGCGATAGACGCGGTCGTGCGCGGCGGGCACGACATCGCTGGTTTTGCTGGTGACTGACATGGGTCTTTTGTGATCACAAAAGTCGCAGCGGTCAATCGTTCGCGGGGACCTGTGTCGAAAAACGATAGCGATGCAGCCCCGGTCCTTCGGTGCGCAACCATCGGCGCGCTCCGTCACAGGGTCCGTAAAGCTCGGCCACCACGGCCCAGAAGGCCGGCGAATGGTTCATCTCTGCCAGATGGGCCACCTCGTGGGCCGCGACATAGTCAAGCACCCAAGGCGGCGCCATGATCAGACGCCAGGAATACATCAGCCCGCCGGAAGACGAACAGGACCCCCAGCGCGACCGCGTATCGCGCAAGCTCAGACGGGTATAGCGCCGCCCCAGCGCGGCCGCATGGTGATCGGAGGCCGCCGCCAGCCGGTCGCGGGCCAGTTCCTTGAGAAACCCCTGCACCCGCGCGGCGGTCCGGCTGGAGGGCACCACAAGCGCGCCCTCCTCAAGGCGGACACTGCGGCCCGGGCCGCACCGGATGTCGCGCAGCTGCCCCTCGATCGGCACAACAGCGCCCGGCTCGATCGCCACATCGCCACCGCGCGCCGCCAGATGCGACCGGACCCAGTCGCCCTTTGTTTCGGCAAAGGCCAGCGCCTCTTCTTCGCTGACGCCCCGCGGAAGCGTCAGTGTCACACGCCCATCCAACTGCGAGACCCGCAGCGACAGGCGTCGCGCCTGCGCCGAGCGGCGCAGGACAACCGGGACCGGAGGGGCTCCGGACAGGACATGTTCACCCATTGGTTCTCCGCAATGACTGGCGCGCAAAGCCTTTGACAGCCCCCGCCCGCTGTGGCACTTGGCCAGAATCTTCGAAACGACTCACACCCATTTGACAAGGATAGTGACATGCCCAAGGAAGAATGGGGCGTCAAACGCGTTTGTCCGACCACCGGAAAGCGGTTTTACGACCTCAACCGCTCACCGATTGTCAGCCCTTACACGGGCGACGTTGTCGAACTCGACACCGGCAAGAGCCGCATGATCGCGGCCGATGCCGAAGATGCCGTGACGCTCAAGGCCAAACAGAAGACCGAAGAAGAAGAAGACGTAGTCCTCGACGATGAAGAGGATACGGTTGACGTTGATCTCGGCGATGACGTGCTGGAAGATGACGACGCCGAAGACAATGTCTCGCTTGATGACCTGGCGGATGTGCCGTCGGAAGACGAAGACTGAGGCCCCCACTTTCCCTTTCCGGGTCGGGATTTTTCGCTTGATCCCACCCGGTGGAGGGCCTATCAGCACTGCACATTTTGGGGCCTTAGCTCAGCTGGGAGAGCGCTACAATGGCATTGTAGAGGTCAGGGGTTCGATCCCCCTAGGCTCCACCACTCCTCCCGAAAATTGCCAAACTGCGTCTTGCAGGACCCGATAAATCCGGGGCTTTGTTCAACGGTCGTCGACCCCTTGCCTTCGGTCCGGCACCAATCCTGCAGGGTGGCGTCGAATATCAAATGACCGGCCCCTGCGTCCTTCGGCAAATTGCCGGTCGCCTTGCGGCCGAGCGGCACAGGCTGGCGTTCTGTACGCGGGCCGCACCGTCAGATCGAGTGTTTGCCTGAGGTGTTGGCAGGCCTCAGAGGGCTCTTGCAGAGCATCGGCTGAGCGATCATCCTAGCCTCAACGAGCGCATATGCTGTCGACGGGCAACGCGGGTGGCCGCGCAAACCCATGCCACCCGAACGATCGCGCCTGCGACAGCGTCAAAGGAGTGCCGCATGAGCAAATCCAATCTGCCGCTGGCCATTACGATGGGCGATCCGTCGGGCATCGGACCGGAGATCATCGTCAAATCCTTTGCCGCGGGTCGCGCGGGCGTCTGCATCGTGCTGGGCAGCCCGTCGGTCCTGCGCGAGGCCGTTTCTGCGATTGGTCTCGATCTGAGTGTTCGCGAGATCGCCGGGCCGCAGGACGCCGCGCCGGCTGCCGGGGTGATCGAGGTGGTGCGCACATCGCAGGACCACGCCCATCCCATTGGACAGGTCTCATCGGCAAGCGGTCAGGCCGCCTATGACGCCATTGTCGCGGGGATCGAACTGGCCCGGGAGCAGCGTGTCTCGGGTCTTGTCACGGCGCCGATCCACAAAGAGGCCCTGGCCGCGGCCGGTCTGGCCTTTCCCGGCCATACAGAGATCCTGGCGTCCTTTTCGGGAGCATCTCGTGTGGCCATGATGCTTGCCAACGAGGACATTCGCACCGTTCTGGTCACGATCCACATGAGCCTGCGCGACGCGATCGATGCCGCCGACTTCGCCGCCCAAATGGATGCAATCCGGCTGGCGCATGACGCCTGCATCGATCTGGGGGTCCCCAAACCGCGCGTCGCCGTGGCCGGTCTGAACCCGCATGCTGGCGAAAACGGGCTGTTCGGGCGCGAAGAGATCGACATTATTTCGCCGGCCATAGAAACGGCGCGCCGCGACGGGATCGATGTCTCGGGCCCCTGGCCCGGCGATACCGTCTTTATGGCGGCGCGGACCGGCAAATTCGATGTCGTGGTCGCGCAATACCATGATCAGGGGCTTATCCCGGTGAAATACCTCGGGGTCGAGAAAGGCGTGAACATCACCCTCGGACTGCCCTTTGTGCGCACCTCACCGGATCACGGGACGGCCTTTGATATCGCTGGCACGGGGGTCGCGGATGCCACCAGCCTGTCGACCGCCATCGACTATGCGCGCCGCCTCGTCGCGACCCGCCAAAAGGCGGAGGAGGTCGCGTAATGGGCCTGCGTTTCATTTTTATGCTCACCCGCAATGACCGCACCGTTGCCGAAGCCGCAGATCATCTGGAAACCGCGCTGTCACTGGGGGTCCGGCACATCGGGTTCAAGGACGTCGGTCTGCCGGTTGAGGCCCTGAAAGCACTGAATGCGGCGATCCGGGCCAAAGGCGCGACCTCCTATCTGGAGGTGGTCAGCCTCGACCGCGAGAGCGAGATCGCGTCAGCCCGCGCCGCCTTGGAGATCGGCGTCGACATTCTGTTGGGCGGCACGCGAGTTGATGACGTGCTGCCGATCATCAGCGCCAGTGAGATCCGATATTTCCCCTTCCCGGGGCGGATCGTCGGCCATCCAAGCGTGCTGGACGGAACCATCGAGGAGATTGCCGAAAGCGCCCGCAGCCTTGCGGCCCTCAAGGGCGTGCACGGGCTTGACCTTCTGGCCTACCGCTCGCCGCTGGAGGATACGCCGGGTTTGATCGCCGCCGTCTGCAAAGCCGCCGGCAAGCCCGTCATCGTGGCCGGCTCGATTGCCGATCCGGACCGTATCGCCTCGGTTCAGGCTGCCGGCGCCGCCGGGTTCACGATCGGAACAGCCGCGCTGGATGGCGCGTATCCGTCGAACGACGAAAGTCTCGATGCCCAACTAGCCGCGATTGTCCGCGACGTGGCCGAACTGAATGGCCACCTGTCACCTTTTGGCAAAAAGAACCTCGATCGCGCCTTTGGCACCTTCGAAGACCCCTGGTCACCGCGCATCGCCGGGCAGATCAACAACATGCAGATCAAGCTCGCGAAGTTCGAAGGGGAGTTCACCTGGCATTTCCATGCCACCCAAGACGAATTGTTCCTGGTGCATCGCGGGCGGCTGTTGATGCGGTTTCGCGACCGCGAGGAAATCGTGCAGGAAGGTGAGTTTATCGTGGTGCCACACGGGGTCGAACATTGCCCGGTGGCGCTGACGGACACCTGCGAGGTGGTTCTGATCGAACCCGCCGCGACGGCGACCTCAGACATGGCAGAGGCCGCCCCTGGCGCGCAAGATTTCACACCACTCTAGCGCCGCGCGCCCGGGTCAAAGAGGAAAGGCCAACTGCGCCTGTCCCGCGTATCGGACACCCCTTGGCACCCGGCTCAGTCTTCTTCCGCCGGGGCCGTCCGCCGGGACCGCGCTAACGACGCTCGCAAAGCGCCTGAACGGCCCGTTCAACCGCCACTTTCGTCATTTCGAGATCCTCACCAGAGACCGCGAGGGACGGGTACAATTTGCCCGGCGCCTTGAACACCCCCGCCTGCCGCAACACCCGGTTGTACACCTCGTTGTGCTCGGGATCGTCATGCACAGCACTTCGGTAATCCGTACAGGCCCGATCCGTGAAGTAGAGATCAAACAATGTCTCATCGCCGCAAATCCGGTGCGCGATGCCAGCATTTGCGAGCGCTTCGGATTGCATGGTCTGCAACGCGCGGCCGGTTTGGCGAAGCTGGTCATAGGCCCCGTCACGACGCAGAATCTCCATGGTTTTGAGCCCGGCGGCCGCCGCAACCGGATTGCCCGACAGGGTGCCCAACTGCATGAGCCATTTGTCCCCGCCGACAATGGCCTTGTCAAAATGCTGCATGATCTCGGCGCGCGCTCCAAGGGCTGCCAGAGGAAAGCCGCCACCGATGATCTTGCCCAATGTGCAGATGTCGGGCGTCACACCGTAGCGGTCCTGCGCGCCCCCGTAAGCCAGCCGAAAACCGGTGACGATCTCGTCAAATATCAGCAGAACATCATGTCGGGTGCAGAGATCGCGCAGGCCCTGCAGATATCCCGGTGCGGCGGGAATGATGCGCTGAAGCGGTTCGACGATGATGGCCGCGATGTCTGTATGATCGCTGAGCAAGGACTCCACCGCCGCGAGATCGTTGAACGGCGCAATGAGCACCTGATCGGCGACTCCCTGGGGGATGCCGGCGCTGTCGGGGACCGGTTGGGGAAAGTTCTGCCGCTGGTCCGGTGCGAGGCTCATTTGCGCCTCGGCGCTCATCCCGTGATACCCACCTTCAAACTTGAGGATCTTGTCACGCCCGGTGACCGCCCGGGCCAGGCGGATGGCATACATGTCGGCTTCGCCACCCGAGGCGACAAACCGCACCTGCGCACAGCAGGGCACCGCCTCGACTATCGCCTCGGCAAGCTCGATGCCCTTGGTGTTGTTGGCAAAAAACGTCATCCCCTTTGGCAGTTGTTCGAGAACGGCCTCCATCACCTCGGGATGGCCATGACCCAAAAGCATCGGCCCTGAACCGATCAGATAGTCGACATATTCGACGCCGTCTTCGTCCCAGACCCTCGATCCCGCACCACGGGCAATGATGATGCCGGGGTCGAAGTTTCCGAACCCGCCCGCCGGCAAGACCGTTTGCGCGCGGGCGATCCACTCGGCTTGGGTACTGACGCGGTTCATGTCAGGCGCACTCCAAAACAGGGCGGCCCAGGACCGCAGGATCAGGTGTTACGCCAAGCCCCGGCCCCTCGGGCGGTCCGATGCGGCCTTGGCCGCGTGTGGGCGCGTCGGGGCAGAGGCGCGGCGCGACATAGCCTGACAGATCGCAGGTGTTGAGCAAAGCGCCATGTGGCGTGGATGCTGCAAAGTGCAGCGACGCGGCGGTGACAATGTCTGAACCCCAGGTGCACTCCGCGCAGATCTCCGCGCCCAGATGTACCGTCAGATCCCGCGCCCTGCGCATTGCCGAGAGACCCCCGAATTTCGACAGTTTCAGCGCCACAACGTCGAGACAGCCCAGTTCCCGCGCCCGCAGCAATGTGGCGAGGTCATAGGCCCCTTCGTCTATTTTCATCGGCAGGCCAGTGGCTTGCCGGACGGCGGCGCAGTCTTCAAGCGTCTGGCAGGGCTGTTCAAGCATCACATCAAGGTGCGCCACGGCGCGGCCGGTGCGTGTCGCCTGCAGCTTGCTGGCCCCGCAGTTCCAATCGCCGTAGACGATGGGCCCCGAACCCACCGCTTCGCGCACTTTTGCAAGGCGTTCGGCATCGGCCTGCCAATCGGCGTCAACGCCCAGCTTGGCCTGGAACTGGCGAATCCCGCTGGCATGGGCCTCCCGCGCAATCCGGGCCATCTCGTCCGGCGCGATGCAGGTGATCGAATGGTAGAGCGGCATGTCCCGGCGCGTCCGCCCGCCCAGCAAGGCGTAGAGCGGCTGACTGACGGCCTGACCAAAGAGGTCCCACAAGGCGATATCGACAATCGACTTGGCATGGGCATGCCCGACCAGAAACCCGTCGAGCTTGCGCATCGGCGCATCGACACCAAACGGTTCCATACCCAGAATCTCCGGCGCCATTTCGGCCACCGCGCTTGGCACGCCTTTGGCAAAGGCCGGCAGATAATGCGGGATCGGGCACACCTCTCCCCACCCCTTGAGGCCCGTGTCCGTCTCAAGGCACAGCACATGGGTCTGCACCATGGCACAGGCTTTGCCGTCCGCCATGTAGTAGGTTTCATGGCTGCTCAGATCGACGGACCAAAGCGTGAGCCGGGTGATCTTCATGTGCAAGCGGGCCTCTCACTCGGCGGCCGCGCGCGGACTGTCACTGCGCGGCAACAGGCTTTGCGGATCATAGGCTGGCGCGCCCAGCACGCGCGCGGCGCGGGGCTGGCCGTGGATGACCACCTCCAAACACGTGCCCGGCGCGGCGGCGGCCGGAGTGACATAAGCAAAGGCCAGGATCTTTCCCACTGTCGGCCCATAGGCGACGGACGCGGTCGAGCCGACGACGGCCCCGTCCAAAAGCACCGCTTCTCCGCCATGCCCATCGATCTGCCCGTCCGGGTCAATGGCGAGATAGGCGCAGATCCAGGGCAGGTCGTCGTTCAGGGTCAGATCCTTGCCCAGATACGCCTTGTCCCGGCGGGCAAATCGCAAGAGATCCGCCTCGGCCAGCGTGACTTCGTTGGTCAGTTCGCCGGCGCCCTTGAACGCCTTTTCCATCCGCATCGCGTTCATTGCAAAGCTGCCGTAATCGACGATCCCATGGGCGGCGCCCGCTGCGAAAAGCGCCTCGTAGACGTCGAGACACGCCGCGTTGGGCATATGAAGTTCCCATCCCAGCTCTCCGGCATAGGACAGCCGCATGGCGCGCACAGTGTGGCCCGCGATCACGATGTCCCGGGCCGAAAGCCAGCGGAATCTCGCGTTTGACAGATCGGCCGCGGTACAGGCGCCCAGGACATCCCGCGCGCGCGGCCCGTTGAGCGCAAGGGCAGCCCAGGTGTCCGACAGCGCGGTGACCGTAACCTGTTCAGCGCCGCGGTGGCGGGCCAGATGATCCAGAAGCCGTTGTTCGAAGAAAGCCGCGCAGACCAGATAGAACCGATCATCCGCCAGCCGGACGAGAGTCGCCTCCAATTCAATCCGGCCCCGGCGGTTGAGCATGTGGGTCAGGGCGATCCCACCGGTTTTCTGCGGCATCCGGTTGGCGGTCAGCCGATCCAAGAGAGCGTAGGCGTCTGATCCTGAGACCTCGACTTTGGCGAAGGCGGTGACATCGATCAGGCCGACCCGCTCGCGCACGGCGCGCACTTCTTCGGACACGAGGTCGTCCACAACGGTGCGATGAAAGGCATAGTGGTCCTGTTGCGCGACCCCGTTTCTGGCAAACCAGCGCGGACGCTCAAAACCATAGACCTCTTCGTGCACGGCGCCTTTCGCGACGAGGGCCTCGTGCAATGGTGAGGGTTTGACGGGGCGCCCGGCCAATCGGTTGAAATGCGGGAACGGGATTTCATGACGCAGGCAGTAATCCTCTTGCGCCTTGATCACCTGCCACGCCTTGGTGGCATACCTGCCAAAGCGGCGCGGATCATAGTCGCGCATGGAGATGTCAGCAGCCCCATGCACCATCCAGCGCGCCAGTTCGCGGGTCAGCCCCGGGCCCCAGCCGATGCCGATCTGCGTGCCGCAGCAACACCAGTAGTTCTGCACGCCAGGTGCGGGTCCAATCAGCGGGTTGCCGTCCGGCGGGTGGCTGATCGCCCCATGGACCGCCCGCTGGATACCCAGCTCGGCGAAGATTGGCATCCGGTTCAGGCTTTCTTCGAGATAAGGCATGACGCGATCGTAGTCGGGATCGAACAGCCAGTTCTCGTATTCCCAGGGGCAATGATCCTGCCAGACCGCGTTCGGATCGGTCTTCTCGTATATCCCGATCAGGCCGCGCTTCTGCTCCATCCGGATATAGCCA